>NZ_JCAMOR010000046.1:0-64340 GCF_059512385.1 Bradyrhizobium sp. Crot121 | reverse complement strand
GCTCTTCACGCCCAAAGAATGCGCAAGCTACTTGGCAAACTCAGGATATGCACGAACCTAACTTCATCACGCTCTAGGAGCAGCCGCCACAGGAATACGAGGACATCTGTTCAAGAGTGGCAATCTCGTAGATTTGTCCGCCCATTGCTGCGAACGAAAGCTTGGGCCCTTCAGCGAGCCGACGCATTGTCCGTCCATACGAACACGTCAGCGCAGATCGCCGTGCCCTTCAACGCGCCCAACAGGCAAAGCGGGTTCTTCAAGCTCGGCTAGACCTACAGGTGCTGCCGGAACGGATACGTCAAAACTCCACGGATCTGAAGGCATCAAAAGTCTTTCAGACTGTCTCGCATCCATTCCAAAGCAAAACGATGGCCACGGCTGCTGACCGCAGCGCCGTAGCCCAACAGCAGGAATAAGGGGGTCTCGCGGCTGATTCGCCTATGCGCAAGGCTCAGAATGGTGGCGAAAGCGACGCCCGCTAGCACGAACCGGGCCTCCGGGTTGATCCGTCCGAGCCAATACATTCGAGCGCCGATACATTGCGCAATTAGGATCACGAACGGCACGCCGGCGAGCGGACCGAACTCGACGGCGACCTGCAGCGGCGCGCTATGGACCTGCGTTCCTCGAATGCACGACATCGTCGGGAAGCGCTCAAAGCCGATACCGAACAAGTCACCCCTCGCCAGCAGCCGGAGCGCATCGATATAGAGCTGCTTGCGGATGTCGATCGAGTTTCGAGTGTCGACCGACGCGCATCCTGGGCCCAAGGACGTTGTGGTGCTCTCGATGGCATGATGAACGAAGAGCTTAGTTGTTCCCCAACGCGCCGCGGTGCCGGCGAAGCCCGCGGTCGGGAGGGCGCCCAGAATCACGAGGATGTAGAGTTGTTGTCGCGGCTGGTTTGCAATACCGACCGCAACCAACTCGCTACGGCAATCGCGACGAACGTAAACCTCACCTGGCAAGCTGCGAAGACGAATGCGGGCATCGCCGACAGTGCAGCGACGAGAACTGCTCCGCGCCAGGTCAGTCTCCAGGCAGTCACAGACAGCAGCAGAAAACCTAATAGCATCGTGAACTGGGCTGGCGCAGCATCATAGAGGCCGAACACCACCACTTTCGGGTGGTCCGGATCACTCCATTGCTCGATCAGCGAAGGAATTGTTGCCAGCGTACCTGCCGCCACAACCGCTGCGATGAGAAGGATAAAGCTGCCCGACAACAGCTTCGCCCGATACAGCCGCGCCGCCGGATACGCGGCGAGCGTGAGCGTCAGGAGATAGAATTCCTTCCGATCGGGGCCGATTTCATTCAACGCCAGAGAAGCGCCTACGGCCAGCAGCAGGCAGCAATAGATCACATCGCGCGCATCGATCTCGAACTCACGCCATCGGCCGAGCGCGAGCAGAGCTATCGTCGATCCGACCATCAGAAAGCCGGTGAACCATGAGCCGGTCGCGAACCATCCGTGCGCGAGGACCGCAAGTGGACTGGCGGCAAAGAGGACGGCAAAGAGAAGCAACGCGAATTGCTGCGAGGCAAAGTCGCTTCGCCTCGCCAAGAACAGGCGTATGGCCTGGAACATGGATGCGCTTCCCCAGCCGATCACCGCAGTCGACTAGCATCGTGGCCATCCAGTAAACAATTCTTTCCAGGTGAGAATCGTTCAAATATGCGGCACTGTCGCCTTGATCGGCCCAAGCTTGGGTGCACTCGGATTATGCGCAATTTCTGCGAATGCGTGCTCACGATCGATAGTTGAGAGATGGCCGACAACAAGAGCGGAGCGATGGCCGCAGAGCGTCTTCACGCTTTTTCGTGCATCGATTTGGAGCCATCTCGCGTGGAACTAGAGCTTTTCACCTTGATTGGTCGAGCTTTTTTCTATTATACGACACAGTCAGCGGTGGGCGGAGTACTAGGCAAATAGCGTCGCTCACGTGGTGCGTTTGAGTGCAAAAGAGGGGCGAGCATCCTAAATGAAGGTGACGCAAGGCGAGGGGTCGGCACCGTTTATCCATTCGACCGCGGTGGTTGAGGAGGGGGCTAAGGTCGGTGACTTTACCAAGGTCTGGTACTTCGCGCATGTCGCGCCAGGCGCGGTGATCGGCGAGAACTGCAGCCTCGGCCAGAACACCTATGTCGAACGCAACGCCATCGTCGGTCACGCGTGCCGGCTTGGCAATTCGGTCTCGATCTTCTCGCATGTTGAGCTCGAGGATTTCGTGTTCTGTGCGCCATACATGGTGTTCACCCACATCTCTTTTCCCCGTGCCGCGATCAATCGCCACGCTGTCTTCAAGAAGACGCTGGTAAAAACTGGGACGACCTTAGGGGCGAATTCTACGGTCGTTCCCGATATTACGTGTGGCGTCGGCACCTTTCTTGCTGCAGGCGCAACGCTGACCAAGAGCTCGAAAGACTGGTCGATGATGGTGGGAACGCCGGCTCGCCAGGTCGGCTGGGTGAGTGCGTTCGGGGAGAAGATCGATCTGCCACTATCTGGTTGTGGCGAATGGCGCTGTAAGCACACGGACGACCTCTACGTCTTGGATGGCGCAGAGCTAATACGGCATCCAGGTCCCAAGGACATTCTCAAGTACGAGCCTGGACGACGATTGGTGCGGATGGAGGTCCGGTGATTTCCAGCCGCTTACTGCCGATCCAAGTCTAAGAGTGGCGCCAGGAACTGCGCGAGGTTGCCCCCCACGAATAAGTGTCCCCTTATTCCCGCCAAGCGGGCAGCGTCCAGATCAGTTGGATTGTCGCCGACTAGAATACTGCGGGAGACATCCACTGGAAACCGCTTCAACAGGTCGGTGATCATACCCGCGCCGGGTTTGCGTCTATCGCTCGTTCGACGGTACTTCTCCACTGTACCTTCGGGATGATAGGGGCAATACTCAAATGCATCTATATGAGCACCAGTCTTTGCCAGCTCCGCTGCCATCCAATCATGTAGCGCATTGACGTGAGCTTCTTCATACATTCCTCTGGCCACGCCTGATTGATTGGTGACCACGAAAGCAAAGTATCCGGCATCGTTGACCATTTTTATCGCCTCGCGCGCTCCCTCTATCCATCGTAGCTTGCCGATTTCAAACACGTACCCATTATCCTCATTGAGGACACCGTCGCGATCAAAGAAAACTGCTGGTCTCTTGCTCACCATATCATCCACCGTCGCAGGTTGCCGTTGCAGTATCACCTAAGAAGACCTCAGAATAGCGGGTAGGCTGTGGGCCTGGCGATGGAGCCAGTGCGGAGGTGAGTAGGTCTCGGCGGCCCCGCAAGGGATATTTGGCGTGACGCCGATTGTCGATCTCGCGGAGCAGCGATAACCGGCGGTTTTGCGCGGTGTTGAGTAAAGCTTCGAAGACCAAGAAAACCTCGCGCGCTTGCAGATAGACTTCGGCGTTGATGGCGGCCGGGTCATACCCGTACGTTGCAAGGCGCGCCTCGATCTCAGTTGCCGACCGCCGATCTGTCCGCCAAGCTTGCGCATTTTGCCGGATATGGCATGTCGCCGCCTCCTCAAGCTCAGGCGGAAGCCCCGCGAGATCGACGTGGCGGAGACTATGTTCGATCGCCGCTTGGCGATAATGGTCCAAAAGTTTGTGCCTCAACAGCCGGTAGCGTTGGATCTCCCAGGACAATTCAACCACATCGATCGCGAGTAGCCATTCGATGGCAGAGCGAGGCGCGATCTCCGCAAAAATCACACTGCGCATCACTTGGTACCTTTGAAGACTTTCGCCGGGGAGCAACAAGGGCGGGGGTAACAATGTTTCGAATTCGGGAGGCGGGACAACCGGCGCAGCGGCTTGGGGTCCATTGAACGGGACGTTCATCCTGCGACCGTCCCGGTGTTGAACTCGCCCAATGCATCCGCAGGCGTCACGACACTGCCATGGATCGGGCTTGCGTCCCACAGCTGCTTGGCGATCGGGAATGGGGCGATCTGCAGGTCAGCCCACCACGCCTTTTCGTTGCCGTGGCGGTGCAGATCTTGATGGTGAGCACGGCAGAGCGGGACCGTGAACTCATCGCTAACCTTGCGGCCCAAAGCTCTCGGCTGGGCGAACTTCAGATGGTGCGGGTCTGATGGGGTCTGCTTGCATACGAGGCAGGGCTGTCCTCCGACGAATGCCAAGTGTGCCTTGCTTCGCTTGCGGGTAGGCTCCTTGGGAAAGGCAAGGCCGACCGGCGGAGTTTCGGCATTGGCTGGAGGGAGGCGGCTTTCGGCTGCAGGAAGGCTGCTCTCGACGTTCGAAAGTGCAGCTTCTCCGAGCCTGCGCTGGTAGGCAGCCTCGACAGTTCGGGCGTCGGCCTCGAGTAAGGTATTCTTTCGAGGAAGGGCGTTCTTGGCCCACACGAGAAGGTCGCCTTCGTCGGTCAAGGAGTTGATCTCCTCCAGTATGTCGTCCCGCAGCTTGGCTGATTGTTGCGCGCCGAGCGTGGGAGGATGCTGCAGAACGCTCTTGCCTCGCTTGCCGCCGGTGCCATTGCCGGGTCGGGGTTCGGCGGGCGGTGAACCGACCAGGGTATCGGGCGCATCCAGATCGTCCTCCCCGGCGATGCCGACCAACGCAAACAGGGCGTACCGGCGAGCGTAGGTCAGCGCCGCTCCCATCCGGCGGGGGGCGTCGGTATCCTTGGCGGGGCATACGGGCCAGTCGGAGGAGATCCATTCACCGGAAGAATGGGCAAGCAAGGTGGTCAGATGGACCTGTCCCGTGCTCGCTTCAATCCGGGTGGTCTGGACGGCGGCGATCTCCTGCTGGCTTAAGGCCTTGCGCACGATGTCGAGCCCGCTCGCGAGTGATGCGTAGCGAAATGAGCGGTCCTCCTCGCGTGGAAACGGCGAACGGATGGTGGCAATCAGGGTCTTTTCAGGGTTGCTCAACTCCGCCTGCGCCTTGGCCAGCGCGGCGGCAATCGCGCCGATGCGCTCACTGGACCGATGCATCGGTGCTCTCCGTCTGAAGGGCATCGAAGCTGATGGCGCCTGACTTCGATCGCTTGGCCCGAATCCCGTGCCCGATGGCCTCCTTGGCGTCCTCAGGCACGAGCTTCTTCAGCTCTGCTTTGGCGATCTCGTGCTCTGCATGGGCATCCCGGGTTCTAAGGTACGTTGCCGCCAACTCCGCCCACAAATTGGAGGCGGCCATGTCCACGACCTTGACCGCTTCGAGTCGGGGGCGGGGCGTCTCGATCCCGAACAGGCGAGGAGGCTCCCCGGTTTGCACGCAGCGCCAGAATTTCTTCTCCGCCGTCAGAAGCAAATGTTGGTACAGCGGATCCGCGTGGAGCTTGATTTCGACCCACTTGCCGCCGCCTGTGACGATGGACAGCACGGCGGAGCGCGAGGCCATCACCCACATGTTGTGCTGGAGCTGCGCCATATGTTTCTCGGCAGCATCCGCCTCGGTGAAACTCCAAGGCAGCATGAACTTGGCCTCAAATATCGCGCCAGTTTCCTCGACCACGCCGTCCAGCGTTGCCGCCATCCATTTGTGGATGGGATGGCGTACGCGCTTTTGGACGTGCGTGACGGTTTGACCGCTATGGCGCTGGTACCAGGTCCGATTCAGCTCCTCGGTTGCGGTGCCGAGCTGGACAATGAGATTGTCAGAAAGGTCCTGGGGCTCGATTTCTCCGCGCTTCTCGCGCCAGAGGCGAACGAGATCGGCTTCGTCATCGCCCATGATGATGCGGGCGTCTGATCCGCCGATAAAATGGCGCCGGTCAGCTGGGTTGAACTTGATGAGCCGAAGCTCGGGTTGGGGGGCGCCGTCGGTTTGAACGCTACTCACCGGTATCTCCTGGTTAAGAACAGCGGCACTGGTCGCCGCACTGCCTTAAGCCCCGCAGTTGCGAGGTGAGATACCGGGACCGTTCGCGCGCCCGGCAGAATCAGTAACGCTCCATTTCCGAGCGAAGGCCAGTCCTTTCTGCAGCAAGATTCTTGCTCTTTTCCGCTGAGACCAGTGAGCCGCTGGCGCTTCGCGGGCAGCCAATTTACTGCCTAAAGCGGTGGACCACAGGTGCATGAAGAGGGTGGAATGGCGTCAGAGCAACAAATCGAAGCCAACCGGACGAATGCCAAGCGCAGCACGGGTCCAAGGACGGCAGAGGGCAAGGCAAGATCGCGCCAGAATGCGCTTCGTCATGGCCTGTCGCGGTCGGTGACCGCCGACGATCTGGGGGCTGAGAGGCTTGCCCGACAGATCATGGAAGGCAGAACCCTTGAGGCGCTTCCATTTGAGCTGGCAGATGTCGTTCGAGCCAAGCTCGAATTGGGGCGGATCCGCGCCGTTCGCCATGAGCTCCTGAGTGCGCTGTTAAAATCACCCCATGGCCGGTGGGCCAAACGGCTGCGTGGCTTGGAGCGCTATGAGCGTGCGGCCTACGCGAAGCAGAAGCGGATCCTTCGAACGGACGGAGCGTAGACGTGCGTTGCCCGCTTTCGGCAAAACAAAGCCAATCGCGTTTGAGCTCGCCGAAAACGACCGGAGAGGAGCAGTCGGCTTGATGTCCAGGGACAAGCCATCTCGTCGCAGAGGTCGAAAACCACCTCGCAGCGTCCGAACTAAGCGCACAGGCCTCGCGCATATTGTGATCGAACGGCCGCCCGAGCAGCCAGAAGATTGCTCCAAAATGTCTGGACTTCTGCTGTCGTTGGAGCGTCGATGGGTCCGTGAATGAAAGACGGAAGCGCTAACCATGGATGCTCAATGGATCGAGCCGGCCATTAAAGCTTGCCTTTTGGCGATTCATGCCAAGCTCAAGGAAGCCGAACAGATCGCCAGAGCGGCGGCCGCGTGCGCCGAATCGGGAAGCATCAGCGAGGGCGTGCGTGTTGCGATGGAGATCGAGCAGTTGGTCTACGACGCGGGGCGGCTCCAGGATGCCGCGTCACTGCTCAGAACCTTTCTCCGCACCCGAGATGCATCACGAGCCGAGACTGCCGCGACGTGAGAGGCAAAACGCAGCAGAGAGTTCCTAGGTGCTCTTGGTTTGGCCTTTGGTTCGGACGAACTGCCTGATCAGCTTGACCGGGTCGGCCCCAAGGGCGCTCGCGATCGTGACGAATTCGATGACGTCGAGCCGCCGTTCGCCGCCCTCATATTTGGCGACGAAGGATTGCGGCTTGCCGAGCTTCTTGGCGAGCGCCTGCTGGCGGATGCCGGCCTTATGTCGCGCCGCGACAAGCAGCCCAATAAGGCGGTGGTATTCGGCGGATCTGAGAGATTTTTGCATTCGCCGCCGGGCAGTGGGATTTCGAGCGGCGGGCAATTTGATCCCGGATTCGGATTATCCCAAAAAAGGATATTTCTTAACTGTAGCTGCCTACTCTGCGCGCGGCCAGCTCGACTTCGGCGCCGCGACGAGCGAAGTGGTCGTTATTCAAATGTGTAGGTGTGCGAAGGTGTACTAACATGGCGACAAACCGCGGCTCCGCAGTGATCTCCGCTGAAGCGGCCATCCCACAGCGAGCATCGAGAAGACGAGCGGCGCAGCAACGCTTGAGCGAGGGGCGCCTGGATGCAGGTGCGGTTCGCTACATCAAGCTCGGCGAAAAGGGCAAATGGGCTGCCGACGCCTTGGAGAACGGTATTCTCCCGTTCGGCTATCGGCCGGTGGATCACGCGGCCTGCGCGCGGGGCGACTGGGCAACGGTCCGTCAGCAGCTGATCGCGATGGGACGGCGGAATGGCGGCATCGCACAAGCTTTACGTGAATTGAGGGAATTCTATGAGCTTGGCGAGGACACGCTGTGGTTCACGATCGCCGACGGCCATCTGTGGTGGACCTTTGCGAAAGGCCGCGTGATCGAACCAGCAAATCCGATCCTGGCTCGCCCTCCCGGTTTCGGCGCACCGGCGGATGGCGAAAGACCAGCCTCAGCGGTGTTCCGCTTAGCGTCCGCAGCTTAAGCTCGGCGCTGACCAGCACCGCGAACTATCAGATGACCCTCTGCGCCGTAAGGGAGACCGATTACCTGCTGCGCCGGATCCGCGGAGAGGATGAACCGCTGCCGGCGAAAGCCGCAACGCTGCGGGCAGAGTTGGCAGCCACCCTCGAGGAAATGATCCGGCGGCTCGACTGGAAGGACTTCGAGACCCTGATCGACTTGATCTTTCATCGTGGCGGCTGGGACCGCATCAGCCAACTGGGTGGTGAGCAGTCCGACGTCGATCTGGTGCTAAGACAGCCAATTACGGGCGAAACGGCCTGGGTGCAGGTGAAGTCCCGCGCATCGCAGGCCGAGTTTGACGACTATCTGACTCGATTTGAACGGGACGGGGGCTCAGACCATTTTTTCTTCGTCTATCACAGCGCGATCCGCCCGATCAGGGCGGCGCCAGCGCGTACCGTGCACCTCTGGTCCGCGGACCGGATTGCAAATGCGGCGCTTGAGGCCGGCCTCACCGAGTGGATTTCCGAGCGTGTGTCCTAATGTTCGCAAAGGATTGTTTGAACGGATGCTACTCCGGGGGCGTCTTCCGCTGGCCGAACGAGGGGTGTCCGCGCTTCAAGGCGAACGCCCCGCGATGCGATGCGGCAACCGCCACGGGTCCAATCTCCAAGGCCAAGTCGGTGCTTAGGCGAGGTTCATCGCTTTAACTTGCCATGCCGAGCGGGTTTGGAGCGAGCCGATTTACTTTCCAGCTCGAGAATGATGGTGCGAACGCGGTCCGCTAGCCGGCGGGTGCGCTTTGGCAATGCGTCATCGGGTCTGTTCAGGTGAATTCAGCTCGCGATCGACAATGCGCAACAGTTGAACGGCCTTGCCGCGATCGAACATGGCAAACAACAGCGCCCCTGCGCGCGCAGGTACATGCCCCGCCTGAGTGTGGCAACCGCTTTCGCTGCGGATGTGGTTCACGCGCTTTCGTCGCCCCGGAGGGCATTCGCCTGTCTTTGCTCAAAGGATTCTCCGGTCCCCTGAAGCGTGGCGTTGAGCCCGCAGAGCGATTGCAGGCGACGCAGGATGACGTCGCAGTATTTCGGGTCGATTTCGATGCCATAGCCGATCCGGCCGGTTCGCTCCGCCGCAACCAGGGTGGTCCCGGAGCCAAGGAAGGGATCGAGCACGATGCCCTTGCGTCGCGAACAGTCGCGGATCGCGTCCTCAACCAGGGCGACAGGCTTGACCGTTGGATGCAGCGCGAGATCGGAGCGGCCGCTGCCAAACGCGCTAACGCCGGCATAATTCCAGATATTAGTGCGGTTACGGCCGTGCTTGCCGAGCTCGATATTGTTGAGGTGCGCTCCGGTGCCGGATTTGAACACGCAAACGAGCTCATGCTGCGAGCGATAGAACGAGCCCATGCCGGCGTTGTTCTTGGCCCAGACACAGATGTTTTTCAGCTCGCTGTAAGCGCCACGGCCGGCCGCGAGCATCTGACCGATATGGCGCCAATCGATGCATTGGAAATGAATGGCGCCATCGACGGAATGGGCGGCGAGGTGGCGGAAGACGGAGGCAAGAAAGGCGGTGAATTCGGCCTCGGACATTTCGCCCGAGGCCATGGCGAACTCGCGGTGCTGAATTTCGCCCAGCCCGCAGACGTGGCCGGCGATCGGCACGTTGTACGGCGGGTCCGAGAAGACCATTTGTGCGCGCTCCGTACCGAGCAGCGCCTGGTAGGTTTCCAGCTTGGTGGAGTCGCCGCAGATGAGCCGATGCGCGCCGATTTTCCAGAGATCGCCGGGCCGGGTGACCGCGGGCCCTTCGGCCGGGAGCGGCGGCTCGTCCGCCTCGCCCGCGTCCGTTGTCGTCGCGGCCTCCCCGATCAGGATATCGATCTCGGGGAGCTCAAAGCCGGTGATCGACACATCGAAGTCGATCTCAAGCTCGGACAAGTATTTTAGCTCAAGCCCGAGTAGGTTTCGATCCCAGCCGGCATTCTCTGCAAGCCTGTTATCGGCGATAACATAGGCGCGGATGTCCGCCTCGGTCAGATCAGAGAGCCGTACGGTCGGCACCTCGGAAAGGCCGATCGATTTCGCCGCCTCAAGCCGGCCGTGACCTGCGATCACGCCATTGCGGTCGTCGACCAAAACGGGATTGGTAAAGCCGAACCTGCGGATCGCTTTTTCGATTTGCGCGATCTGCTTTTTGGAATGGGTCCTTGGATTATTTGAGCGCGGCTTGAGCGCCGAAGTTTGCTGGTAGGCGAGGTTGAGCTTGCGATGCCAGCGCGGGTCTTCCAACATTTTTGTCTCTCCTGTGAGTAAAACGCACAAGAGAGGGTTTACGCATCCGACATGCGTGGTTCATTCCGAATAAAACAGCGGCTATTTTTTCGAAGAGATTCGATCCAAAAACGACTTCCAGCTCACGTGAAGCCGCCATCGCTCAACCGCGATTTTCGCAGCTCGTTGATGCGGCGCTCCCGTCCACCAATCTTTCCCTTGCAGGAGCGACCACCCTTTAAGGCCCGCCGTTTGCTGTCGATTGCGAAGCCAAGCGAGCAGAGTAGGATATTCGTGCTCGGCAGCGGCGAACCGATACAGCATCATCGCTGGCTTTTTTGGGCGGCCGGCCTTGCGCTTCAGCTCACCCCTAAGACTCTCGACGAGCAGCGCAAGAAACCAGCCAGGCAACGGCTGATCCGCGTTGGCTTCCAAGATGTCGGCGAGCTGTCCGCGTGTTGGAGCATCGCCGTTATCAAGCATGCGCCGGCAATTGTGCAGGCTTTTTTCCTCAAAGAGGTCGAAGAGCGTTGGTTGGTCAGACATCGCTTCCTCCCGGATCGGTACTATCTTCCGCTATATTTGCGTTCAAACGCCCTCATCGCCTCGCCAAGAGGCGAGGGCTCGCCTCGGACCGCTTTGAGGTATTCCTCGCTCTCGACGTTAACCTCCGTGCCGGGCTCGACCTTATCCTTGTCCCGCTCGACCATCTCGGCGACGAATTCCTCTACGCTTGCGGCCGTCGCTGGCACAACCAGGAAGCCGCCGTTATGCTCGGGTTCTTTCGCCGTTATGGTGCCGCGCAATTGGTCGAGCAAGGCGACCGCCCCAGGCTGTCCGGTCGCAGCCAAAGCCTTCAGCTTGAGGATTGCGATTTGAAGTCGATTCATCCGTTCCGGTTTGCCCGAGACCGAGACGGTCTGCGTCTTCAACGCGAAATCGCGGGTCAATCGCTCGAGGCTAACCGCGCCTTTGGGCCGGCCGCGCGGGTTGCCTGATCGTCCTTTGCGGAATCGCATTTTGGTTGGCGGCGGAACGCGCCCCTCGGCCGAGGCGCCGTTATCGGTTTTGCTCACGGTACATCGCCTTTGCTTGCTCTTTCAATTCCTTCAGATGAGCGACGTCGCGTTCATATTCGACCTTGAAGCGGCTGAAAGTCTCTTCGTCCCACGGCGGCAGGCCCACCAGGCGGACAAGGCGGGATCCAAGTTCAATCGGCACGCCGCTTGGAATTTGGATAACGCCGCTGCTCGGCTGCTGAGGGGGCGGCTCCAGCAATTTGGCCCGTTTGCATTCTTGCAGGAAGAGCTTCATCGCGCGGATTTCGCCGGCCACGGCACGGCGAAACAGGCCATGCAGCATGGCTTCATGCAGGTGAAGTTTAGTCCTTCTACCGTTGATGTTGGCCACGATTGGCCGATCGAGCAGGGCCGCGAGATCAAGATCGGAGCCCGGCCTATCGGACGTCGGAGGTCTTTTTGCGCGCAGGGGCTGTGGGCGTACCCCGAACCGGGTGGCTTTGGGCGGTTTGCCGTAGCCCACCTCATAGCCGTGAGCCGAGCCAGCTTCGCCTGCTGTATCGTCCTTACTCATTTCCTCGCTCCTTGCGACCCGGAGCGAAGAGGGTGTTCTGAAATTGCAGAGACCCACAGCACGCCGAGGCGCGGTTATCCGCGTCCAATCGTCATCAGTTGCTTTCTGGGTTTCTGAGCTTCGCCGCCAAATCCCGTCTTGTTTCGGGAGGCCGGTTCGCTAGCGCTCATGTAGGAGATAAAATTACAGCCGTCAAACATATTTGGGGCTGCAGAAATGCAGCATGATGTAGGCCCATCCCGAGCTTTGCGTTAACCATCCCGTTTGCGCTGGCGGTAATTCCCGTCAAATTTCGTACGGGAAGATGTGCGAGAAGTCCCCGAAGAACGGGGATTTCTTGCAATCACAAGGCACATGAAGACGTGCGATTTGCGCGTTTTGCCCTGTTAATTCCCGTTTGGGGCAAGCGGCTGGTGTCGCTGGAGGTTCGCTGAGACCGAGGTTAGGCGCTCCGTTCGTCCGATATCACCTTGCCATCGTTCGGCAGCGCGCCGGCGCCGACCAGTTCGACATTGCCGCCGAGCTTGGTCACGGTCCGCAGAGTCGCTGCGAGCTCGCTCTGAAAGGCGGCACTTGCCGCGACTGCTTCTGCCTTCAGCGTCATCACGTCGGTCTCGCCGGAACGTGTCACGACCAGGCGCAGCCGCCCGAGCTCCGGATGACGCTTGCCGATCTCGGCGATCTGTTCGGGTCGCACGAACATGCCTTTGACTTTGGTCGTTTGGTCGGCGCGCCCCATCCAGCCCTTGATCCGCATGTTGGTGCGCCCGCACGGGCTTGCACCGGGCAGCTCCGCGGTAAGATCGCCCAGTGCGAGGCGGATCCAGGGGTGGTGCGGGTCGAGGGAGGTGACCACGATCTCGCCGACGTCACCCTCCGCGACGGGGTCGCCGGTGCCGGGCCTGACGATCTCGAGGATCAGCTCCTCGTTAACCACCATGCCGTCGCGGGCCTCGGTCTCGAACGCGACCATGCCCAGATCGGCGGTACCGAATGCCTGATAGGCCTCGATGCCGCGTGACTTGATCTCCTCCTGCAGCGACTTCGGAAAAGCCGCCCCCGACACCAGCGCCCGCTTGATCGAGGACACATCGCGTCTGGCACTCGCGGCTGCGTCGAGCAGGATCTTCAGGAAATCGGGCGTGCCACTGTAGCCGATCGGCCGGTAGGCCTCGATCAGCTCGAATTGCTGCTCGGTATTCCCGGGGCCCGCGGGGATCACGGCGCAGCCGAGCGCCCGGGCGGAGGTATCGAAGATGAAGCCGCCCGGGGTGAGGTGATAGCTGAAGGTGTTGAGCACCACGTCGCCCGGACGAAAGCCTGCCGCGAACAGCGCCCGCGCCCCGCGCCAGGCGTCGCCCTGGGCGGCCTCGGGCTCGAAGATCGGTCCGGGCGACGTAAACAGGCGCGCAAACGATCCAGGCGGCCCGGCAACGAAACCGCCGAAGGGCGGGGCGGCCCTGTGCAGGGCCGGGAGTTCCGACTTCCGCAGCACCGGCAGGCGCGCCAGCGCGGCGCGGCTGGTGATGGTGGCAGGATCGACGTCTTTGAGGCGGTCGGCATAGGCCGGAGCCGCCATGGCCCGCCGCAGGACCTCCGGCAGGCGGGCGAACAGTTCCGCCTCGCGCTGGGCGGGATCGCGGGTTTCGCGGTCGTCATAGTGATCGGTCATGGGTGATCCTCACGGGTTCGCGCCAATTGCGCTCCGCTTTCGACGTGCTATCAGACGGCTTCCCGCCGAACTGGCGATGCTCCGGGAAGTGCAATGGCAGACATGCAGACCGCCGCGGCGAGCGGCCCTTCCGATGCCGACGTCGTCGGCAGGCTGAAGCGTCGCGTCATCGAGCACTGCCTGCCGTTGTGGTGCACGGAAGGCTGGGACGGTGCGGCAGGCGGCTTCGTCGACCGGCTCGACCCCGACGGCCGCGCCGATCGGCTGGCGCCGCGGCGCATATTCGTCCAGGCCCGGCAGATCTACTGCTACGCCAAAGCCGCGCAGATGGGCTGGTACGCCGAAGGCCGCGAGATCGCCCTGAAGGGGCTCGATCACCTGTTGACGAAGGCGAAGGCGCCGGACGGCCGCCCGGGCTTTGTCCACAGGTTGACGGCCGACGGTGGGGTGCTGGACGCGCGGCGCGACGCCTACGACCACGCCTTCGTGCTGCTCGCGCTCGCCACGGTCTATGGACTTGATCGCGACGCGCAGGTGCGCTCGGAGATCGATGCGTTGCTTGCCTATCTCGACGGGCACCTGCGCTCGCCGAATGGCGGCTTTCTCGAGGGGGCGCCGGCGTCCCTGCCGCGGCGGCAAAATCCGCAGATGCATCTGTTCGAGGCGATGATCGCCGTATTCGACGCGACGCATGATCTGGCGTTCCAGCAACGCGCCGGCGAGTTTTTCGCGCTGTTCCTTGCCAATCTCTATGACAAGCAGACCCAGGTGCTTGGCGAATATTTTGAAGACGACTGGTCCAAAATTCCGCCTATTAGCGTCGAACCCGGACATTTGGCCGAATGGGTCTGGCTCTTGAAGGGATTTGAACGGATCACGGGCTGTCCGACGGGGCGCTATCGCGGCGAATTGCTGGCGTCGGCGCTGCGCTACCGCGACGAGGCGACCGGCTGCCTCGCCGACGAGGGTAGTGTCGAGGGCCGTATCCGGCGTCACTCTCGGCGCCTGTGGCCGCAGAGCGAGATTGCCAAGGCCTGGATCGCGCAGGCCGAAGCCGGCGAGGCGGCTGCCGCCGACGAGGCGCGCGCTGCATTGGCGCGCCTGGAGCGGCATTATCTGAGCCACCCTGTTGCGGGCGGCTGGTACGATCAGTTCGACCGCGACGGCAAGTCGCTGGTCGACACCATCCCTGCGTCTTCGTTCTATCATGTTCTTTGCGCGGTTACGGAAGCGGAGCAGGTGCTGCAGTAGGCACCCGGCTACACTCACAGCCACCGCTTCCGCCGCTTGAAGCTCTTGAGGTTCTTGAAACTCTTGCGCTGGTCGCCGGCGCCGCCGAGGTAGAATTCCTTGACGTCCTCGTTGTCGCGCAATTCGTCGGCGGTTCCGTCGAGCACCACCTTGCCCTGTTCCATGATGTAGCCGTGGCTCGCCACTGAAAGCGCCGCGCGCGCATTCTGCTCGACCAGGAGGATGGTAACGCCGAGGTCGCGGTTGATCTCCTTGATGATGGCGAACACTTCCTTGACCAGCAGCGGCGACAGACCCATGGACGGCTCGTCCATCAGGATCATCTTCGGGCGCGCCATCAGCGCGCGGCCGATCGCCAGCATCTGCTGTTCGCCGCCGGAGAGATAGCCGGCGAGCCCCGTGCGCTCCTTCAGGCGCGGGAAATAGTTGAAGACCATGTCGATGTCGGCATTGACCTCGCCGTCGCTGCGGGTGAAGGCGCCAAGCCGCAGATTCTCCAGCGACGTCATGTCGGCGATGATGCGGCGCCCCTCCATGACTTGAAAGATGCCGCGGCGGACGATCTTGTCGGGATCGACGCCGTTGATGCGCTCGCCGTCGAAGATGATCTCGCCGCGCGTCACCTCGCCGTCTTCGGTCTTGAGCAGCCCCGAGATCGCCTTCAGCGTGGTCGATTTGCCCGCGCCGTTTGCCCCCAGCAGCGCCACGATCGACCCCTTGGGCACTTCGAGGCTCAGGCCTCGCAGCACCAGGATGACGTCGTCGTACACCACCTCGATGTTGTTGACACTGAGGAGGGGCGGTGCGGGCACCGCGCTCGGTGCCGGGTGAGCTGCTTCGACGGTTTGGGTCATATCGGGATCACCTCAGACTGTCGTCACCCGCGAAGGCGGGTGACCCAGTATTCCAGAGACGCCTGCGATCAGATCCGATGCCACGGCGTACTGGATCCCCCGCCTGCGCGGGGGATGACGCTCGCGTATGGGGGATGAAGTTTACCACCCCAGCCATTCCGGCTTGCGCGGTAGCTCCACGGTTTTGACCTTCTCGAGCTTGATCACGCCCTTGCCCATGAGGTCGTTGAGATCGCCGTCGGTCGAGCCCGTGACCTTGGAGCGGTAGAGATCGACCTTCGTGGTCGGGCGATGGTCCTTCTCGGTCCAGGTCGAGGCGTTGCAGACGCCCTCCATGCCTGATGGCACCCAGTCCTTCTTCTGGTGGAAGCCTTTCGCGACATTCTCGCCGGTGGCGCCGCCGTTCTTGTCGGCCCATTCGATCGCCTCCTTCATGTAGAGGGCGGAGCAGACCGCGGCGATGTAGTGCACGGGACGGTAGATCTTGCCGGAAGGATCCGACATTTTGGAGATTTCCATCACCGTCTTCATGCCGGGCGCATCGCCGCCCCAGCCGACCGCGGTGCGCAGCGGGAAGATCACGCCGTCGGCGGCATCGCCGGCGGTCTTGGCCGCGTTCTCATCCATGCCCCAGACGTTGCCGAGGAATTGCACGTCGGCGCCGGCCGCCTTGCAGGCTTTCAGCACGGAGATGTTGGAGGCCGCCGTATTGCCGAGATAGGCGTAATTGGCGCCGGAGCTCTTCAGGCTGAGGCATTGCGCCGAGTAGTCGCCGGGGGTGAGCGCGAACACCAGCGGCGGCAACACCTCGAAGCCGAGCTCGGTGGCCATCGCTTCGCCGGCCGCCTTTGGTGCGTTCGGATAGGGGTGGTTGGCGCCCATATGGACGAATTTGGGCTTGCCCGGCTTGCCCTTGGCTTTCCAATCATCCGCCGCCCAGATCAGCATGGCGCGCAGCGAGTCAGAATAGCTCGGACCATAGAAGAAATTATAGGGCGCGGGCTTGGCCTTGCCGCTGGTGCCTCCCGGATCGGTCAATGCTGCCGCATAGGAGCCGGAGATATCCGGGATCTTGTCCTGGGCGAGGAAACCGGTCAGCGCCTCCGTATCGGCGGTGCCCCAGCCCATGATCGCCGCGACCTTGCTGTCGGGCGCCGACCATTTCTTGTAAAGCGCGATCGCGCGCGGCACCTGATAGCCGTAGTCATTGGTATCGACATTGAGCTTCTTGCCGCCGATGCCGCCGTTCTTGTTGACCCAGGCGAAGGTGTCGGCGACGGCCTGTCCGTAGGGCGTGCCGACATCAGAGGTGCCGCCGGAATAATCGGCGAGGTGGCCGATCGCAATCTGGGCCTGCGCAGCCACCGATGCGCCGCCGATCAGCAGTGCCAACGAGGCCGTGCTAAAAAGGGATCTAATCGTCATGGTCTTTCCTCCTGTTATTCGTTGATACGTTTGTAATTCTTGCCCGACCTTAATGCGAGAACGGGTAAAGTTTCCAATATGCCTTGATCTGCCGCCAGCGGTGCGCGAGCCCGTCCGGCTCGAACATCAGGAACGCGATGATGATCAGCCCGATCGCGATCTCGCGCAGGAACGTGATGTTGTTGTTGAGCTCCAGCGCCCTGTCGATCGCGCTCCCCTTCAATTGCAGGCTGAGCCACTCCATTGCCTCCGGCAGCAGCACCACAAAGGCCGTGCCCATCAGCGTGCCCATCACCGAGCCGGTGCCGCCGATGATAACCATGGCCAGGAACAGCACGGAGCGCTCGATGCCGAAGCCTTCCTGCGAGACGACAAGCTGATAGTGCGCATAGAGCGCGCCGGCGATGCCAGCGAAGAACGCGGCAATACCGAACGACAGCGTTCGGTATTTGGTGAGATTGATGCCCATGATCTCAGCGGAAAGATAATGGTCGCGGATCGCGATCAGCGCGCGGCCGTCGCGCGTGCGCATCAGATTGGTGACCAGAAGATAGCTGACGATGAGGTAAGCCAGCACGACATAAAAATACTGGCGGTCGCCGCGCAGTGTGTAGCCGAACATCGAAAATGGCTCGGCGCTCGCCGGCACCGAGCCGCCGGAGAACCATTCGGCGCGGGAGAAGAAATCGAGCAGGATATATTGTGCGGCAAGCGTGGCGATGGCGAGATAAAGTCCCTTGAGCCGTGCCGCCGGCACGCCGAAGATCAGGCCGACCAGCGCGGTGACGAGACCCGCAAGTGGGATGGCGAAGAACACCGGGATCGGCGCGTTGTTCGAGATATAGGCTGAAGTGAACGCGCCAAGCAGGAAGAATGCTGCGTGGCCGATCGAGATCTGCCCGGTGAAGCCGACCAGCACGTTGAGGCCGAGCGCCGCGATCGCGAAGATGCCGATCTGGATCGAGATGCTGAGCCAGTAGTTCGAGAAGACATAAGGCGCAAGGCAAGCCAGCACGATGCCGGCGATCGCGAAATTGCGGCTGGTGATGGTCGGAAAGATCGTGGTGTCGGCCGCATAGGTGGTGCGGAAGTCGCCGGAGGGGATTAGGGAACGCGTCGCCATGGTCAGACCCGCTCAATGTCTTTGGTGCCGAACAGGCCGTAGGGCTTGATCATGAGGATGATGATCAAGACGTAGAACGGCGCGATCTCGTAGAGATTACCCCAGTGCAGGTACTGGCTGTCGACATATTGCGCGACATTTTCGAGCAGCCCGATGATGATGCCGCCGAGCACTGCGCCGCCGACCGAATCGAGCCCGCCGAGGATCGCCGCCGGAAATACCTTGATGCCGTAGGCGGAGAGGCCGGAAGAGACGCCGTTGACGACGGCCACGACGACGCCCGCGACCGCCGATACGGTCGCCGAGATCGCCCAGGCCATCGCGAACACGCTTTTCACGGAAATGCCGAGCGACTGCGCGACCTGCTGGTTGTAGGCGGTGGCCCGCATCGCCAGGCCGTATTTGGAGGCGCGGAAGAACCAGGCCATGCCGATCATCATCGCGATGGAAACCACGAGACTCATCACGTAGACGGTCTGGATCTGGAGGCCGAGCAGGTGGACAGATTGGCTCTGGAACACACGCGGGAACGGCTGCGGATTGACGCCGAACATCCATTTCAGCGCGGCCTGGAACACCGTGGAGAGCCCGATCGTCACCATGATGACGGAGATGATTGGCTCGCCGATCATTGGCCGCAGGATCACGATCTGGATCGCGATGCCGAAGATGAACATGAACACCAGCGTGAGCGGCATACCCAGCCAGAACGGCACTTGGTATTTGGCGAGCAGTGCCCAGCACACCCAGGCGCCGATCAATAGCAGTTCGCCTTGCGCGAAGTTCACGACCTGCGTCGCCTTGTAGATCAGCACGAACGACATCGCGACCACGCCGTAGAGCGTGCCGACCACGAGGCCGTTGATCAGGAGCTGGAGCAGGAATTGGGTGTTCATGTGAATGCCAGACTCGTCATTGCCGGGCTTGACCCGGCAATCCATCGCTCAAAGAGACGCTTTCCAAGATGATGGATGCGCGGGTCGAGCCCGCGCATGACGATCGAATATGTGGCGATAAGTGAACGAGTCATTCCGCAGCCTCCGCGGTCATCGCAGATGCGAGATCCACCACCTTCAGCGTGGTCCGCACGCGCTGGGTCGTGCCATCCTGGAAGCGGATCACGGTATCGACCGGAATGTTCGCGTCGCCGCGATAGATCGCGTCGATGATGTCGGCGTATTTCTCGTTGATGACGCCACGGCGCACTTTTCGGGTGCGAGTCAGTTCGCCGTCGTCGGCGTCGAGTTCCTTGTAGAGCAGCAGGAAGCGGGAAATCCGTTGGGCCGGCGGCAGCGAGGCGTTGACGGTCTCGACTTCCTTCCGCAACAGCGCATAGACCTCGGGACGCGAGGAGAGGTCGCTATAGGTCGTGAACGAGATCCGGCTCTTCTCCGCCCATTTCGAGATGATGGAGTAGCGGATACAGATCATGGAGGCGAGCGCGTCGCGGCCGGCGCCGAGCACCACCGCTTCCGCGATATAGGGCGAGAACTTCAGCTTGTTTTCGATATATTGTGGCGAGAAGCGATCGCCGCGCGAGGTCTCGGCGAGATCCTTGATACGGTCGATCACCACGAGCTGGTTGTTATCGTTGAAATAGCCGGCATCACCGGAGCGCATCCAGCCATCCTGGATGTCCGCCACAGATGCCTCCGGGTTCTTGTAATACCCTAAGAACATGTTGGGGTGGCGCACCACGATCTCGCCGACGCCGTTGACATCGGGATTGTCGACCCGGATCTCGATCGTCTCGGCCATCGCGATGCCCGTGGTATCGGGATCGACTGCGCCGGGCGGATGCAGCGTATAGGCGCCGAGCAATTCGGTCTGGCCATAGAGCGTACGCAGCGGCACGCCCATTGCCCGGAAGAATTTGAAGGTGTCGGGGCCGAGCGCGGCGCCGCCGGTGGCTGCCGAACGCAGCCGCGTGAACCCGAGCCGGTCGCGGAGCGCGCGGAATAGAAGCTGGTCGGCGACCACCGAGCGCTTGCCCTGCTCGAGCGCGGCAAGTCCCGTCTTCATACCGAGCTCGTAGAGCCTTTGCTTCAACGGCGACGAATCCATCACGTCGGCGCGCACGTCTGCCGCGATCGCCTCCCATACCCGAGGCGCGAACAGCACGAAGGTCGGCGCGATTTCGCGGAAATCGTGCATCATGGTGTCGGGCTCTTCGACGAAGTTGACCTTCATCCGGCAGAGCAGACCTTTGCCGAGCGCGTAGACCTGCTCCATGATCCAGGGCAGCGGCAGCACCGACACATACTCATCGTCCGGTCCCTTCGGATCGAAGGAGAGATAGGTCGCGCAGTGCTTGAGCACGCGGCCGGCCGCAAGCATCGCCAGCTTCGGATTGGCCGTCGTGCCGGATGTCGTGCAGAGGATCGCGACATCCTCGCCGCCAGTGGCATCGACCAGCGCATCATAGAGGCCCGGCTCGGACGCGGCGCGCTCGCGGCCGAAGCCGGCAAGCTTGCTCGCTTCCATCAGGCGCGGGTCGTCATATTTCCGCATGCCGCGCGGATCGGAATAGATGATGTGCTTCAAGTGCGGCGCGCGGTCGGCCAGCCCCAGCAGCTTGTCGACTTGCTCCTCGTCCTCGGCGAACACCAGCTTCGCCTCGCCATAGTTCAGGAGGTAGGCCGCTTCCTCATCGAGCACGTCGCGGTAAAGTCCAAGGCTCATGCCGCCGATCGCGTGGGTGGCGATCTCCGCGGCCACCCAGTCCGGACGGTTGTCGCCGATGATGCCGATCACGTCGCCGTGGCCCAGCCCCAGTTCGATCATGCCGAGCGCGAAATCGCGCACGCGGGCCTGGTAATCGTCCCAGGTGAATTCGCGCCACAGGCCGAGATCCTTCTCGCGCAGCGCAATCTCGCGGCCATGCTCCCTTGCATTCAGCCGTAATATCTTCGGGAAGGTGTCGGCCTGCGCGGCGCGTCCGGCATAGTCCATCATGCCACGCTCTCCCGCGCTAGCGGCACGTGATCAGGATCGACCAACGCCTCATCCTCTTCGCCGAGATAGGCGCGCTTGACATGGGGATCGGCGAGCACGGTCGCAGGATCGCCCTCGGCGATCTTGCGGCCGAAATCGAGCACCATGACGCGGTGGGAGATGTCCATCACCACGCCCATGTCGTGCTCGATCATCACGACGGTCATGCCGAACTCTTCGTTGAGATCGACGATGTAGCGCGTCATGTCCTCCTTCTCTTCGAAGTTCATGCCGGCCATCGGCTCGTCCAGCAGGATCAATTGCGGCTCGAGCGCCATCGCGCGGGCAAGCTCCACGCGCTTGCGCAGGCCGTAGGGAAGCGTGCCGGCGGTCGCCTTGCGCACCGATTGCAGGTCGAGGAAATCGATGATCTCCTCGACCTTGCGGCGATGATCGAGTTCCTCGCCCCGCGCGCCGGTCAGCCAGTACAGCGATCCAGTGATGAAATTGTTCTTCAGCAGGTGATGGCGGCCGACCATGATGTTGTCGAGCACGCTCATGTGATGAAACAGCGCGAGATTCTGGAAGGTGCGGCCGATGCCGAGCGAGGGCCGGGCGTTCGGATTGAGACCCGTGATATCCTTGCCGCGATAGAAAAGCTGACCTTCGGTCGGCTTGTAGCGGCCGGAAATGCAGTTGACGATCGAGGTCTTGCCGGCGCCGTTGGGGCCGATGATGGAGAACAATTCGCCGGGCTTGATGCCAAAGCTCACTTCGGTCAGCGCACGGACGCCACCAAAGCGCAGCGACACCCCGCGCACCTCCAACGTGTAATCCACCTATTCCCTCCAGAAGCGGCGCTTCACGCGCTCTGTGTCTCTTGTTGCAAAGACAGCGATAATCTTACATCGGCCGTTCCGGCTAAGCCATCCGACTAATGGTGCCTCGTTCCACTGCGGACCCCACCGTTCATGCGCGGTAACGCCGCAGCCGGCACTTTGCCCCGTCCGCACTTCCACGCGCGTCGTGCAGATGACATTGCGCCGGTAGCCCTCCATAGGGCAAAGCGATACGGTGAAATGTCTTGTGCCCGACAATTGGCCGCCAAATTTCGTTCGGCCTGTGTATTGTTGCGACGCAACATAACGAGACGGACGACAGTCAACGGGATCATGATTGCTGCCGATTACCTGAAGCGCATCGCGGCCTGGTCGCGTGAGCTGGATGACCGCGAGATCGAGGTCGCGCGCAGCGGCATCACCGAGAAATCCTATGGCACCAATGAATTCATCTTCATGCGCGGCGACCGTTTTGACTATTGGACCGGCGTGGTGACGGGGCTGGCGCGGATGGGCATCGTCTCCCGCGGCGGCAAGGCCGCAAGCTTCGCCGGATTGACCGCCGGCGCCTGGTTCGGCGAGGGGTCGGTGCTGAAGAACGAAGCGCGGCGTTACGATGTGGTGGCGCTGCGCGACACGCGGCTGGCCATGATGGACCGCAAGACCTTCGTCTGGCTGTTCGAGAACAGCGTGGCGTTCAACCGTTTCCTGGTGGCGCAGCTCAACGAACGGCTTGGCCAGTTCATTGCGCTGCTGGAATATGGCCGTACCCTGGATGCGACCGCGCGACTGGCGCGTTCCATCGCCTCCCTGTTCAATCCAATTCTCTACCCCGAGCTGTCGCGCCACCTCGAGATCACACAGGAGGAAATCGGAGCGCTTTCCGGCATCTCGCGGCAGAATGCGAACCAGTGCCTGCAGCGGCTGGAGAAGGAGGGGCTCCTGCGGCTGGAATATGGCGGCGTGACCATCGTCGACCTCGAACGTCTCCGCCACTACGGCGAATAGTCCAGCCGGCTGGCCCGGCGCAGTGCTTGACCGAAAGCTCGCGCCTAACGTCCTGAATCCAAACGGGGTTATGGCATTAGACTTCGCGGAGGCCGGATGCTACAGACCGGTCCATTCGCAACCTGGCGCAGTTCCGCGCCCTCGGAGAGGACATGCCGGTTCAGGACTCCAAGCGACGTGTCGCGCTGATCACGGGCGCCACCGGTCAGGACGGCGCTTACCTCGCTGAATATCTGCTCGGCCTTGGCTACACCGTCCATGGCATCAAGCGTCGCTCGTCGTCGTTCAATACGGCGCGCGTCGATCATCTCTACCAGGATCCCCATGTCGGCAACGTGCCGTTCCTGCTGCACTATGGCGATATGACGGACTCGACCAACCTGATCCGGCTGATGCAGCAGATCAGGCCGACCGAGATCTATAACCTCGCCGCGCAAAGCCATGTCGGGGTCAGTTTCGAAAGCCCGGAATATACGGCGAATGCCGATGCCATCGGCGTGCTGCGCCTCTTGGAGGCGATCCGGATCCTCAACATGGAGAAGGAGACGCGGTTCTATCAGGCCTCGACATCGGAGCTTTACGGCCTGGTTCAGGAAGTGCCGCAGCGGGAAACCACGCCGTTCTATCCGCGTTCGCCTTATGGCGTGGCGAAGCTTTACGGCTACTGGATTACGGTGAACTACCGCGAAGCCTACGGCATGTACGCTTCGAACGGCATCCTGTTCA
This sequence comes from Bradyrhizobium sp. Crot121, assembly GCF_059512385.1. Taxonomy (NCBI): domain Bacteria; kingdom Pseudomonadati; phylum Pseudomonadota; class Alphaproteobacteria; order Hyphomicrobiales; family Nitrobacteraceae; genus Bradyrhizobium; species Bradyrhizobium sp. Crot121. Next base: position 40,703 of record NZ_JCAMOR010000046.1, on the reverse strand, counting down.
ACCATGAGAGCCCGATTCGCGGCGAGACCTTCGTTACCCGCAAGATCACCCGCGGCGTCGCCCGCATCGAGGTCGGGCTCGAGGACACGCTCTATCTCGGCAATCTCGAGGCCAAGCGCGACTGGGGTCATGCGCGGGATTATGTCGAGGGTATGCACAGGATCCTGCAGGCGGATGCTCCTGACGATTTCGTGCTGGCGACTGGCGAGACGCGCTCGGTGCGCGAATTCGTGGAACTTGCGTTTGCCGAAGTCGGCCGCGGAATCGAGTGGCGCGGGAAGGGCGTTGACGAGGTCGGGGTCGATACAAAATCCGGCAAGACCGTGGTCCGTATCGACCCGACTTATTTCCGGCCGACCGAGGTCGACCTCTTGATCGGCGACGCCAGCAAGGCGCGCGCAAAGCTCGGCTGGAAGCCGAAGACCGGCTTTGCCCAGCTCGTGAAGGAGATGGTCGCGAGCGACCTCGCCGAGGCCAGGCAGGAGGCCGCCAATGGCAAGCACGCCGTTTGAGCTGAAAGGCAAGACGGTCTTTGTCGCCGGCCATCGTGGCATGGTCGGCTCGTCGCTGGTGCGACGGCTTGCACAGGAGGATGTCGAGGTTCTGACGGTGCCGCGCGGCGAAGTCGATCTGCGCGACCAGGCGGCGGTCAACCGGTGGTTTGCCGCCATGCGGCCGCAGGTGGTGTTCCTGGCGGCGGCGAAAGTCGGTGGCATCGCCGCCAACGACCTGCTGCGCGCCGAGTTCCTCTACGACAATCTGGCGATCGCAACCAACGTGATCCACGCGGCTCACGTTAACGGAACCGAGAAGCTGATGTTCTTCGGCTCCTCCTGCATCTATCCTCGCTTGGCGCCACAGCCGCTGCGCGAGGACTCGATGCTGACGGGGCCGCTGGAGCCGACCAATGAGCCCTATGCGATTGCCAAGATCGCGGGCATTAAGATGGCGGAAACCTATCGCAGCCAGTACGGCGCGGATTTCATCAGCGTGATGCCCACCAATCTTTATGGTCGCGGTGATAATTATCACCCCGAATACAGCCACGTCGTCGCGGCCTTGATCCGCCGTTTCCATGAGGCGAAAGCGTCCGGGGCGAAGAGTGTTGCGGTCTGGGGCACCGGCACGCCGCGGCGCGAATTCCTCTATGTCGACGATCTCGCCGACGCCTGCATCCACCTGATGAAGGTCTATTCCGACAGCGGCTTGGTCAATATCGGCACCGGCAAGGACATCACGATCGCGGAATTCGCCCGCGTCGTCGCCGCGACGGTCGGCTATGACGGCGAGATCAGCTATGACACCTCGCGGCCCGACGGCACGCCGCGCAAATTGCTCGACGTCAGCCGGCTGGCCGCGCTTGGCTGGCAAGCAAGGACATCGCTGGAAGACGGCATCAGGCTCGCCTATCGGGCATATCTGAGCGAGACCCTGCAGGCGGCGGAATAGCGCCCAGCCTCTCAGCCCGTCATTGCGAGCCAACGGGTCGCGCGAACGCGCGCCCGATGACAGGCTCCGCGAAGCAATCCATCTCTCCACGTGCGGAGGCATGGATTGCTTCGTCGCTTTGCTCCTCGCAATGACGGCGTGGTTACCTCGTCCCCACTCGCGGCGGATGTTTTGCGAGTGCCACCGCCATCGCCGAGATCAGCGGCTTCATGAAGTAGGCGTCGTTCGCCGGCGCGATGTCGGTGCGCAGGCCGTGCGAGGCGAGTTCGCCCGAGACCGCCGGCCCCACCGAGGCGATCGAGGTTCGGTCTAGGCCCTGACGCAACCTGTCCTCAGAGCCGCGCGCCCGCGCGGCTTCGAACAGCCGGCGCACCTGGCCGAGATTGGTCAACGCGATCGCATCGATCCGGCCCTCCGCCATCTCGTCGATGGCGGCGACGATGTTGGCGTCGGCAGCCTTGGGATCGTAGACATAGGGCAGCACGGTATCGACCTCCGCACCCTGGGCTTTGATCGCGCCGATCAATGCGCTGTGATCCTTGTCCGGATAGAGCTGGAGGCCGAGGCGATGGCCCTTCAGATCGATCCGGGACAGCATCTCGATGACGCCCTCCGAGGTCGGTTTCTCCGTCGTCACCTGCGGCTCGAGCCCGATTTCGCGCAACGCACGGCCGGGCTTTGGGCCACGGGCGAACTTGCGGGCCTTGCTCAGCGCTGCAATGAATTCCTGCTCGACGCCGACGCGGCGCACGACCTTCATCAAGCGCCGCAGGCCCTCGCCGGTCATCAGCACCAGATCGTCGAATGGCTTTTCGATACAGCGCCTGATCCAGGCTTCGATCGGCGCCGGATCCGGCGCATCGTGGATCGCGAACATCGGACATTGCAGCACGTCGGCTCCCTGTTCGGTGAGCAGCCGGGAGAATTGCGCCTCCTCGCGTGTCTCCAGGATCAGGATGCGGTAGCCGTTCAGCCGGTCAGCCATGATGTGCCTCTCGTAGAGTTTAATTTGGCCCCTGCTGCGGGATTGGCGCAAGGGCGACGGCGGTGGTACAGCAGGGATCCGCAAATCCGCGGTTCCTGCGGCTGCCCAAGCCTTAATCAATCAAGCCCTCATCGGCCAAACCCCAATCAGCCAAGTCTCGATCCATCGCCATGTCCGACCCCCAATTTGTCCTGACTCTGTCCTGCCCCGACCGTCCCGGTATCGTCTCGGCGGTCTCGACCTTTCTCGCGCATAATGGTCAGAACATCCTGGACGCCCAACAGTTCGACGATATCGAAACCAAGAAATTCTTCATGCGGGTGGTCTTCACTGCCGCCGACCTCGCGGTCGAATTGTCGGCGCTGCAGACCGGCTTTGCCGCAATCGCCGAGCGTTTCGGCATGGTTTGGCAGATGCGCGACCGTGCGGCGCGCCGTCGTGTGATGCTGCTGGTCTCCAAATCCGATCACTGCCTGGTCGATATCCTCTATCGCTGGCGCACCGGCGAATTGCAGATGATCCCGACCGCGATCGTCTCCAACCACCCGCGCGAGACCTACAGCCACCTCGATTTCGGTGATATCCCGTTCCACTACCTGCCCGTGACCAGGGAAACCAAACGCGAACAGGAAGCCGCGGTCTGGAAGCTCGCCGAGGACACGAATACCGACTTGGTCGTGCTCGCGCGCTACATGCAGATCCTGTCGGACGAGCTGTCGGCCAAGCTCGCCGGCCGCTGCATCAATATCCACCATTCGTTCTTGCCGGGCTTCAAGGGCGCGCGCCCCTACCACCAGGCCCATGAGCGCGGCGTCAAACTGATCGGCGCCACCGCGCACTACGTCACCGGTGACCTCGACGAAGGGCCGATCATCGACCAGGACGTCGAGCGCATCAGCCACCGCGATACGCCCGACGATCTCGTCCGCAAGGGCCGGGATATCGAGCGCCGGGTGCTGGCCCGCGCGATCCGCTACCATCTCGAGGATCGCGTGATCCCCAACGGCCGCAAGACCGTGGTGTTCGTCGACTGAGCGCAGTTGCGCTCGTCAGTCCTCAATGAGCGGTGTCCTGCGAGGTCGGTGCCGGCTTATTTTCGTCGCCTCGCTCAGCCGCAGGCATCATCCGCTTGCGTTCTCGCTCGCGCATGAATTCGTCGTATTTGGCGGTCCCCGGCCGGGGTGGGGCGTCGGCGGGCAGCCCGCCCGCCCAGGCCGGAATCAAGTCCGCCGCGCCGGCAGACAGCTTCTCGTTGACGGTACCGCATCCGGCCAAGGCGCAGCCTGTCAGAGCGAGGGCGAAGAGGGTTGCGAGAGGGCGGGCGCTAGTTGGCATCGCAATGCAGGGTGTCTTGCGTTTGAAGATTTGGACCTAACTACGCGAACCATTGGCGCGGGTCAGCGGAGCCTCGTTTCGAAATGGTAAGATAGCCGTATCAGGTCTTGTTGGAGGTATTATTGAACCTTAAGCTATCGGCAGCTCCTGGCGGTCAGCGCGCAGGTACCATCCATACGTCGGCTTGACAAACCGGTGCCGGACGACGCCATTCGCCGCGCTACACCGCCGAACAATCTGGGCTATGGTGAGGCAGGGCCGGGGACTCGGTTCGATCTGCAAGAATGATGAGGGGGAGAGGCGTTCATGTTCATTCGCCGTCAATTGTTGCTGGCTGCAGGCGCCATTGCCGCCGCAGCGGCCGTCGTGCCCGTCCGGGCGGAGGAAACGGTCAAGGTCGGCCTGATCGTGCCGATGACCGGCGGGCAAGCCTCGACCGGCAAACAGATCGACAACGCAATCAAGCTCTACATGCAGCAGAAGGGGGACACGGTCGCCGGCAAGAAGATCGAAATCATCCTGAGGGACGATGCCGCGGTTCCCGACAACACCAAGCGGATCGCCCAGGAGCTGATTGTCAACGAGAAGGTCAACATCATTGCCGGTTTCGGCGTCACCCCGGCCGCCCTCGCCGCGGCGCCCCTGGCGACCCAGGCGAAAGTTCCGGAAATCGTGATGGCGGCCGGCACCTCGATCATTACCGAGCGCTCGCCCTATATCGTCCGCACCAGCTTCACGCTGCCGCAGTCTTCCACCATCATCGGCGATTGGGCGGTCAAGAACGGCATCAAGAAGGTGGCCACGCTGACCTCGGATTACGCGCCCGGCAACGACGCGCTCGCTTCCTTCAAGGAGCATTTCGTGGCCGGCGGCGGCGAGATCGTCGAAGAGGTCAAGGTGCCGCTCGCTAATCCCGACTTCGCGCCATTCCTGCAACGGATGAAGGATTCCAGGCCGCACGCCGTGTTCGTGTTCGTGCCGGCCGGTCAGGGCGGCAACTTCATGAAGCAATATGCCGAGCGCGGGCTGGACAAGAGCGGCATCAGGGTGATCGGCCCAGGTGACGTCATGGACGACGATCTCCTCAATAATATGGGCGATGCCGCGCTCGGCGCGGTCACCGCGCATCTCTATTCCGCCGCACATCCCTCGCAGACCAACAAGGAATTCGTGGCCGCCTACAAGAAGGCGTTCAACAACCGGCCCGGCTTCATGGCGGTGGGCGGCTATGATGGCATCCATCTTATCTACGAAGCCCTGAAGAAGACCGGCGGCGACGTGACCGGCGACAAGCTGATCGCGGCGATGAAGGGGATGAAATGGGAGAGCCCGCGGGGGCCGATCTCGATCGACCCTGAGACGCGCGACATAGTGCAGAACATCTATATCCGCAAGGTCGAGAAGGTTGACGGCGAACTCTACAACGTCGAATTCGCGACCTTCGAAGCCGTGAAGGACCCCGGCAAGACCAAGAAGTGACTCCGCGCTCGTCATTATCGGGTGCGCGCCGCGTTCTCTCCACGTCATGCCCGGGCTTGTCCCGGGCATCCACGCTGTTCTCTGCAGCGAGAAAGACGCGGATGGCCGGGACAGGCCCGGCCATGACGCGGTCGCTAGACGTGGGCCACTCTTCAATATTGGCTGATCGGGGATGAAATGACCTCGCTCTTCACCATCCTGTTCGACGGCGTTGCCTACGGCATGCTGCTGTTCGTGCTCGCCTGCGGGCTCGCGGTGACGCTCGGACTGATGAATTTTGTCAATCTCGCGCACGGCGCCTTCGCGATGGCCGGCGGCTACATCTGCGCGGTGCTGGTGAATAATTCCGGCTGGCCGTTCTTTGCGGCGCTGCCGCTCGCCTTCGTCGGCAGTGCCGCGATTGGCGTGGTCCTTGAGCGAACGCTCTACCGTCATCTCTACGCGCGCAGCCATCTCGACCAGGTGCTGTTCTCCATCGGCCTCGTTTTCATGTCGATCGCGGCGGTCGACTACACCATGGGCTCGTCGCGGGTCTTCATCAAATTGCCGGCGGCCCTTGAGGGGCAGTTCGATGTCTTCGGGGTCGGCATCGGTCGCTACCGGCTGATGATCATCGTGATCTGCGGTTTGCTCACGGTCGCGCTGCAATTGATCCTGGCGCGGACGCGCTTCGGCAGCCGCCTGCGCGCGGCGGTCGATGATCCCCGTGCCGCGATCGGGCTCGGCATCAATGTGCCGCAGGTCTTCGCTTTCACCTTCGCCTTCGGTTGCGGGCTGGCCGGGCTCGGCGGCGCGTTGAGCGCGGAGATCCTCGGCCTTGATCCTTATTTCCCGCTCAAATTCATGATCTACTTTCTGATCGTGGTGACGGTGGGCGGCTCCTCCTCGATCACCGGCCCATTCCTGGCTTCGCTCTTGCTCGGCATCGGCGATGTTGCCGGCAAGTATTATGTCCCGAAGATGGGACCCTTCGTGATCTACACGATCATGATCGTGATCCTGATCTGGCGTCCGAACGGCCTGTTCGGCCGCACGGCCGCGCGCTGAGGGGTGCGATGAGCACGCTTCCCGACGTTTCCACGCATGTGGTTGCCGGCGCCCGCTGGCGGCCGGGCGAGATTGCATTCTGGATCGTGGTCGTCGCCTGCGGCTTCCTGTTTCCATCCCGCTACCTGATCATGACCGAGATCGTGCGGCTCGCTTTGTTCGCGCTGTCGCTCGACCTGATCCTTGGCTATGCTGGCATCGTCTCGCTCGGGCATGCCGCATTCTTCGGCGTCGGCGCCTATTCCGCGGGGCTGCTGGCGCTGCACGGTATCATCAGCGAGCCGGTAGTCGCGCTCGTGGTCGCAGGCCTTGCTGCCATGGTGCTCGGCTTCTTCACGAGCTTTCTTGTCATCCGCGGCGTCGATCTGACGCGCTTGATGGTCACGCTCGGCATCGCGCTGCTCTTGGAGGCGCTCGCCGAACGCTTCTCCGATATCACCGGCGGTACCGACGGATTGCAGGGCATCGAGATGCAGCCGATCCTCGGCCGCTTCGCGTTCGACATCTTCGGCCAGACCGGCTTCTTCTACTCGCTGATCGTGCTGTTCCTCCTGTTCGTGCTGGCGCGGCGGATCGTGCATTCGCCGTTCGGGCTGTCGCTGCGCGCGATCAGGAACAATCCGCTGCGCGCCGCCGCGATCGGCATTCCCGTCAATCGCCGATTGGTGGCGATCTACACGGTATCGGCGTTCTATGCCGGCGTCGCCGGCGCGCTGTTCACGCAGACCACGGCGCTGGCTTCGCTCGACGTGTTCTCGTTCGAGCGTTCGGCGGATTTGATGCTGATGCTGGTCATCGGCGGCACCGGCTATCTCTATGGCGGGCTGATCGGCGCCGTCGTGTTCAAGATGCTGCAGGAGCTGTTTTCGACCATTACGCCGCAATACTGGCTGTTCTGGATCGGGCTGGTGCTGGTCGTGATCGTTCTGGTCGGCCGCGCCCGCATCCATCGCTGGGCGCTTTGGCTGCCCAACCTCATCATCCGGCAATTTACCGGTCGCCGGGCCGTTGTCGTGGTTCCCGAAAGCGATCCGTCATGATGATCGCGCTGGAAACCAGGGGACTGGAAAAAACCTTCGGCGGCTTGCGCGTCACGCGCGACCTTTCGCTTCGTATCGAGCAGGGCGCCCGCCACGCTTTGATCGGGCCGAACGGGGCCGGCAAGACCACGGTGATCAACCTGCTCACCGGGGTCCTGCGGCCCAATGCCGGCCGCATCCTGCTCGAAGGCAACGACATCACCAACCTGCCGGTGCACAAGCGCGTGCTGCGTGGCTTGTCGCGTACGTTCCAGATCAACCAGCTCTATCCCGATCTCACCCCACTGGAGACCATCGGGCTCGCGGTCTCCGAACGGATGGGACGCGGCGGCGACTGGTGGCGGCGGATGGGGACGCGGGTAGACGTCAATGCCGAGATCGCCGAGATCCTGGCGCGGTTTCATTTGCTCGACGTCATGAACGAGCCCACCGTCACTTTGCCCTATGGCAAGCAGCGCCTGCTCGAGATCGCGGTCGCGATTGCCACCAGACCCCGCGTGCTGCTGCTCGACGAGCCGGCCGCCGGCGTACCCGAAATCGAGCGCCACGACATTCTGACCGCTGTCGCCGCGCTGCCGCGCGAGGTAACGGTGCTCCTGATCGAGCACGACATGGATCTCGTATTCTCCTTCGCCGACCGCATTTCGGTACTGGTCAACGGTGCGCTATTGACCGAAGGTCCGCCGGATGCCGTGGCGCGCGACCCGCAAGTGAAGGCGGTCTATCTCGGCGAGGCGGCCGATGCCTGAGCTGCTCGCGATCGAGGGCCTCCGTGCTGGCTATGGCGAGGCGGTGGTGCTGCCGGGCATGACGCTGTCGCTCCCCGAAGGCCAGGTGCTGGCGCTGCTCGGGCGCAACGGCACAGGCAAGACCACGCTGATCAATTCCATCGTCGGCGTCACCCGCCGTTTCGGCGGCCGCATTGCGCTGGCCGGGCAGGACATCACGGCGCTGCGTCCGGATCAGCGGGCCCGCGCTGGGGTCGGCTGGGTGCCGCAGGAACGCAATATCTTTCGCTCCCTCACGGTTGAGGAGAACATGACCGCAGTGGCCCAGCCAGGACCATGGACGGTGGAGAGGATCTACCAGATGTTCCCCCGGCTGAAGGAGCGGCGCGGCAATTTCGGCAACCAGCTCTCCGGTGGCGAGCAGCAGATGCTGGCGATCGGCCGCGCGCTGACCTTGAACCCAAAGGTGCTGCTCTTGGACGAGCCGACAGAGGGACTGGCGCCGATCATCGTTGAGGAATTGCTGAAAGCGCTCGGCACGATCACCCGCTCTGGTGGTATCTGCTCGATCATCGTAGAACAGCACGCGCAAAAGGTTCTGGGGCTCGCGGACCGCGTCGTGATATTGGAACGCGGCACAATCGTGCACGATGCGGCAAGCGATGCCTTGAAAGCCGATCCCACGGTGCTCGAGCGGCATCTTGGGGTCTCCGGCGCCAAAGCGCATTAATTCCGTCCCTAGGGAGTCGAAACCATGCAACGAACAAAACCTCCTTTCCGCGCCGACGAGGTCGGCAGCCTGCTGCGGCCACCGAAGATCAAGGAGGCGCGCGCCAAGCTTGAAAAGGGCGAGATCACGCCCGAGGATCTGCGCAAGATCGAGGACATCGAGATCGAGAAGGTCGTACACCGCCAGGCCTCCACTGGCCTGAAGCTCGCGACCGACGGTGAATTCCGCCGCTCCTGGTGGCACTTCGATTTTCTCGCCAAGCTGACCGGCTGCGAACTGTTCCATCCGGACGCCGGCATCCAGTTCGCGGGTGTGCAGACGCGTCATGACGCGATACGCGTGATCGACAAGTTGGATTTCCCCGACGACCACCCGATGCTCGATCACTTCAGGTTTCTGAAGAAATACGCCGACCAGGCTCATGTCACGGCGAAGATGACGATCCCGGCGCCGTCGGTGCTGCACTTCCGCGGTGGCCGCAAGCTGATCTCGAAGGAGGTCTATCCCGACCTCGAACCGTTCTTCGAGGATCTCGGCAAGACCTACCGCAAGGCCGTGAAGGCGTTTTATGACGCCGGCTGCCGCTATCTGCAGTTCGACGACACGGTGTGGGCCTACCTCTGCTCGCAGGACGAATTGCAGAAGGCGCGTGAGCGCGGCGACAATCCCGATGGCCTCCAGGAGATCTACGCCCGCGTCATCAACTACGCGATCGCGGACCGTCCGTCCGACATGGTGATCTCGACCCATGTCTGCCGCGGCAATTTCCGCTCCACCTGGATTTCGTCCGGCGGCTACGAGCCGGTGGCGGAAACGCTGCTCGGCGGCACTAACTACGATGGCTATTTCCTCGAATATGATTCCGACCGTGCCGGCGGTTTCGAGCCGCTGCGCTATTTGCCAAAGGGCAACAAGGTCGTGGTGGTCGGCGTCATTACTTCCAAATTCGGCGAGCTCGAGAGCAGGGACGCCATCAAGCGACGTCTGGAGGAAGCTTCCAAATTCGCGCCGCTCGAACAACTCGCGCTCTCGCCCCAATGCGGCTTCGCTTCGACCGAGGAAGGCAACGTCCTTTCCGAAGAGGAACAGTGGGCGAAGCTCAGGCTTGCAGTGGAAGTCGCAGAAGAGGTGTGGGGCAGGTAGCCGCCGCCTGCCGTCACTGCGAGCACCGCTTTCTCCCCTGTCATTGCGAGCGAAGCGAAGCAATCCATGCCTCGACAAGTGGTGAAATGGATTGCTTCGCTTCGCTCGCAATGACGGCGCGATTGCGCATTCCACTCGCCCTGTGGCGGGAGAGGCTAGGGGGTTCAAAGAGTGGGAAACTTGTGCTAAGAGGATATCACGCTCTATCGCTGCCCACTGCCGTCCCACTCTCTTGGCCCGATGAAGAACGACCAAATCCTGAGCCAGATCACTGACTTCTGCCGGGGGGCCGACATGGCCGAGTCCACGTTCGGCCGGCGTGCGGTCAACGACGGCAAGCTGGTGCACCGGCTGCGGGAGGGCAAAAAGATCACCATCGACACGCTGGACCGCATCCAGGCCTTCATTGCCACCTCGACGCCGGGCGGTGTGGCGCCGCCGCGGGGGCTGGTGGTGCCGCTGGAGAAGCGCGATCCGCGGCAGAATTTCCGTTTTTTCGAGAACCGGCAGCGGTATTTGCTGTTCGTCCATACCTGCGGCGAGAAGCGGGTGATCGCGCAGCGGGTGGCGCTGGAGCTTTCCGCCATCCATCCCCGGCCGCCGGCGCTGCGGATGTTCGACGCCGGCGTCGGCGATGGCACGGTGCTGGCGCGGGTGCTGCGCGCCATGCATAGCCGCTTTCCCCATATGCCGTTCTACGTGGCTGGCAAGGAACTCAGCCTGGAGGACGTCCGGCTGACCCTCGACAAGGTGCCGGACCGGCTGTTCGAGCACCCTTCGACCGTGTTCGTGCTGACCAACATGTATTACGACGAGGCGCCTTGGCTGACCCCCAAATCCCCGGTGGCGGCCGCCAGCACGCTCTGGCACGAGGTGCCGCTGCGGGGGGGCTCGTCGGGCGAATTCGAGGCCCAGATCGCGGAACTCGGCCCGTTTCTCGAGCAGAATTGGCGTGCCCGCGTCAGCCCACGATCCGGGATGCCCATCTATGAGCGTCCGGTGGTTTTGGTGCTCTACCGGGAGGACCAGAGATTCCTGCTCGATTCGATCATCCCGCGGGCCGGCAAGACCGAGGCCAATTTCGACCTCGTCATCGCATCCCAGCCATACCGGGCGAAATCCTCGGTGAATTTCCGGGCCAAGCGCATCATTGCGCCACTGGCGCGCGCCTTGCGCGGCGGCGGTCGCCTGATCGGTATTCACTCCCATGGCGACGATCCGGGTTTGGAAATTATCCAGGCCGTGTGGCCCGGAGAAAATCCTTTCGCCGTCAGCCGCCATGAGATACTGCGCGCGGTCAAATACGAGCTGGGGTCGGCCGGGCGCGACCTTAACTTTAACGCATACGCGGATAACCGCTCGATCTTCCGCTATGATATGGAAGCCTTGCCTAACGAGGTCACCGGCTCGATCGGAACCTCGACTGCCTTTGCAGCGTGGAACGCGGCGGTGTATGTCGCCCAGGTTGAAGACGACCGGTTGGCGGAGTTGGCGGAAAGCGGCCGAACTCTCGAAGCCACCCGCGACGTTCTGCGCAAACATAATGGGCTTTGGTTCTACGACGAATCCTACGTCATCTCGCGTCGCCGGGACTGACATGTCAGGAACACACTCACACAAACGTCGGAAGTCGACATAACAAGGGGTTTGCTTGATGCGCGCGTCTTATCTGTTCACCAGCGAGTCGGTCTCCGAAGGGCATCCAGACAAGGTCTGCGACCGGATCTCGGACGAGATCGTCGATCTGTTCTATCGGGAAGGGCCGAAAGCCGGCATCGACCCGTGGCAGATCCGCGCCGCCTGCGAAACGCTTGCCACGACCAACAAGGTGGTGATCGCCGGCGAAACCCGTGGGCCCCAGTCGGTAACCAACGACCAGATCGAAAGCACCGTCCGCGAGGCGATCAAGGACATCGGCTACGAGCAGGAGGGCTTCCACTGGAAGAACTGCGAGATCGAGATCCTCCTGCATCCGCAGTCGGCCGATATCGCGCAGGGCGTCGACGCGCTGCAGCCGGGCGAGAAGAAGGAAGAGGGGGCGGGCGACCAGGGCATCATGTTCGGTTACGCCACCAATGAGACGCCGGACCTGATGCCGGCGCCGATCTTCTATGCCCACAAGATCCTGCGGCTGATTTCCGAAGCGCGCCACTCCGGCCGCGAGAAGGTTTTGGGGCCGGACTCCAAGAGCCAGGTGACCGTGCAGTACGAGAACGGCAAGCCGGTCGGCGTGCGCGAGATCGTGGTCTCGCACCAGCATCTGGTCGAGGATCTCTCCTCCAATCAGGTTCGCGACATCGTCGAGCCCTATGTGCGCGAGGCGCTGCCGAAGGATTGGATCAACGGCAAGACCATCTGGCACATCAACCCGACCGGCAAGTTCTTCATCGGCGGCCCCGATGGCGACTCCGGTCTCACCGGCCGCAAGATCATCGTCGACACCTATGGCGGCGCGGCCCCGCATGGCGGCGGCGCTTTCTCCGGCAAGGATCCGACCAAGGTCGACCGCTCGGCCGCCTATGCCGCGCGCTATGTGGCCAAGAACATCGTCGCCGCCGGTCTCGCCGACCGCTGCACCCTGCAGCTCGCTTACGCGATCGGCGTGGCGCGGCCGCTGTCGATCTACATCGACACCCATGGCACCGGTAAGGTGCCGGAGGACAAGCTCGAGAAGGCGGTGGCGCAGGCGATGGACCTGACCCCGCGCGGCATCCGCACCCATCTCGACCTCAACCGTCCGATCTACGCGCGGACCTCGGCCTACGGTCATTTCGGCCGCACGCCCGACAATGAGGGCGGCTTCTCCTGGGAGAAGACCGATCTCGTCGAGCCGCTCAAGCGCGCAGTCTAAGCAGCGTACGTCATTCCGGGGCGCTCGCGAGAGCGAGCAAAGCCGGAATCCTTGTCCATCATTTTGAGATTCCGGGGTCGCCTCTTCGAGGCGCCCCGGAATGACGAGTTTAACAACAGGAATCTCGCGATGAACGCCCCGACAAAGCCTGGCTTCACCGACTATATCGTCAAGGACATCTCGCTCGCCGACTTCGGCCGCAAGGAAATCTCGCTCGCAGAAACCGAGATGCCCGGGTTGATGGCGACACGCGAGGAGTTCGGCCCCAAGCAGCCCCTGAAGGGCGCGCGTATCGCCGGCTCCCTGCACATGACCATCCAGACCGCTGTCTTGATCGAGACGCTGGCCGCGCTCGGCGCCGACATCCGCTGGGTCTCCTGCAACATCTATTCGACCCAGGACCACGCCGCGGCCGCGATCGCTGCTGCCGGCATTCCGGTGTTCGCGGTGAAGGGCGAGACCCTCACCGAATACTGGGACTACACCGCCAAGCTGTTCGACTGGCACGGCGGCGGCACGCCCAACATGATCCTCGACGACGGCGGCGACGCCACCATGCTGGTTCATGCCGGCTACCGCGCCGAGCAGCGCGACATTGCGTTCCTCGACATGCCCGGCTCGGAGGAAGAGGAGATCTTCTACGCGCTGATCAAGCGGCTTCTGAAGGAGAAGCCGAAGGGCTGGTTCGCCGAGATCGCCAAGAACATCAAGGGCGTCTCGGAAGAGACCACCACCGGTGTGCACCGCCTCTACGAGATGGCGAACAAGGGCACGCTGCTGTTCCCGGCCATCAACGTCAACGACAGCGTTACGAAGTCGAAGTTCGACAACCTCTATGGTTGCCGCGAGTCGCTGGTCGACGGCATCCGCCGTGGCACCGACGTGATGTTGTCGGGCAAGGTCGCGATGGTGGCGGGCTTCGGCGACGTCGGCAAGGGCTCGGCGGCTTCGCTGCGCCAGGCCGGCTGCCGCGTGATGGTCTCCGAGGTCGATCCGATCTGCGCGCTGCAGGCGGCGATGGAAGGCTATGAGGTCGTGACCATGGAAGATGCCGCGCCGCGCGCCGACATCTTCGTCACCGCCACCGGCAACAAGGACATCATCACCATCGAGCACATGCGCGCGATGAAGGATCGTGCCATCGTCTGCAACATCGGCCACTTCGACAACGAGATCCAGATCGCGTCGCTGCGCAATCTGAAATGGACCAACATCAAGCCGCAGGTCGACGAGATCGAATTCCCCGACAAGCACCGCATCATCCTGCTGTCGGAAGGCCGCCTCGTAAACCTCGGCAACGCCATGGGCCATCCGTCCTTCGTGATGTCGGCCTCCTTCACCAACCAGACGCTGGCGCAGATCGAACTGTTCGCCAACAACAAGAACGGCAAGTACGAGAAGAAGGTCTACGTGCTGCCGAAGACGCTGGACGAGAAAGTCGCCCGCCTGCACCTCGCCAAGATCGGCGTCAAGCTGACCGAGCTGCGCAAAGACCAGGCCGACTATATCGGCGTCAAGGCGGAAGGGCCGTACAAGTCGGATCATTACCGCTACTGATCCAGGCTCTCTGGGATCCTTCTGCGTCATGGCCGGGCTTGTCCCGGCCATCCACGTTCTGGCTTGACTAGCGGCGCAGAAAGGACGTGGATGCCCGGGACGAGCCCGGGCATGACGGCGGCGCTTGCGGGCTCCTGGGGAGGTCCCAATGGAGCATTTCGATGTTCTGATCGTCGGCGCCGGGCTGTCCGGCATCGGCGCGGGCTATCACCTGCAGCAGAAGTGCCCGAGCAAGAGCTACGTCATCCTCGAGGGCCGCGACTGCATCGGTGGCACCTGGGATCTGTTCCGCTATCCCGGCATCCGCTCCGACAGCGACATGTACACGCTCGGCTACTCGTTCCGCCCGTGGACCGAACCGAAGGCGATCGCGGACGGGCCGCGCATCCTGAACTATGTACGCGAGACCGCGGCGCAGAACGGGATCGACCGCAAGATCCGCTTCAACCATCGCGTCAAGCGTGTCTCGTGGTCGTCCGAAGAGGCGCGCTGGACCGTCGAGGCGGAGCGCAGGGCAGGCGAGGGCGCGGCCGAGATCGTGCGCATCACCTGCAATTTCCTCCTCATGTGCTCGGGCTATTACAGATACGAGGAAGGCTACACGCCGGACTTCGCTGGTGCCGCCGACTTCGATGGTGAGATCGTTCATCCGCAGAAATGGCCCGAGCATCTCGACTACGCCGGCAAGCGCGTGGTCGTGATCGGCTCAGGCGCGACAGCGGTGACGCTGGTGCCGGAGCTCGCCAAGACAGCCGCGCATGTCACCATGCTGCAGCGCTCGCCGACTTACGTGGTGGCGCGTCCGGCGGAGGATGCGCTCGCCAACAAGCTCCGGCGCAATCTCTCGGCGGGGCTCGCTTATCATCTGATCCGCTGGCGCAACGTGCTGCTCGGCATGTATTTCTTCCAGCTCTGCCGCCGCAAGCCGGAGCGCGCCAAGCAGCTCATCCTCGGCGGCATCAAGATGGCGCTCGGTCCGGATTACGACATCGGCACGCATTTCACGCCGCGCTACAATCCGTGGGAGCAGCGGCTCTGCCTCGTGCCCGACGGCGACCTCTTCAAGTCGATCCGCGAGAAGCGCGCCTCGGTTGTCACCAGCCAGATCGATACCTTCACCAGGAACGGCATTCGCCTGAAGGACGGCAGCGAGCTTCCGGCCGACATCATCATCACCGCTACCGGGCTGGTCCTGCAGGTGCTCGGCGGCGTCGAGGTCAGCGTCGACGGTCGCATCGTCGATTTCGCGAAAACGCTGAGCTACAAGGGCATGATGTATTCGGATGTGCCGAACCTCGCGGCGACGCTCGGCTACACCAACGCGTCGTGGACGCTGAAATGCGACCTCACCTGCGAATATGCCTGCCGTCTGATCAACTACATGGACCGGCACGGCTTCAGGCAGTGCGTGGCGCATAATCTCGATCCTTCGATCGAGGCGCTGCCGGCGCTGGATTTCTCGTCCGGCTATGTCCAGCGCTCGATCGCGAAATTGCCCAAGCAGGGCTCGAAGCGGCCGTGGCGGCTCTACCAGAACTATGCGCTCGACATCGTCTCCCTGCGCTATGGCAAGGTGGATGACGGCGTGATGCAGTATTCGTGACGATCCTCGCTGTTCTCGGCGAAACCTGCGCCTTAACGCCCCATGGGTAGTTTTGCGGATTCGGGCTTCCCGCCGAATCAGCCATTCTGCCGCGACGGTTAACGCCGGATTAACCGAGACACCCTACGCTGCACGGCCTGTGGCTGCTGATAGCAAGAGGAAGCCCATGGACGCCCAGCGAATTGCCGTCGATGCCCTCGTGGCGCTGACCGATTGCGACCGCGACGCCGCCGTTGCCTTCATCCGCCGCTTCTACCTCGCCGGCATCAAGGACCCCAAGCGCCTGACCTTCAAGGGCCTGCAGGCGATGCGCGCCTGAGGGAACCGTGCCGTGGGATGGGCAGAGCGGAGCGAAACCCATCGCCATAGTGCACGCGGCGTGAATGATGGGTTTCGCTCCGCCCTACCCATCCCACGATTCTCCCAACGTCGCTACGGTGTCGTCCCGCGAGGGCGGGGACCCATAGCCACAGGGAAGTGTTGTGGCGCGAGCAAGCGGTTGCGGCGGAGCACACGACAACGGCCTGTGGTTATGGGTCCCGGGGCAAGCCCGGGACGACGGGAGGAGAGGCTCTGATTCAAATGTCAAACAGCTCTCCACTGTCATCGTCCGCCACCGGGTCGGCGCGTAGCGCCGCCCGATGACAGGCTCCGGCGGACGATCCAGTATTCCAGAGACGGTAGTGCTTACGCTCAGACGTCACGGATTATTGGATGCCCGCCTTCGCGGGCATGACGATGGAGGATGAGGAAAGGATGTAACTCCGCATTCTCGCGGCGCGTTACGCCCGAGCTTTGCGTTACTTTTCACCCTCTCATCGAACAGAGGGCGCAGGGAAAGCCGGGTGCCGGTTGCACCCATGGGTCCCGTGCAACAAAAAGCACGGGGGTAGGACCACAGGTTCAACCGAAGCATTCCGGCTTTCCCTGCGCGATGGTGTTACGGCTTACTTCGTACTCTCCCCGGTGACCGGGCTTTCTTGCCACCGTCGCCTCTCAGATCATCTCTGCGAGACTTAGCGCCAGCGTCGGGGCGCCAGGACCACACGACTTCGCCGTCCGCTGATGTCACGCTCGTCAGTCGTGATACCTGCGTCCACCGCATCTCACCGCAACGTTCGTGACGATCGCGATCCGCCCCTCATTCGGGTGAGACGCGCGGATTCATTAGCGGTGATTTGCCCGACGGGTGAAGGGGAATATTTTCGTGAAGAGGGGCTGGACGCCCCGGTTCATATTGGAACTGCTAGAGAATTTTTCTTCTGCGAGCGGGCCTGCTCGATCCGGATGTAGCCTCCGGCATTGGCTTTGGGGCGCGGTTGCATTATACAAACATTGCACGAACATTGCTTGTGGTCGGGGCCACGGCAGGGACCGATATGCTAAAAACGCTATTCGCACCGCAGCTGGTGATCCTCTACATCCTGGCGGTATCGACGATCTATGTGCATTTCCGCGGCCGCGAGCGGCTCCGCTTCGCGCGTCAGCTCGGCGATCACTCGACCTATCTCGCGCCCTACAATGTGCTGATGTATGCGGGCTCGGCCGTTCCGAACACGCCGGTGATCCCGGTCGAGAAATTTCCCGAGCTCGCCAAGCTCAGCGAGAACTGGGAGACGATCCGCGAAGAGGCGGTGCGGCTGTTCGACGAGGGCTTCATCCGCGCGGCCGCCAAGAACAACGACTGGGGCTTCTATTCCTTTTTCAAGAGCGGCTGGAAGCGCTTTTACCTGAAGTGGTATGACGACTTCCTGCCGTCGGCGCGCACACTGTGCCCGAAGACGGTGGAGCTGTTGAATTCGATTCCGTCCGTGCACGGCGCGATGTTTGCGATGCTGCCGCCCGGCGGCAAGCTCGGCGCGCACCGCGATCCCTTTGCCGGCTCGCTGCGTTATCACCTCGGGCTGGTCACCCCCAACTCGAACAAGTGCCGGATCATGGTCGACGGCGTGGAATGCGTCTGGCGCGACGGCCAGGCCTTCATGTTCGACGAGACCTTCATCCACCACGCCGAGAATGCGACCGACGTCAACCGCATCATCCTGTTCTGCGACGTCGAACGCCCGATGAAGTACGGCTTCATGACCGCGATCAATCGCTGGGTCAGCCATCACATCGTCAAGGCCTCCGCCACGCAGAATGTGGACGGCGAGCATGTCGGCGTGCTCAACAAGGTGTTCGGCAAGCTCTACGAGGTCCATCTCGCCAGCCGCAAGGTCAAGGAGTGGAACCGCAACGTGTACTACACGCTGAAATATTCGCTGACGGTCGTGATCCTCGGGCTGATCGTTGCGTCGGCGCTGAGATGATAGCTGCGGAGCTGCAGGGCGGATTAGCGAAGCGTAATCCGCCGTTCCCCCTCGAACTGCATTGAAGATGGCCGAGAAGGTGGCGGACTACGCTTCGCTAATCCGCCCCACGATCCTCATGCCCGTCGCCTAAAGTTCTAGCCTTGATTTCCGGGTCGGTTGGAACCTTCGGCGCGTCATGTCGTTTGTGATCGAACGACCCAAGCAGTTCAAATTCGCGGGGGCTTGTCCGAGGGAGATGCTCCCATGGCAACGCTCGGCCTCGACGCCACCCAACTGACTCCATCCGAGCATCAGCGCCAGCTTCGTCGCGCCGTCATCGCCTCCACGATTGGGACCGCGATCGAATGGTATGATTTCTTCCTTTACAGCACCGTCACCGGTCTGGTTTTCGCAAAGCTGTTCTTCCCGCATTCCGACCCCTGGGTCGGCACGCTGGAGGCATTTGCCATTTATGCTGTCGGCTTCGTCGCGCGGCCGATCGGTGCCGCGATCTTCGGGCATTATGGCGACCGCATCGGCCGCAAAGCGACGCTGATCGCGACGCTGCTCCTGATGGGACTGGCGACCGCGGCGGTGGCTGTGGTGCCGACCTATGAGCGCGTCGGCATCTGGGGTGCGGTGATCCTGACGGTGCTGCGCTTCATCCAGGGCGTCGGTGTCGGAGGCGAATGGGGCGGCTCGGTGCTGATGTCGATGGAGTGGGCGCGCGACAACCACTCCCGCGGGTTCATCGCGTCATGGCCGCAATTCGGCGTTCCCTGCGGCCTTTTCCTCGCCAATCTCGCGGTGCTGGCGTTCAGCCAGATGGCTGGGGACCAGTTCCTCGCCTGGGGCTGGCGGCTTCCGTTTGCGCTCAGCCTCATCCTGGTCGTCGTCGGCCTCTACATTAGGCTCGGCATTCTGGAAACGCCGGTGTTCAGCAAACTGCAGGCCGAGCAAAAGCTCGACCGCACGCCGATGCTGACGGTGATCAAGGAGTATCCGAAGGAAATCCTGCTGTCCGCCTTCGCGCGGATGGCCGAGCAGGCGCCGTTCTACATCTTCACCGCCTTCGTCTTTTCCTACGGCATTGCTACGCTGCACGTCTCGCGCGACTTCCTGCTCACTGCAGTGCTCACGGCTTCGGTGCTGTCGTTCGTCTCGATCCCGCTGTTCGGACATCTGTCTGACCGGATCGGCCGCAAGAACATGTATATGATCGGTGCTGTCGTGACCGGTATATTCGGTTTCATCTACTTCGCGATGCTCAACACTGGATCTCTGACGATCATCTTCCTCGCGATCGTCCTGTCGCTGATCCCGCACGACATGATGTACGGGCCGCAGGCCGCGCTGATCGCCGAGAGCTTTACCGGGCGCCTGCGCTACAGCGGCTCATCGCTCGGCTACCAGCTCGCATCGGTGATCGCCGGCGGTCCGGCGCCGCTGATCGCGGCCTGGCTGTTCGGCATGTACCAGTCGGCGACCGCAATCGCGATCTACATCGCGATCTGCGCCGTCATCACCCTGGTCGCGACTGCGCTGATGACCGACTACACCGGAAAGGACATCAACGCGGCCGACGCACACGACCGGCGGGCATAAGGCAGCAAATGGAGGAAAGGGCATGTTGAAATGGCGGAATGAATCGGCGCTCGATCTCTACAATCTGGCGGCAGCGATCTTCCTGCTTGCGGCACCCTGGATGTTTGTCCGTGTCAACCCGACGGCGGCAATCGATCTGCGGGCAAGCGGCGCGGCGATCGCGATCCTGTCGCTGGCGGCGATCATTGCATTTTCCGCTTGGGAAGAATGGGTCAACCTGCTCGTCGGGGGCTGGCTGATCGTGTCACCCTGGCTGCTCGGCTTCGCGCACACCCGCGCAATGCATTTCAGCATCGTCGCCGGCGCCGTGGTGATATTCATGTCGCTGCTTGAGCTGTGGCTGGAATACGAGAAGACGCATCTCGGCCCGGGCTACGAAGCTTAGCAATAACGGGACTGTCATTCCGGGGCGCGCGCAGCGCGAGCCCGGAATCCATTTCTCCGCCGTCACCTGCCATCTGATGGATTCCGGGTTCGATGCTGCGCATCGCCCCGGAATGACGGCGGTAACTGCGGTTAGGGCGGAGCATTACTCCGGCTGGCCGATCGAGACCTTCAGCGTGCCGACGCCGTCGACGCCGCATTCGATTTGTTCGCCGGGTTGGAGCTGGGAGACGCCGGCTGGTGTTCCCGTCATGATGAGGTCGCCGGCGGCGAGCTTCACCTGCTGGGAGAGCTGCCAGATGATCTCGGGCACGTTCCAGATCAGTTCGGTGAGGTCGCCCTTCTGGGTTTCCTTGCCGTTGACGGTGAGCCAGATCCTGCCCTTTGAGGGATGGCCGATCTTGGAGGCGGGCTGCAGCGCAGAGCAGGGCGCCGAATAGTCGAAGGACTTTCCGATCTCCCAGGGACGCTCCTTCTTGCGCGAGGCGATCTGCAGATCGCGGCGGGTGAGATCGATGCCGACGGCGTAGCCAAAGACATGGTCCAGCGCCTTGTCGGCGGGAATGTTGAGGCCGCCGCTCTTCATTGCGACCACCAGTTCGACCTCGTGGTGCAGGTCCTTAGTCAGCGGCGGGTAGGGGATGGTAGCACCGTCAGGCACCAGCATGTCGGCGTGCTTGGCGAAGAAGAAGGGCGGCGCGCGCTCGTCATTGCCCATCTCCCTGATGTGTTCGAGGTAGTTGCGGCCGACGCACCAGATGCGGCGGACGGGGAAGGATTTCGTCTCCCCGACGACGGGGAGCGAAGGCTGCGGCGGGGCGGGGATGACGTAGTCTGTGGCGGTCATGAAGCGCTCTCGTTCTCGATGTGGGATGGTTTAGCCGGTGGCGCTGATCGGGGCCAGCGTGAGCGGGCGGGTGTCGTAGTGCTGCAGGCGGAAGAAGGAGGCGTAGCGGCCGCCGCGGCGGAGCAGTTCGTCATGGCGACCGCGCTCGACGATCTGGCCGCCCTCGACCACCAGGATCGCGTCCGCATGCATGATGGTGTGCAGCCGATGCGCGATCACGATCGTGGTGCGGTTCTGGCAGAGATGCTCGATCGCCTCCTGCACCTGCTTTTCGGATTCGGAATCGAGCGCGGCGGTCGCTTCATCAAGCAGGATGATCGGCGCGTTCTTGATCAGCGCGCGCGCCACCGCGATGCGCTGGCGCTGCCCGCCGGACAACTGCGTGCCGAGCTCGCCGACCGGGGTGTCGTAGCCGAGCGGGAAGCTGGTGATGAAGTCGTGCGCACAGGCCGCCTTGGCCGCGTCCACGATCTCATCTTCGGTGGCGCCGGGCTTGCCGAAGGCGATGTTGTTGCGGATGGTGTCGCGGAACAGATAGACGTCCTGGCCGACATAGGCGGTCTGCTGGCGCAGCGAGCGCCGCGACACCGAGGCGATCGATTGGCCGTCGATCAGGATGTCGCCCTCACTCGCTTCATAGAAGCGAAGCAGCAGCGCCAGCACTGTGGACTTGCCGCCGCCGGAGGGGCCGACCAGCGCGGTGACCTTGCCGGGCTCGGCGACGAAGCTCATGTGGTTCAGCACCGGCGCGTCGGCGCGATAGGCAAAGCCGACATCGCGCAGCTCAATCCGCGCTTCGGTCAGCCTCAAGGCCGGCTTGTCGTCGTCGGAGCGTTCGCTCGCGGGGCTATCGACGACTTCGAGCAGCATCCGCGCGCCGACCAACTGGCTGTTGAGATCGATGTTGAGCCGCGACAGCCGTTTTGCCGGCTCGGTTGCCATCAGGAAGGCGGTCATGAAGGAGAAGAACGCGCCGGGGGTCGCGTTGAGCGCGACCACGCTGTAGCCGCCATAGAGCAGGCAGCCGGCCACTGCGAAGCCGCCGAGCATCTCCATCAGCGGGTTCGAGCGGTTGGCAACCCGCGCCATCTTGTTGGCGTTGCGCTCGACGGCCGTGATGTTCGCGTCGATGCGCTGCTTCATCGTCTCTTCCAGCGTGAACGCCTTCACGGTGCGAATGCCCTGCAGCGATTCCTGCATGGTCTCAAGGATGTCGGCGGTGCCGGTGAACTGGTTGTAGGCGAGGCCCTTGATGCGCTTCACCAGCTTGCGCAGGATCAGCATCGCCGGCGGCACCACCACGAGGCCAATGAACGACAGCACCGGATCCTGGAACACCATCACGCCGATCATGGCGATCAACGTCAACAGATCGCGCCCGATGGCGTTGATCAGCATGTTGAGGACGTCGGTGATGGATTTGGCGCCGGCAGTCATCCGGGCCAGGAATTCCGACGAATGCCGTTCGGAGAAGAAGCCGATGCTTTCGCTCATCAGCTTGGCGAATAACTGACGCTGATTGTTGGCCAGGATGGCGTTGCTGATCTTCGCCAGGATCACGCTGTGGCCATAGGTCGCCACGCCCTTGATGAACAACAGAATGACGGTCACGCCGGAGAGACGCGCGATGCCGGCAATGTCCCTGTCGATATAGGCCTGGTTGATCACCTGACCCAGGATATAGGCGGCGCCGGCGGTGGCGCCGGCCGATATTGCCATCAGGACGAACGCTTGCAGATAGCGCCGCCAATAGGTGAGCCCCTGCTCGGCGATCAGACGGCGAATCAGGATCGCCGCCCCATAGGGGTCGTCGGTTATCTTTCTTGGAGGCTCGGTCATCCGCGTTCCCTTGACGCCGCATTGTTCGGAAGCGGGCGCGCGTCAGCGTCAGGCGAACGACTCCTTGCCTGCGAAACAGATGTTTTTCAAGCCATATTCAGGCCAAATAACGGCTTGATTTTCAGGCCGATTCCGCCTGCTGGAGCGGGCCGCCGCGCTCCAGGAACAGCTTTTGCTCCCAGGCCAGCGCATGCGCCGCGATGGTCTCGAGATCGTCGTATTTCGGCGTCCAGTCCAGGAGCGTGCGGATGCGGCTGGTGTCGGCGACCATGGTCATGATGTCGCCGGGACGGCGCGGCGCAACCGACACGGCGAAATTGCGCATGGAGACGCGGCGCACCGCCTCGATCGTCTCCAATACCGAATAGCCGCGGCCATAGCCGCAATTCAGCGTGACCGAACCTCCGCCAGCACGCAAATAAGACAGCGCGGCGTGATGCGCCTCGACGAGATCGGTGACATGGATGAAGTCGCGGATGCAAGTACCGTCCGGCGTCGGATAGTCGCTGCCGAACACGTCGACCTTGGCGCGCTGGCCGGTGGCGGCCTCGACCGCGATCTTGAGCAGATGCGTCGCGCCGATGGTGGAGAGCCCGATGCGGCCCAGCGGGTCGGCGCCGGCGACGTTGAAATAGCGCAGCACGACATAGCTCATGCCATAGGCGGTGGCCACATCATGCAGCATGATCTCCGTCATCAGCTTCGACATGCCGTAGGGCGACAGCGGCCGCGTCGGCGCGGTTTCCGGCACCGGCACCTCTTCAGGATTGCCATAGACGGCGGCGGTGGACGAGAAGATGAAGCGGCTGACGCCGGACTTGACCGCGGCGTTCAACAGGCTCTGTGTGGTCATCGTGTTGTTGCGGTAGTAGCCGAGCGGATCGCGCATTGATTCCGGAACTACCACCGAGCCGGCGAAATGGATGATGCTCTCGACGCCGTGCTGGGCGATCACGCCCTCGACGAGATTTTCGTCGCCGGCATCACCGATGAACAGCGGCACGCCTTCGGGCAGGAGCGCGGAGAAGCCGGTCGAGAGGTTGTCGACCACCACGACGCTTTCGCCGGCATCGACCAGCGCGCGCACCATGTGACTTCCGATATAGCCGGCGCCGCCGGTGACGAGCACGGTCATGACTTCACCTCTCCCCGCTATTTTCCCGGGATGTTAGCGGGGGCGCGATGAAGAGGGGGTTTCGTGGCCTCAGAACTGGCCCCTATGCTTAATGTTGCGTATACGAACTCCTGCAAAGGGGGACTTACGTGCCGATCGAGAACAATCCGGCCGCTGAGCTGCAACTGATCGTGCCGAATCTGCACAGGCGCTATTCGGGCGTGACTGCGACCAACCGGATGGTCGCACCGAAGCTTGCGAAGATGTTCCGCGCCGCATGGCTCGGCTCGCATGCGCCTGAGGGCATCGCGCGCATGGGCTTCGCTGACCTTCTGAAATTATGGCGCCGTCCTGCGCCGCTGATCTGGCACGCGCGGCGCAATGACGAGATGATCGTGGGCGTGCTGCTGCGCGCGCTCGGCTGGCCGTTGAAACTCGTGTTCACGTCCGCCGCGCAACGCCACCACACATGGCTGACGCGCTGGCTGATCCGGCAGATGGATGCGGTGATCGCGACGAGCGCGTTGTCTGCGTCCTTTCTCAAGCGCGAGGCGACGGTGGTGATGCATGGCGTCGACACCGAACGTTACGCGCCGCCGGCCGACCGCGCCGCGGCGTTCGCCGAGAGCGGCCTGCCCGGGCGCTATGCGATTGGCTGCTTCGGCCGCGTGCGCGCGCAGAAGGGCAGCGACGTCTTTGTCGAGGCGATGTGCCGGCTGTTGCCGCGCTATCCGGATTTTTCCGCGGTGCTGGTCGGCGCCGTGGTGCCGGAGCAGCAGGGGTTTGCGAACGGGCTGAAGCAGCGGATCGAGGCGGCGGGGTTGACGTCGCGGATCAGGATATCAGGCGAAGTCCCGATCGAGGAGGTCGAGCGCTGGTATCAGCGATTGACCATCTACGCTTTCACCTCGCGCAACGAGGGCTTTGGGTTGACGCTGATCGAAGCGATGTCATCAGGCGCGGCGCTGGTGGCGGCGCGCGCGGGCGCGGCCGAATTCGTGGTCGAGGATGGCATCACCGGCGTGCTGGTGCCGCCGGGTGATGTCGATGCGCTCTGTACGGCGCTCGAGCCGTTGATGCGCGATCCGGCGGCTGCGGCTGCGATGGGTGAGCGGGCGCGGGCCCGCGTGGTGGAAAAATTCAGTCTCGACGCCGAGGCGAACGGGATCGCCGCGGTCTATCGCGTGCTCGCCTGAGCCAGCACGCGCTCGGCGATATCGGCCACGTCAGAGGCCGGAATATCGCGCATGCAGCGGTGATCGTTCATGGTGCAGACCGGGCGATGGCAAGGCTGACACGGCACGTGCGTCTTGGTCACCACGGTTGCGGCGAGGCCGTTGAGCGGCGCCCAGTGATAGGGGCTGGTCGGGCCGAAAATGCCCATGGTCGGGGTGCCGAGCGCGGCTGCGACATGCATCAGGCCGGAATCGTTCGAAATCGCGACGCTCGCCGCGGCCATCGCCAGGATACCGTTGCGCAAGTCGGTGCCGGTCAGGTCGCGGACACCGGCGCCGCCGGCGGCGACGATCTCCGTGGCTAGCGCCTTCTCGCCGGGGCCTCCGACCACCCAGACGTCGAAACCGCGCGCGGCCAGCAGCCGTGCCGCCTCGCCGTAATAAGTCCAGCGTTTGCCCGAGCCGACCGAGCCGGGCGCCAGCGCGATCGCGGGGCCGCGGGCCAGACCGTTGGCTTGCCGCCAGCGCGCGGTTTCCTCCGTGGGAACCCGCAGCTGCGGCACCGGCCATTCGGGTGGGAATTTCGCGCCCACGGGCAAAGCGAGCGCCGACATCTGGTCGACCATGCGATCCAGCTTCTTCTCGCCCCAGCGCATGTGGTTGATGAGGCCGAACCTCGCCTCGCCGCAAAAGCCGACCCGCTCCGGGATGCCGGCCAGCGTCGGCGCGATCGCCGATTTCCAGGTGCGGAGCATGACCAGGGCGGTGTGATAGCCGCGGGCGCGAAGTTCCCCTGCCAGGCCGAACTGCTTTGCCACGGCCAGGCGGCCGCGCGGCAAATCCCAGACCACCTTGCCGCGGACACCCGGCATGTAGTCGACCAGAGGCGCGCAGAGCGAGGTTGTGAGCATGTCGACCGGACGATTCGGCCAGCGCTGTTTCAGCACCCGCACGACGGTATGGCCGCGGACGAAATCGCCGATCCACATATAGGGGATGATCAGGATCGGGCGGGTATCGCCGGCGTCCTCGACCTCAATGCCTTCTATTGAATCAATATTCATATCTTCTGTACGGGAACCCGGCACTTTTGCGGCCCCGTCGGTAGCCGCTCTCCATCCGGAGGTAAAGTCAGCCGCATTTCATCCACCGCGCAAGTTGCCTGCGCCGCCGGACTGGGGCAAAGCTGGCGCCGCACAAATCAGGGCAGGGATCGGCATGTTGCTGGTGACCGGCGGGGCCGGTTTTATCGGGTCGAATGTCGTGGCCGCGTTGAATGACGCCGGCCGCGCGGACGTCGTCGTGTGCGACGTGCTTGGCCATGACGGCAAGTGGCGCAATTTGGCAAAACGCCAGCTTGCTGATTTTCTGCCGCCCTCGGAGCTTTCGGCGTGGCTGTTGGGCCGGCGGCTCGATGCGGTGATCCATCTCGGCGCGATCTCCGAGACCACGGCAACCGATGGCGATCTCGTGATCGAGACCAATTTCCGCCTCTCGCTGCGGCTGCTCGACTGGTGCACGGCGAATGCGACGCCGCTGATCTATGCGTCCTCGGCCGCGACCTATGGCGACGGTGAAGCGGGATTTCGCGACGAGCAGACGGTCGAGGCACTGAAGAAACTGCGGCCGATGAATCTCTACGGCTGGAGCAAGCATCTGTTCGATCTCACTGTGGCCGAGCGCGCCGCGCGCGGCGAGAAATTGCCGCCGCAATGGGCGGGCCTGAAATTCTTCAACGTGTTCGGGCCGAACGAATACCACAAAGGCACCATGATGAGCGTGCTGGCGCGGCGCTTCGACGACATCAAGGCGGGCCGCACGGTGCAATTGTTCAAGTCGCATCGCGATGGTATCGCCGATGGCGACCAGCGGCGCGACTTCATCTATGTCGACGATACCGTGCGGGTGATGATGTGGCTGCTCGCCACGCCTTCGGTCAGCGGATTGTTCAATGTCGGAACCGGCACTGCGCGCAGTTTCCGCGACCTGATGCTGTCGGCTTATGCCGCGCTCGGGCTAAAGCCGAACATCGAGTATGTCGACATGCCCGAACAGATCAGGGGCAGCTATCAATATTTCACGCAGGCCGATATCGATCGCTTGCAGCGTGCGGGCTATAACGGCGGTTTCACGCGGCTCGAGGACGCCGTCGATGCCTACGTGAACGGCTTCCTCGATCGTCCCGACCGCTACCGCTGACGGGCCAAGGAAACAGATGCTCGATTTCGAAACCCTGTCGCAGGCGCTTTCCCGTCAGACCGTGCTCTGCATCGGTGACCTGATGCTGGACGAGTTCGTCTATGGCGAGGTGTCGCGGATTTCGCCCGAGGCGCCGGCGCCGGTGATCGCGGTCCAGCGCAGCGAGACCAATGTCGGCGGCGCCGGCAATGTCGCGCGCAACATCGCGTCGCTCGGCGGCCGCTGCATTTTTGTTGGCCTCATCGGCGAGGATGAGACGGGCGCGAGACTGAAGACAGCACTGGCGGCCGAGAGCGGGATCGAAAGCCGGCTGGTGCGCGACAGCGCGCGCCCGACGACGCGGAAGGTGCGCTTCGTCTCCGAGCATTTTTCCACCCACATGCTGCGCGCCGACTGGGAGCAGGCGCAGCCGGCGACAGGCGAGATCGAGCAGCAACTGATCGATACGATACTCCCCGAGCTCGCCCGCGCCGACATCGTGCTGCTGTCTGATTATGCCAAGGGCGTGCTGACCGCGCGCGTGATCCGCAACACCATCGATGCCGCGCGCAAGCTTGGCAAGCGCGTGATCGTCGATCCTAAGAGCCTCAATCTCGCGATCTACCGCGGCGCGACGCTGCTCACCCCCAACCGCAAGGAATTCGCTGAGGCGACGCGGAGCCGCGCCGATACGCCCGGTGCGATCGCCGAAGCGGCGGAGGACGCGATGCGGCTCGCCGATTGCGAGGCGATGCTGGTGACGCAGGGCGAGCGCGGCATGACTCTGGTGGTGCGTGACGGCGAAACTGTCCACGTGCCGGCGCTGCCGGTGAAGGTTCGCGACGTCTCCGGCGCCGGCGACACGGTTGCGGCTGCACTCGCGCTGTCGCTCGCCGCCAACGCCGATTGGGAGACCGCGTTGCGGGTGGCAAGTGCGGCGGCCGCGGTCGCCGTCGGCAAGACCGGAACCGCGACGGCCACGCCGGCCGAGCTCAGGCGCAAGATCCTGCCGCATGCCTCGCTTGCGGCGGAAGAGAAGATCGTCGCGGCCGGCGGCGATCTCGGCGCCCAGCTCAGCGAATGGCGCCGGCAGGGCCTGCGCGTCGGTTTCACCAATGGCTGTTTCGACATCCTGCATCCTGGCCACGTCAAGGTGTTGACGGCGGCGCGCGGCGCTTGTGATCGACTGATCGTCGGCCTCAACAGCGACGCCTCCGTCCGGCGGCTGAAAGGGCAGGGGCGCCCGGTGCAGGACGAGCGCGCACGTGCCGAAGTGCTGGCGGCGCTGGAGGCGGTCGATCTCGTCGCCATTTTCGAGGAAGACACGCCGATCAACCTGATCACGGCGATAAAGCCGAGCGTGCTGGTCAAGGGCGGCGACTATACCCGCGCGCAGGTGGTCGGCCATGAGATCGTCGAAGCCAACGGCGGCGAGGTGCTGCTGGTCGACATCCTGCCCGGCTTCAGCACGACCTCGCTGGTCGCCCGTGCCCGCGGAGGCAAGGCGTGAGCACGGCGGCGGGCTTTTCTCCCGCAAGCGCGGCGCTGCCGGCCTGGCGCAACCCGGCCGCCTGGACCAAAGCGGCCGACATCGTCGCCGTGCTGCTCGCGCTGTCGCTGCCCTGGTCGACCTCGCTGGTCGGCATCTTCGGCGCAGTGTTCGTGGTCGTGGTCGCACCGACGCTGGATCTGAAGTCGTTCCTGCAATCGCTGAAGCAGCCGATCGTCGCGCTGCCGATCGCACTGTTCGTGCTCGCGGTGGTCGGCATGCTGTGGTCGGACGCGCCCTGGGGTGCGCGCACTTATGCGGTGAGCCCGACGGCCAAGCTCTTGGTGCTGCCGTTCCTGCTCTACCATTTCGAGCGCTCGACCCGCGGCACGTGGGTGTTCACCGCGTTCCTGATCTCCTGCACGCTCCTGGTGGTGATGTCCTGGCTGGTGGTCCTGCAGCCCAGCCTGTCGTTGAAACCGCCAATCGATGCCGAGCGCGGCGTCTTCGTGAAGAACTATATCGACCAGAGCCAGGAGTTCACGCTCTGCGCGGTGGCGCTGGCCTATCCCATCGTCACCCTGCTGCGCGCGAAAAAATTCGCGCTGGCCGGCCTGCTGGTTGCGATTGCGTTGAGCTTTTTCGTCAACATGGCCTTTGTGATCGTCTCGCGGACGGCACTGGTGACGGTGCCCGTGATGTTTGCGGTGTTCGCGTTCCTGCATCTAAAATGGCGCAACATCCTGATGATAGTTGGAGCGGTGGCAGTATTGGCGGCGGTCGCCTGGCAGGCCTCGCCGCAACTGCGCGGGACAGCAGCGAGCTTCAGCAAGGACTATCGGGAATACAAGGAGCAGAACCGGGCGACCTCGATTGGGCTCCGGCTCGAATACTGGCGCAAATCGCTGGGCTTCATCGCCGATGCGCCTTTGATCGGCCATGGTACCGGCTCCACCCGCGGGCTGTTCGCGCAGGTCGCGACCGGGGGGACCGCCGAGGAGCTCAAGGCGACCAGCGATGTGGTCGGCAATCCGCACAACCAGACATTGAATGTTGCCGTGCAGTGGGGCATTGTTGGCGTCGTCATTCTCTATGCCATCTGGTTTTGGCATCTCAGACTGTTTCGGGGCGAGGGGCTGGTCAACTGGATCGGGCTCCTGGTGGTCGTGCAGAATATCTTTACCTCGTTGTTCAACTCGCACATCTTCGATTTCCACGAGGGTTGGATGTACGTGCTCGGCGTCGGCGTCGCCGGCGGTATGGTGCTGAAGGCGAAATCGGACGGCGCGGCCGTAAAACCGCCGAGCTCGGTCACGCCATGATCTCTGGCCTGCGCGCTGCATATGGGCTATCAGCAGCCCAGAACGCTGTTGCAAACCTGTTGGTCCTTGGCCCATCCGTCACATGATGCGCTTCTCTCAACTCACGGCACGCAACTTCCTGATCGTGATGCATGACGCGGTCGCGACCGCATTCGCGCTCCTGGCCGCATTCTATCTGCGCTTCGAGGGCGATCTGCTCACGGATCGGCTGCCGCTGTTGCTGCGCATCCTGCCCTGGTTCGTCGTCTTCAGCGTGATCATCTGCTACGTTTTCAATCTCACGACCTCGAAATGGCGTTTCATCTCGCTGCCGGACGCCCTCAACATCCTGCGGGCCTCGGCAGTCCTGACGCTGGCACTGGTCGTGCTCGACTACGTCTTCTTCTTCATCGCGCCGAGCTTCCACGGAACCGTGTTTTTCGGCCGCATCACCATCGTCCTCTATTTCTTCCTCCAGGTATTCTCGCTGGGCGCGCTCCGCTTCGGCTACCGCTATTTCCGCTACTCGCGCACACGCCACCATGCCCGCACCGAGGATGCTGCGCCGACGCTTCTGGTCGGGCGTGCAGCGGATGCCGAGATCGTGCTGCGCGGGATCGAGAACGGCGCCATCAAGCGGATCTGGCCGGTCGGCGTACTGTCGCCGTCGAATTCCGATCTCGGCCAGCAGATCCGTAACATCCCGGTGCTTGGCAGCGTCGACGATGTCGAAACCGTGATCCGCGAGTTCCAAAGCCGCGAGAAGCCGATCAAGCGGCTGGTGATGACGTCGTCGGCGTTCGAGCCCGACGCGCATCCGGAATCGGTGCTGATGCGGGCAAAGCGGCTGGGCCTGATGGTCAGCCGCCTGCCGTCGCTGGAGGGCGGCGATGCGCCGCGGCTGACCAATGTCGCGGTCGAAGACCTGCTGCTGCGTCCGACCGCGACGATCGACTATGCCCGCCTGGAGGGGCTGGTGAACGGCAAGAGCGTCATCGTCACCGGCGGCGGCGGTTCGATCGGCGCCGAAATCTGCGATCGCGTCGCGACGTTCGGTGCCGCCCGCCTGCTGGTGATCGAGCATTCGGAGCCGGCGCTCTATGCGGTCACCGAGGCGCTCGCGGCGCGCGGGGCCCAGGCGGCGGTGGAAGGCCGCATCGCCGACATTCGCGATCGCGAGCGCATCCTGCGGCTGATGCGTGAATTCAAGCCCGACATCGTGTTCCATGCCGCGGCGCTGAAACACGTGCCGATTCTCGAGCGCGACTGGAGCGAGGGCGTCAAGACCAACATCTTCGGATCGGTGAACGTTGCGGACGCCGCACGCGAAGCCGGCGCCAAGGCGATGGTGATGATCTCCACCGACAAGGCAATCGAGCCGGTCTCGATGCTGGGCCTGACCAAGCGCTTTGCCGAAATGTACTGCCAGGCGCTCGATCACGATCTTGCGGCGCAGTTCGGCGACAAGCCGCATATGCGCCTGATCTCGGTCCGGTTCGGCAATGTGCTGGCGTCGAACGGCTCGGTGGTGCCCAAATTCAAGGCGCAGATCGAGGCGGGTGGCCCGGTCACGGTCACGCATCCCGACATGGTGCGTTATTTCATGACCATCCGCGAAGCCTGCGATCTCGTGCTGACTGCGGCCACGCATGCGCTGACGCTGGCGCGACCCGACGTCTCGGTCTACGTTCTCGAAATGGGCCAGCCGGTCAAGATCGTCGAGCTGGCCGAGCGGATGATACGTCTGTCCGGCCTGCAGCCCGGCATCGACGTCGATATCGTCTTCAGCGGGATGCGGCCGGGGGAGAGGCTGAACGAGATCCTGTTCGCGAGTGAGGAGCCGACAGTCGAGATCGGGATTGCCGGAATCATGGCAGCCAGGCCGAACGAGCCGCCGATGGCGACCTTGCGCAAATGGCTGGCTGCGCTGGAAGAGGCGATCGCCAGAGACGATCGCACCACGATCCGCGGCGTGCTGAAGGATGCCGTGCCTGAATTCGGATCGAACGCCGCGTGATCCGCTCCTGATCCGCGAGACCACCGATGCAGAAGCCCGGAAAAGTCGTCGTCGTCAGTCAGCACTATCCGCCGGACCGGAGCACGACCGCCGCGATCATGGCTGCGATAGCGAACCGCCTTGCGAAGGAGGTGGACGTCCTGGTGCTGTCGGGATGGCCGGGCTCGGCGTCGAAATTGGCAGCCGATCGGCCGGTGGTCGAGGAGATCAAGAACTGGATGCCTGGCAAGGCCGCGCTCCTCAAGCGCGCCGCCGCCGAGCTGCTGTTCACCGCGCGTACCTTCTTCGCCGTTCTCAGGCGGCTTGAGCGCGGCGACGTCGCGCTGACGGTGACGGCTCCTTTTGTGCTGCCTTACGCCGTCGCCGCCGCGGCCAGATTGAAGCGCGCCCGGTCGATCCTGATCATGCACGATCTGTTTCCGGAGGTGCTCGTCCTGAGCGGCCTGTTGAAGCCGGGCTCGATCGTCACCAGAGCGATGCGGGCCATGAACGGGCTGATGTTCCGCGCGTTGACCACCGTCGTCATCATCGGCCGCGACAGTGAGAAATTGCTGCTCAGCTATCGCGGCATGACGCGGGACAAGATCGAATTCATTCCGAACTGGACCACCATCGACCCCGCGGTTCGTCCGGTTGCGGCCGACAATGCCTTCCGTCGCGGGCTTGGTGGCCGTTTTGTCGTCGGCCTTTCCGGTAATCTCGGCTTCACCCACGATCCTGTGATCGTGTTCGAGGCGGCGCGCCGGCTGAAGGATGATCCCGGCATTCATTTCCTGCTCTCGGGCTGGGGGATGGGTTTCGACAAACTGAGATCGATGCAGTCCGAGGCGAAGCTCGCCAATATCACGCTGGTGGACCGCGTTGCGGATGAAGATCT
Organism: Bradyrhizobium sp. Crot121; assembly: GCF_059512385.1. Lineage (NCBI taxonomy): Bacteria > Pseudomonadati > Pseudomonadota > Alphaproteobacteria > Hyphomicrobiales > Nitrobacteraceae > Bradyrhizobium > Bradyrhizobium sp. Crot121. The sequence goes on along the minus strand of NZ_JCAMOR010000046.1, from coordinate 7,639 downwards.
GCAGGATTTCCTGTCGGCGGCGGACCTCTGGCTCATTCCTTATCGAAAGGACGTTGCCGGTGTCTCGGTGCCGAGCCGGTTCTACAATCTGCTTGCGGTGGGGCGGCCCGTCATCCTCATATCCGAGCCGGATGCCGAAGCCGCGCTGACGGTAACGGAGCACGATCTCGGGCGGGTTGTGACGCCGGGCATGCCGGCGCAACTGGCCGAGGCGATTCGTGCAGCATCGCGAACTCCCGATCCGACGCTGCCGGAGCGGGCCGTCGCGGTGGCGAGGAGCTATAGTCCCGAGCGTGCCTTGACAGGATATGCAGCCCTCATTCAGAGACTGATTGGATCGGAAGAGCGGTGTCGGGAGTTACGGTCGTGACTAAAGACCAGCCCGTGGTGTTGGTGACGGGAGCGAGCGGGTTCGTCGGCCGGCATATGTCGCCGGTGCTGGCGCGCAACGGTTGGGTGGTGCGACGCGCCGTCCGCAAGCCGACAGGCGGCGCCGACGAGGTGCCGATCGATTCGATCGGCCCCGTCACGGACTGGCGGGCCGCGCTCGAGGGCGTCGATGCGGTCGTGCATTTGGCGGCGCGCGTGCATCACAGGCGGGAGGAACACACCGTCGAGCTTTATCGCATCGTCAATCTTGAAGGCACGTTGCATCTGGCCCGTTGCGCGGCCGACGCCGGTGTCCGCCACTTCATCTTCGTCAGCACCGTGCTGGTGCACGGCCGAAGCACTGACGGCCGCGCGCCATTCAGCGAGAACGACGTCCTGACCCCGCGCGGCCTCTATGGAATGTCGAAAGCGGCGGCCGAAGCAGGATTGAGGCATTTGGCGCAGGGGAGCCAGATGAAGGTCACGATCATTCGGCCACCATTGATCTACGGGTTCGGCGCCAAAGGTAATCTCGCGTTGCTCGAAAAGGCGATCGGTCTCGGCGTCCCGCTCCCGTTTGCGAACGTGCGCAACCGTCGTGCGTTCGTCTCGGTGGAGAATCTGACATCATTCGTGCTGCATCGGCTTTCTCATCCGGACGGCCAGTTCAACATTTTCCTTGTCGCGGATGACGAGCAGGTGTCGACGCCCGAATTCATCGAGCTCCTCGCGGCCGCAGCAGGCAAACCGGCGCGCCTGTTTTCCATGCCGCGGCTAGTGTTGAGTTCGTTGTTCAGCATCACCGGCCGCAACGAGGCCAATGAGAGCCTGTTCGGCTCGCTCGAACTCGACCTGTCCAAGGTCGCGTCTACCGGCTGGCGGCCGCTCATCGGCCTCAACGAGGGCTTGAAGCGCGCCTTGCGGGGTTTCGACCACCTGATCGATTAACCGACCGTTGAGCACCTTCTCGCCCCGATGGCGATATTTCACGGGCCCGGAAAAAGCTCACAGGCGCGTACGCAAGGCGCGTGCGCTCCTATAGCTCTTTGGCAACCGTTCGCTTGCTGCTGACGGACGAATATTGAACGGGCGGCGCTCCGCCTACCTCCATGATGTTCGTCGTTGGCCATCGCCCATGGGTTGCTCAAAAAAGGCCAGCCAGATCATCAAGAGTGGCCCGCTGCGCAACTACAGCCGTAACGTGATTCCCGTCAGTCGACATACGGCGGTAACTGACGTGACCGTACTGCTCTTCAGTCACCGAGGGTCAACAGCCGGCATCGCACGCAATCCGATCGGGGGTCGCGTAGGACGTCAGAACGATGTTCGATCGGATACAGGAGGATGGCCTTGCTGGATACGTCAGAGCCGCTGGAATCCGAACAAGGCAAATATCGTGCATTGCTGCTTGCCGCACTTGGCGGTGTTCTAGAGAATTACGACTTCATCGTCTTCGCCCTTTTCGCAAGGGTCCTGGGGCAGCTTTTCTTTCCGCCCGAGATGCCCGAATGGATAGCAGTCGCGCAGACCTTCGGCATTTTTGCCGCCGGCAATTTGGCACATCCGCTCGGAGCGGTCATTCTGGCACATTATGGCGACCTGCTCGGCAGGAAGCGGACCTTTGTTTTCAGCATATCGCTGATGGCCATTGCCACCTTTGGAATTGCCTTTGCGCCGACTTACGCGAACATCGGCAGCGCCGCGCCGGTCCTTCTGTTGATGCTGAGGATATTGCAGGGCGCTGCATTGGGCGGCGAACTGCCGGGAGCCTGGACCTTCGTGGCCGAACAAGTGGCTGCGCCTCGCATCGGCTTCGCCTGCAGCATGTTGAGCAGTGCGCTTGCGATCGGCAATCTACTGGGAGCGTTGGCTGGCGTCATCGTGAACCGGCTGTACAAACCGGCAGAGGTCCTGGCCTTCGGCTGGCGACTTCCATTCGTGGCTGGCGGCATCATTGCGCTGCTGGCAGTCTATGTGCGTCGCTCGTTGACGGAAACTCCGATCTTTCGCGCCCTGCAAAACAAGGGTGAACTTGCCGCCGAACTGCCGTTGAAGATCGTGCTTCGAAGCTATGGTCGCGGCGTCCTTGCCTCCTCCGCGCTGGCTTCACTCATCGCAGTGACGATCGTCGTCATGTTTGTCATGGTGCCGACGCTGATCCAAACCAGCTACGGCATCGATGCCGATCGGGCGTACGAAGCCGTCAGCCTCGCGACCGCCTGCCTCGCAGTGAGCTGCATCTGCTGCGGCATGCTGGCCGACATGTTGGGCGCCAGCCTTTTTCTGGTCGTGTGCACACCCGTTTTGGCAGCCTCGGTCTATCTGTTCTTTGCGTTGCTGCCGGAACATCCCGAAAGGCTGTTCCCGCTTTATGCGCTGGCCGGCACGTCCGCCGGCGTTCTCGCAGGCATCCCGCCGATGCTCGTGGAAAGCTTCCCTCCCGCCGTGCGATATACCGGTGTCGCGCTCTCATACAATGTCCCCTATGCTGTATTCGGCGGAGTCACGCCGCCGCTCATTGCGTTGGCGCTCCGCGTCGATCCTTTGGCGCACGCGCATGCCGTCCTTCTTGCCTGCGCCGCCGCCTTCCTCATAGGTTCAGCGCGACTGGTCCGCGGCCAAAAACAAAAATCATCAGTGCAACTGGAAGCTTTGCCGCGATGAAAGCGACGGCAATCGGTAAGGAATCGGGATCTCCCGGCAACGAGCGGCTGCGGTTCTCCCATAGATTAACTTGCTGATTGGCCGCTATTGTCTTCGAAAGCCATCGCCTGCAACCTTGTGCGGTCGACCTTGCTCAGGGCGTTGCGTGGAAATGTTTCGAGTACCCTTAAGGCTTCCGGGACCTTGTAGGGCGCAAGCCGCGTCGCGACGTTTTGCAGGATCTCCGCAACGACGGTTTCGCTCGTGCCGGCCACCAGTTTCACGAAGCCAAATATGCGCTGACCTAGCACCGTATCGGGCTTGCCGACTACAACCGCTGCTACGACCGCGGGATGACAGGCAATCAGGGCTTCCTCAATTTCGATCGGCGAAATGTTGGTTCCGCCGCGGATGATGATGTCCTTTTTTCGCGACACGAACCAAAGCTCATTGCCTTCGCCGCGCCGCATCAAGTCGCCACTGTGATACCAACCGTCCTTGAGGCTTTGCGCGGTTGCGATCGGATCGTCCCAATACCTCGTGAAGACGTTAGGACCGCGGATCAGGAGCTCACCAATCTCGCCGTGGAGGACATCCGCCCCATGATTGTCGACCAGCCGAATCTCCGCCCCCTCGACGATCCGGACAACGGGTCCTGATGCCAGTCCGAACGTGAAGGTTCCGACCGCTTCCGTCGCATTCCAAAGGTTGTAGAGAGGCGCTCCAAGAACCGATGCAGCCTTTTCCTGAATCTCGATTGGACAGGCGTCCGCACCAGTGGTGCAGAACCGCAGCGAAGACAGGTCTCGCGGCCTGGCGAGCTGGGCCTCGATCAGCGCCGCGTATTGGGCAGGAAAGCCGAGCAGACAGGTGCCGCGATAGCGTTCGACATTGTCGAGCACGACATCAGCATCAAAGCTCTCCAGCATGATGAAGGGGGTGCCGAGTCGGACAAGAGCCAGTGAGCGAAAGACGCCGCTGGCATGCGTCATGATCATCGACAATATGACGACATCCTCCGCCAGTAAGCTACCATGCTTGCAAACGAGATCCGTCGCTGCCGCCAGCGTGCCCGGCGTATGTGCGACGAATTTGGGATAGCCACTGGTGGTGCCGGATGTATTGATCAGTACAGCAGGCTCGTCGGAAGGGGGCTTCGGGAAATGCACATGCGCTGCCTGTTTCAGGTCATTCCATGGCCGCAGGCCGAGCGCATTGGCGTCTCCATCCACCAGAATACGGCTCGTCCGCGGAAGGATCGCATCGTCGATCGGGGCAACATTCTGATAGAGCGCGGCTTGACCGATATAGAGCGCAGGCTGCAATCGCTGCAGTAGCGGCGCGAGCTCGGCAAATTTGAAGGCGGTTCGTAGTGGCGCCTTAGTCGCGCCCAGTCTGTAACACGCGTAGTAGCCGACCAGAATTTCGGGGCAATTCATCATGTGAAGCGCGACGCGGTCGCCTGGTTTGACGCCGTTCGCGGCGAGACCTTGTGCGACAGACTCGGCTTCGGCCTCCAGCCGGCTGTAGGTCCATACGTCTTCGTTAAAAACAAAGGCCGTGCTCTCGGGGCGCACACGCGCCTGATGCATCAACGCTTCGGTCGGCGTGAGCGACATGGAGACCGTCTACGAGATGAGTAGGCTGTATTTTATGCTGGCTGGACAGCGTTACTCCGTGATTTCACATTGAGAGAAATGGTTGCATCCGTAAGAAACGCGCTTTGGCGACTTCGAAAGATCGTTGATTGACGCGTTTTCTTCCCGTGAATCGGTGTCCGCTTCGATCGAAGACGCTCTATCGTCCCCGTCTGTGCGAAAATCTATAGAGCTGCCACGCCACCGCACTCGCGCCAACGAGCAGCAGAACGAGGCTCGCCGCGGCCGAATCCAATTGGATCGACAACATCGCGAGCAGCGCGAGCGCGACATTGAGCGCGAAGACTTCGCCGACGATGCGCGACACGGAAAATCCATTGTCCGTCGCGCGCTGGTAAAAGTGCGAGCGGTGAGCCGCCCAGAATGGCTCTCCGTTGATCAGCCGGCGCAGCAGCGTGATCGTGGCATCAGCCAGGTAATAGAGCGGCAGCAGCAACGCCGCGGCGACCTGCTGGTGATAGGCGAGCTGGAGCAGGCACCAGCCGAGCAGAAGCCCGATTGGCAGGCTGCCGACGTCGCCGAGGAAGATCTTTGCCACAGGGCGATTGAAGGGAGAGAAGCCGAGCAGCGCGCCGCAGAGCGCCGCCGCCACCAGCGCTGTCGAAGGCGGAACCTGCGCCCAAAAGCCAAGCAGTGCGACTGCCGCCGTGATCGGCACCGCTTCGGCCGCCGTCATCAGGTCGAGCCCGTCCATGAAGTTGACGAGGTTCACGAACCATAGCCCCGCGATCAGCAGCAAGCCGCGCTCGATCCAGAACGGGACGGTCGGTACGATCCTAAGATCGGCGGGCGCGGCGAACACGACCACAGCCACCGCCAATCCCTGCAGCAACAGGCGCGGCAGCACGGGCACGGGCTTGACGTCATCGGCAAAGCCGACAGCGGCGATGAACAACGTCGCAGCGAAGACCGCAAGGGGGACTTGCAGCGTGCCGTTGCCGCTCAATGCGACGAGCGTGCCTGCGGCGACCAGCGTCGCCACGATCACGGCGATCCCCGCGCCCTGCGGCGTCGGGATTCGATGAGATGAGCGCGCATTCGGCTTGGCGAGCGCCACGCGCAACAGCATCGGCCGCAGCAGCCAAACGAGGAGCGCCGACAATAACGCAGCAAGCGCCGCGGCGACGACCGAAAGCGCGATATCAGCGTTGGTCATTCGATTGGCGAGAGCGATTGTGCGGGGACATCGATCGGCTTGTCCCCTTGTGCTTTCTTTTCCGCGCTAAGAATCCACACCAGCCCGCCGAATGCGCCGACGATGAAGGACACGGCGCCGAACAGCAACGAAACGTTGACGCCCTCGTTGGCCGCCAGCCCGGCGTAGCCGAAGGCGAGACCCATGCTCGCCTCGCGCACACCCCAGCCGGCAATCGAAATCGGCAGCATGGTGATCAACATCACCGGCGGCACCAGTTGAAAGATCTGGCTGAACAGCAGCGGCGCGGAAATGGACTGCGCCACGCACCAGACGATAACGACGGCCAGGACGTGAACGAGCAGGGAGAGCACCGCGACCTTCGGCCCGCGATCCCAACTGAACAGCACCTTGTTTGCGATGACGGCGCAGGCGTGGATGTGGTGCGTTCCCCACCAGCGCTTCAGCCACGGCCAGTTCAATGCGCCGAGCAGGAGAAAGCTGCCGCCGGCCGCAAGCGCCGCGAAATCGATCAGGAGCAGCGCCGACCGTCCCTGCGGATCGTTGATCAACCGATAGCTCCACGGCAGGCTCGCTACGATGAGCACGGCGAGTGCGATCAGGCCGATGGCGCGGTCGACGAAGATCGAATAGGTCGCCGCGCGCCAGCCGGCGCCGGAGCGTGCGACCAGCCACAGCCGCACCGCATCGCCGCCGATCGACGATGGCAAGGTCTGATTGAAGAAGGTCCCGATCACGTTGAAGCGCATCGCCTGCCGGGTTTCGAGCGGCGCGCCGCATTCGACGCTGATCTCGCGCCATCGCAATACGCCGAGGAAGATCTGCAGGAAGGTCACCGCGATCGCGAGAGCGATCCAGCCCAGGCTTTCGACGCGGATGCGCGCAGCGAGATCATACAGGTTGACCTTGCGGAGCGAGAGGTAAAGCAACGCAGCCGAGATCAATATCTTGATGGTCGAAAGCAGTATCCGGCGCATCTCGTCAGCGCTTGCCAGGTTCGAGAAAGACGTCAAAAACGGCGCAAATCGGCGCCGTGCGCCGAATTTGGTGGCCTTGGTATGGGTTTAGGACCGATCTTGCAATAGCCGTTCGATCGCTCTTGCGGCAGCCTCCAACCGGCGGCTAAAGAGGGCCTGAACGGGGACTGCCGGGTTGCCCGGATATTTGGCTTGCATGCTCATAAAGGTTTACGCTGCCCACAAAAACTCATCTGAAGGGACTAACCGGTGTGGTAGCGCTTGCGGGTGGAAAACCCGCCCGCCAAGAGCTGTCATCTACTGCTGGTCGCGTCCGTGACCCCGGGCATTCGCCGATGTCGACAATGTGAAGGGGATAGGGACATCGGTTCCGGAGGGACGATGAGGACGTTAACTATTGTCGGGCAGCCGGATCATTACAGAATTCGAGGTTAGGATGGACCGAATTATTCCACTGATCATGTGCGGCGGGGCGGGCACGAGGCTGTGGCCGGCGTCGCGCGAGGTCCATCCGAAGCAGTTCCTGCCGTTGTTCGGGACCCGCTCGACCTTTCAGGAGACGCTGCTGAGGGTGTCGGATCCGGCGCTGTTCGAGCGGCCGATCGTGATCACTAACAACGCCTATCGTTTCATGGTGCTGGAGCAACTGGCCGGCATCGGGCGCGAGGCGGACGTGCTGCTGGAGCCGGCGCGGCGCGACTCGGGGCCGGCGATCGCGGCCGGCGCCGCCTTTGCACAAGCGCGCGACAGGGACGCGACCGTGCTGGCGCTCGCCGCCGATCACGTGGTCGGCGACACCGCGGCCTTCGTCGCCGCCTGTCGCGAGGGGCTGGCTG
>NZ_JCAMOR010000045.1:0-64354 GCF_059512385.1 Bradyrhizobium sp. Crot121 | reverse complement strand
TTGCACCTGCAGCACATGGCCGCTGCTGGCTTCGGCGTGATACTCGCGCCCGAGCACATGCCGCGCCTTCCGACGCTTAAGACCATTCCGCTCGAAGGCGATCCAGTTTCGCGGGAGGTGCGGCTCCTGGCTGTCCAGGGGCGTCGCTACTCCCCGGCGCTGGACGCTTTCGTCAAGGTCGCGCGGCTTCGCGACTGGTCGGTCGAAGTCCCCGACCGGGGCGTGCCGCACGCAACGCTCCCGGAGGTGGCGAGGGCGCCCACATGACCACGACACGCGCGCCGGCGGCCAACCGTTTCCAGCCAATCGATCCTCAGCCTGATGACCACCCACCGATGCTAAACCAGACCGACAAGACACTCGCCCGGGTTCGCACAGAGCTGCTGACCACGTTCAGCGCCGCGGACTGGGAGGCATACAACCACCTCGTAGCCAGGCTCCGCGATACAGACGTGGCATCCCACGCGTTGAAGGTCGGAGACGACGCGCCGGACTTCCTCCTGCCGGACGCCGACGGCCGTCTCCACTCCTCCGAACAGCTGCGCCGCAACGGACCCCTCGTCCTGAGCTTCTTCCGAGGCGGCTGGTGTCCGTTCTGCACGGCTGAGCTCTGCGCCCTCCAGGCCGCGAAGGATGAGTTCGAGAGCATCGGCGCGACCCTCGCAGTCGTGACACCCGAGACGAGAGACTTCCCGCGGCAGCTCAAGCGGCGCCTGGGCTTGGACCTGAAGGTGCTCTCGGACGTCGACTATGGCGTTGCCATGTCGTACGGCGTGCTGTTCCGGGTGCCCGACGAGATCAAGGCGCACTATTCCGGGCTAGGGTTCGACTTCGGCGCGCGGCATGGGTCACCGGTGTGGATGTTGCCCATTCCCGCGACCTACGTGATCGACGCAGAAGGTCGGATCCGCAGCGCGTTCGTCGAGCCCGACTTCACGATACGGAAGGAGCCGGCGCAAATCCTGGCCTCGCTGCGCCAGGCCGCTTCCACGTTCAAGTGACGGAGGCCGAAGGTGGAAAACGACATCCGGGACAATGCGGCAATGACGCGGTTTGGAATGTCCCTCGGCGACGGCGCGCTCGCAGTCGCCTACTACAAGATCGAAGACGGTCGCGTCGTTCTGCTCCACACGGAGGTGCCACAAAAGCTATCCGGCCTAGGGTACGGATCGAGGCTGGCGCATGGCGTTTTCGAAGCGTTGCGACGCGACGGGGAAAGAGTGATCGCGAAGTGTCCCTTCATGTCCTCCTACGCCGCCCGGCACCCGGAGTACGCCGCATTCCTCGACGGCTGATCGCCGACAGACGGGACGCCGGCGCGCACGGCGCTTTTGGACGGCGATACCTCACGCCTATCGAATGCATGTCCAAAGGGAATTTCTAATTTCGTCGGCTTCGTCCGATCTTTGGGTCTGCTAGGCCGGCCGAGCACACGCGGTCGGCTCCGCAGCGATTGAAAAAGTGATTGAAGCCGTCGCGCTAAGTCACCGTGCCGTGCGCGAGCAGCAAAGGAGACCCCCATGAAATTATCGAGGACTGTCGGCGTGGCTGTCGCCGTCTCGCCGGTCGCCGGCACTGTGGCAGCGCTCGCGCAGATCAGCGGAACGACTCCCGCCGGCCCGACCGCGAACGTGGCGGACGCCGCCGGGCACCTGCGCGTGCCGACGGACTACCGAACCCTCTACCAAGCGCTCGGGAGCTGGGCGATTGCCGCCGACAGCGGCCAGGGCTCGAAAGAAATCCACGCCGTCTACGGATCCCCGGGGGCGATCGACGCCTACCGGAAGACGGGGCACTTCCCGGACGGCGCCGTGCTGGTGAAGGAAGTCTTCGCGACCTCGACGAACGACATGACCACCGGCACGATAAGCCACGCCGACAAGCTCAAGGGCTGGTTCGTCATGGTGAGAGACAGCAAGGGAACGCACCCCGGCAACCCGTTGTGGGGTGACGGGTGGGGATGGTCGTGGTTCGACGCTGACAAGCCGTTCAAAACCACCTCAACGGACTACCATTCCGATTGCCAGGGGTGCCACGTGCCGGCCCAGGCCACGGACTGGATTTATGTGAATGGATATCCCGCCCTGCGTAACTAGGCGACAGTATGCCTCGACGCTCTCCTCTTGCCGCGGTTTCGCGGAGGTCATGCCCGCGAGCTGGTGCGGCAAGCCGGAAGATTGAAGAGCCTATTGTGGCCATTCGTTTCGGTGATCGACCTTTCGGGTCCGACCGACGTTCAGAGTACAAACGAGCGCATGGAGTTCGACGTGTCCCTGTCGGTCTATGACATCACGGTCCCTATCATGGTGCACGGACTGAACGTGATGGACGACTATCTCGACCACGCCCAAGCGCTCGAGCGGACCAGGGGATTCGAGCCTGGAAGGATCCTTGGCGAGCGGCTCGCGTCCGACATGCTGACTTTCGGAGAACAGTTTTCCGTAAGCTGCAATAAGGTCGACGCCCACATGGCGAAGCTGATGCAGCGTGACGCGCCAGCACCCCACAACACCCTCATGATGTATTCGGCATTGAAGGGGCGGCTCCTCGAGACGCGCGGCTTCCTGCAAAACGTGCAGCCGGACGAGATTGCCGGCGCGCGCTCCCACACATACGAGCTGACGCCGCCTATCGTGCGCGGGTGGTTCGGCGGCGACGACTACATCCGGCACCTGGTGCTGCCCGACTTCTTCTTCCACATCTCGATTGCGCACGCGATCCTTCGGCACCTCGGAGCGAAGATCGGGAAGCGCGACTATCTCGGCAACCTCAGTCAGCAGAGCGGCGGTGACTACTCATGAGAGGCGGGCGGGGCGCGCGGCACGGCCGGGGCTTTCAAAACAGGAAAGCAAGTCGAGGGGACGCCGATAGTGAGCGAGTTGCGAGAGGTCATTGGCGCGCTGCAAGGCGACGCGGACTTCAAGGCTGAGATGAGAATTGCGCGAGTTTTCCACGAGACGGTTGGGCGGGACAACGACATGCATATGATAGACGTACTCGCAAGCGGGGTTGCTCACGACTTTAATAATAGATTGCAGACCATGGCCAGCGCCCTTAGCTTGATGCGCGTGCATGTTGCCGCAGGCCGTGCGTCTGACCTCGGTTCTCTCATAGAAGTTGCAGAACGGTCATTAGTTAGCGCCGGCAAGCTCGCGCATCGTCTTATGACGGTTGCGCGTAAACCGGTTCATCAATCGGACAACCTATTTCAACTTAACGATGCTCTTCTTTCAATGAGTGACCTGCTGCGCTGCGTCCTCGGAGAAGGAATCGTGCTGCGCTTGGCTTTATCGGATTCAGAAACTCGGATCCGATGTGATTCTCACCTGCTCGAATGCGCGATCATAAACCTTGTGATGAACAGTCGAGACGCGATGCCCCTGGGAGGTATCATTACAATCGAGACCAGCAAGTCTCACTCGCCCAAAGGCGACGATGGCCAAGAGTATGTTTCCCTATGCGTCACTGATTCTGGATGCGGCATTACCTCCGACATCCTGGAAAAGATATTCGAACCATTCTTTACGATGAAGCCACAAGGCGTTGGAACTGGGCTCGGACTTCCAATGATACACCATTTTGTTGATCAGGCGCGCGGCCACATTGAAGTTCACAGCATGCCGCAACAGGGCACATGCATAAAGCTCTACTTACCGACTGCCGCCGAAAGCTGAGAGTATGCGCAAAGTCGGCGGCCGAAAGGCCGCGTCAGAGATTGCATTCTGATGGGCGGCGTCGAATGTTTAACGGCATCTCAGCGCCGCTGGGCAATGCTCTGCATCTTGCTTGGACTTGGCCTAAGTTCCCTCGGAAGCGCGATCGTGAATATCGCCTTACCCAATATCTCGCGTTCATTCGCTAGTAGTGACGCGGCGACCGTTTGGGTCGTGAATGCCTATCAGCTTTCGGCAACAGTCTGCTTGTTGCCCGTCGCAAGTCTGGTCGAGTCACTCGGTCTGAAGCGCGTTTATGCCGCGGGTCTAGCTATTTTTGTTCTCGCGTCGTTAGGTTGCGCTTTCGCTCCAACATTGCCGATGCTGGTGAGTGCGCGCTTGATTCAGGGTGTCGGAGCGGCCGGGGTTGCTGTGGCCGGCATTGCATTTATACGCGTGATCTATCCGTACCGCATGGTCAGTACGGGCCTCGCGTTGGTCGCATTAGCGGTGGCGATACCTGGAGCATTGGGGCCTACCATCGCGGCGACAATACTTGCCGTGGCAAGATGGCCCTGGTTGTTTCTGGTGAATGTGCCATTCGGCCTTGCGGTACCGCTGTTTATTGCCGCTGCACCATCAGACGTTCGGGTTCCTCGTCCCCTCGATTTGATCGGGGCCGCTCTCAATGCGTTGGCGTTCGGGCTTTTCGTCGTCGGTGTCGGTACGTTGGGTATTGGCGATAGGCGCATTGCGATGGGAGAGATCGTCGCAGGTCTTTTCTGTTTCAGCCTCTTCGTTCGACAACAGCTCCAGCACTCTATGCCAATGCTGCCATTCGATCTTTTCCGTATACCTCTGTTTGCACTATCGGCGTGGACATCTGTCTGCTCCTATGCTGCACAAATCCTGGCTTACGTCTCCTTGCCGTTTCTGCTTGAGGCGGGGATGCATCTTTCGGCCGTGGAAACAGGCTTTCTCTTGACGCCCTGGCCGTTGATGACGGCCATCACGGCTCCAATCGCCGGCCGCTTGACAATCCGCTACCCCGCCTCGGTGATTTGCAGCATTGGTTTGGCGTTGTTGGCGGCCGGTTTACTTCTGATGGTCTTCTTGCCGACAACTCCGGCGAAGTGGGATGTCGTTTGGCGCCTCGCCCTTTGCGGTATCGGCTTTGGCCTTTTCCAGACCCCGAACAACACCGCGATGATGACGGCTGGACCCATAGGGCGTAGCGGGGCCGCGAGTGGGATGAATGCCGCGGCTCGCTACGTCGGATGGTCACTTGGTTCCGCCTTGGTCTCACTGATCTTCGGCTTGGGCGGAGATCATGGCGCGGTCTTTTGTCTGGTCGCCGGAACGGCCTTCGCTCTGATGGGAGCCGCTACCAGCAGCGCTCGTCGGTTCAGATAGCGTCAAAATGCCGGACGCCAGCACCTCGTCGAAGGTTGTGTGGCAATGTGTGCGCTGTCCGGGGCATAGGTTTTGGGTACACACAGCGGCCGAGATCACCAACGCCCGCCGCGTGGCGAATGTTTGCCTCCGCTAGAATGGGACTGAATAGGCCTGTCCCTAGCCCCGTTGCAGCAACAGGGCTGTCAGCTCGTTTGGCATGTCGAGCATCACATCATGCCCGCACGCAAACTCCTCTCGCCACCAGCGGCGTTCTCCTGCGAGCTCGTAAAAGCCGTCGAAATAAGGGCTGTCATAGCTCCGCGCCCGGATGTATCCGATGTTCGGAATCGTGTCACAAGCGCCGCTGATCTGCGCCGATGCTTCAAAAGTGGACAATGGCTGCACCGTGCACTGTCGGTCAACCCAATCGGCGTCTGCCGCGTTCACTGCCAAGAACGATGCCGGAGGCGGCGGGACCTTCCAACCATCGCCGTTCGCCGCGGCGAGTTCTCGGAATCTCTTCCCCTTGTCGGGTACGTAGTCGAAAAGAGTTTTGCCGTTGTTTGGCACAAAGGCATCGAGGTAGATCAACGAGCGAATCCGGTCTGACATCCGGTCGGCGACGTGGCGCACGACAAATCCAGCATAGGAATGTCCGACCAGGACGATGTCGCGCAGTTCTTCCCAAACCATGAGGTTGGTGACATCCGCGATGTGGGTGCCGAGGTTGACCTCAGGGCTCAAGAGGTGCGACCGTTCTCCAAGACCGGTCAGCGTCGGCGTGAACACCCGGTGGCCTTTTGAGGCCAGGAGGCGGCGCACGCGAGTCCAGCACCAACTGCCGTGGAACGCGCCGTGGATCAGAACGTAATCTGTCATTCTTAAGCTTCTCCCGAGCCGCCCGCTATCGCCACGGCCGGCGTCGGGGTTGTTGCAGCTATAAAGGCGCCGCAGATCGAGGTCGCAGCGGCTACGACGAGACCGACCTTGTAACCGGACTCGAAAGACGCGACACCGGCGGCCAGGGCCGCGCCGACAAGTTGCGCAATCCGGCTCGCCGCATTGTTGACGCCGGAGGCGAGCCCTTCGTCCGTCTGGTCAACACTCGACATGACGGACGCGGTAAGCGGCGCCACGAGCACAGCGAAGGACAGGCCAAGCAGCGCCATCGGTACGATCACACCGAGCATCAAGGATTCTTTCTGACCAAGCGCCATCCAGAGGTAGGCCAGTGCGGCACCTGCTGGTCCCGCGATGAGCATGGTCCGCGCGCCAATCTTGTCCGCCAAGCCACCGAAGACATTCGACAAGAGCCCTACGCCGAGCGTGAAGGGCAGAAATGCCAGCCCGGCATCGGTCGACGACAGGGTGCGCCGATCGACGAGCTCAAAAGGTAGCAGGAAGAACATGATCGAAATCCCCGTATAGACCATCAACGTCGCGACGTTCAGTCCGAGGAAAGCGCGGTTCTCTACCAGACGGGGCGGCGTCATCGGGTGTGCGCTTCCGCGCTCCCAGATCGCGTAGACGGCGATCCCGACAATGCCGAGCCCGGCGACGATCGTGAGTGCCGTGGTCGTCCGGGCGGAAGCGCCTGCGGCCGCCCAAGCTTCACTGCGTCCGATTTGGCTAAGCGCCCAGGCAAGCGCGCCGAGCGCCGAAGCGAGGATCGCGGCACCGATCACGTCGAACGGGCGCTGGATGCGGCCATCTTTGGGCGCGAAGACCAGCAGTACTCCCACTGCTACGAGCGCGAGCGGCGGGTTGATCCAGAACACGGATGGCCAGCCAAAGGTCTCGGTCAGCCAGCCGCCCAGGACAGGACCTCCGGCGGTGGTGAGAGCCGATGCCGCGGCCCATATGCCGATCGCCCGGTTCCGCTCCGCGCGCCGGTAGGTGGCGCCGATCAGGGCGAGGCTGGCGGGGGTAACAATCGCCGCGGCCGCTCCCTGCGCGCCGCGGGCAGCGATCAGCCAGGCCGGCGAAGGCGCCAGCGCGCAAGCCGCGGATGCCAGACCAAACAGGACGCAACCGGACGCGAGCATGCGCGCCTTGCCATAAACGTCCGCGAGCGCGCCGCCGATCAATGTCAGCGAGGCGAGCGCCAGCATATACCCGTTGAGAATCCATTGAACGGAGGCGAGGTCCGCTCCGAGGTCAGCGCGCAATCTCGGTAACGCAACGGGCAGCGCTGTCGCATCGATGAATGCCATCGAGGACGCGATCACACAGGCCGTGAGCACCATGCGCCGGCCCCAAGGTGCCGTTTCCTGCCCGGGCTCTCGCGGGCAGGGTTCTGCATCGATAACGCCGCGGCCGCACTGCTCTATAAACGGCTGCGCCTCGTGGTGACAAGCTCGCCAACTCTGGTTTGCAGGAGTGGTCATTCGCGGTCTCGTATTGCGTTGTAGGTGCTTCTGACAGCGTGGCGGTCGCCACCCGGCGAGGGAAATCGCCTCTCGCCATAGAATCGATAGACGATAGTTATTGCCTCGCCGCGCGGCGTGAGGCCGCCGCGGTCTGCGCAACTTGCCTTGATTTATGAATGGCAGAGAGGACCGTCGCAGCAGCATTCTCGGCTGCTATGGAAACTATACATGCCGGCTATTGGAAAATTTCGTCCCGCGCTGCGATCAATGGTTAGCACTGTCGCAGATTTCATCGAGTAACGCGCGGGACAATCTCGGACGGAGATTACTCAATTGCGTGGGAGAAAAAGTATGGTCGGGGAGAAAAAAGGTAGGCGCCTTACCCTACTGATCGCCGGAGCGGTTTCCAGCGCAGTTGGCAGGACAGCTGTATTCGCGCAATCCGAATCCAATAACATCGGCGCACCGACGAGGAAGCGCTGTCTCCCCGAATATACCGCATCCGGCGACTTGATACTGCCGGAGAATTTCAATGAGTGGGTGTTCGTCGGCTCACCTGTCACTCCGAACGCGCTCAACGGCGGGAAGGCCAATTTTCCTGAATTTCACAACGTTTATATCAAACCGGGTTCATACGAGATCTACAAGAAGACAGGTGAGTTTCCGGAGGGAACGATCTTCTTCAAGGAGCTACAGCTGACGCTCCCAGCCGAGAACCCGGATGGCTCCCGCACCGAGGCCTCCCGGCGAGGCTTCTTCCCCGGAAAGCTAAACGGCGCGGACGTTTCCGTCAGGATAGCAAGCGCTACGACGACACTGGAGGCTGGGGTTACTATAACATCGATCACCACGAGCCGAAGGCTCCGACAGCCTAGCTGCGGCCGAAGTCCGAATGCGCGTTCTGCCACATGGCTAGCGCTAAGAAAGACGACGTCTGGACCCAATTCTATCCGTTGCTGGACAAATGAAATCGTCAACGAACGCTACCGGTTCGCCAACACAGGGTGCCGCTGGCATGAGATGTCGAACGGGCTCTCATCGCTGGAACATATCCAGCAAAGAGACAAGTAACCGAGGAGACAATTCATATGAAGGCGATCATCGTAACGGACCGGGCCGCGGGAACGGCGGGAATGAAGCTGGGGGAGCAGTCCGAGCCGCAGGCAGCGATCAACGACGTCGTTGTTCAGGTTCATGCGTCGGGATTCACCTGGGATGAGCTGACGTGGCCTTCGACCTGGACCGATCGCTTCGGCCGTGACCGGGCGCCGGTGATTCCCGGGCAAGAGCTGGCCGGAGTGGTCACCGCCCTTGGCTATGGCACGAGGGGACTGTCGGTCGGGCAGCGGGTGTTCGGAGTCACGGACTCGTATCGCGGCGGCACGCTGGCCGAGTATGTGGCCGTCGAGGCACGCAACCTCGCGCCGCTGCCGGGCGATGTCGAGTTCGCGGTGGGCGCGAGCGTGGCTATGCCGGGCCTGACCGCGTGGCAGGGACTGTTCGTGCACGGCCGCCTTCAGGCAGGGCAGAGCATCCTCGTGCACGGCGCGGCCGGCGCGGTCGGTTCGATGGTCACCCAGCTCGCACGTGAGGCCGGCGCCTACGTGATCGGCACCGGACGCGCCGCCCACCGTCAGACCGCGCTCGACTTCGGCGCGCAGGAGTTCGTCGCTCTCGAGAACGACGCCCTAGAAGACGTCGGCACAGTAGATCTGGTTTTCGATATGTTCGGCGGCGACATCGCGAAGCGGTCCGCAGGCCTGATTGGAGCCGGAGGAACGCTGGTGACCATCGCCGGCCCGACCGAGGCACGGCCTGCCGACGGCCTGACGATCGACTTTGTTCTCGTGTCCGATCGCGCCCAACTGGGTGAGATCGTCCAGCGGGTGCGGGACGGACGACTGCGGACGAACATCGGCAACATCGCGACCCTCGATGATGCTGTCGCCGCTTTCAATCCGAGCAAGCGGACGAGCGGGAAAACGATCATCCGCGTTCGTCCGTGAGGACTCGGGGACGGCGAGCGGTTCTGCGCTCCTCGTGGATCATCGTCGCCTTTTGGATCGTAGCGTAGCAACACAAGGAGACTGGTTGGATGCAAAATTACGTCTTGGGGCATTCGAGCCGGGAACGGCACCGCGGAAAGTGTCTCGACAGGTGGAGGCGGTCGGCCGGGCCGCCTTCGTCACGGGCGCGTCGTCCGGATCGACCGCAGCGCTGTCGCGATCACTACGGCCCGCGAGCGCGCGCGCCGCTGGTCACGCCAATATCGAATTCGAAATGACCGGCTCCGGAAACTGCGATCTGGCTATCGGTCGCTATGTCTTGGTCCACCAGAGCGACCCTGTCGCACTGATCCGCAGCGGCCACTCACGTCCAGCGAGGCGGCGCAGTTGCCTTCCACGAGGTATTCCTCCTCGGAACATGGTGGTCCTTTCCCCTGGTCCCGCTATGGGAGGATACCTCCGATCTCATCAATACGACGTTTCGCTCAGTCGTTACGTGCCCTGATGCCGGAGCGCGGATGGTGGAGCATTTCTACAATGCGGGGGGGAGTTGCCTCGCCTGTTTTCGGAGACTCCGGTGGACGGCGGCCCCGACTCGTCTCTTACGCATGGGCCGCGGAAACTCTTCCGTTCGCTGTTGCCAAGAGCCGAGGAAATCGGCCTTGTGGCACGCGGCGAGATCGATATCGACAGGCTTGAGGACCACCTGCGCCAAGCGGTGACGGCGGTCCATGCTCAGATCGGCTTTGCCCATCAACATTGCGGCTGGGCGCGAGTCCTATGACACTTTTTGAGAAGAGTACACGGGGAGGACCGACGAAGTTCATATGTCCTCCCCCAACGGAGGCGAATCGTCCTCGGTGCCTGACAAGGGGTGGCCCGGTAGAGCCTCTAAGCAAGGGGCGCGTGTCATGTGCGATGATAGCGTGGCTTACGTAGCCGTGAGCCGGAGATCCGGTCGGTTTCGCTGAGGTAAGGGGGGATTGAAGTTCATCCTCAATCTTGAAGGGATTCCCAGACAAGTTCTCAGCTGAAAACAACTTCGTCAGCCGATCCATGATAGGTGATAAACCCGTTCAGTGCTGTATCGGCAATCAGCCCCGTCGCGGCCTTTCCCGCCGACAAGAAAGCCCGTGCGGTCGGTATCTGATCCGCCATCGCGGTTGTCGCCAGTGGCGTCGCGCCCGCGATCGCCGGCGCGATCCTCGATGACAAGTCCTGGCGGATGATCTTTCTGATGCTCCCGCCTGCTATCGCCAGCGCGCTGGCCGTCGGCGCCCTTAGGATACCCAACGACAGCCCGACTAGGTCGTGGACTCAATTGAGCGAAGCTAAATATTTTTCAGTCTCGCGATGAGATCACGCGAGACTGCTTGAAACAAGATGAAACAGGTAAGTGCCTGACGGTACAGGCTAACTTCCGTTTCGTGCCTCGTTTCTGCCGTCTCTCTTGGTCTCACTGCGAAGCACAGTATTTCGCACTTTTGTTAGCAGAGCTAACAGCAACCCGAGAGACGACATCCATGAGAACGAAGCTCACCGACGCGGCCATCCGGTCGTTCGCGCCGCGCGAGGCCCCTTACCCGGTCGGCGATTCCACCTGTCCCGGCCTCTGCATCAGGATCACGCCGAAGGGGGTAAAGACCTTCGCCTTCGCGTACCGCAACAAAACCACCCGCAAGGTCGAGTGGCTGACCCTCGGCCGCTACCCGGACCTGTCCCTGACGCGGGCGCGCGAACAGGCCAACGACGCGCGCAAGGTCGTCGCCAATGGCGGTTCGCCCCAGGCGGCCAAGGTCGAGCGCCTCGACGCTGAAAAAAAAACTAAGACCTATGCCGAGGTCGTCGCGCTCTATCACGACGCCAAGCTGGTCCTGCTCCGTTCCGGGAAAAAGACGCTCAATACGCTCAATCGCATCGGGCGCGTCTACGACTGGAACGACCGCCCGCTGTCCTCGATCACCGACGACGATGCCGCCGAAATGCTCCAGGACATCGCCGACGAGCGCGGCAAGAAAGCAGCGGCAAACCAGACCCGATTTATCCTTGGCGCGATGTTCAAGTGGGCGAAACAGCCCGGCCGCAAGTTCACGGCTATCAACCCTTTTGCGGACCTTCCCGCGCCCGGTGGGGCCTCCGTTCCGCGCGACCGCTTCCTGAGTACCGTCGAAATCAAACAGGTCTGGCGGGCTCTGGAGGAGCCGGAACGGTTCAAGGTGTCGCGCGATGCCGCAACCGCGCTGCGGCTGATCCTCGTGACGGCGGCACGGCCGGGGATGGTAGCGGGCATGGTTGGCAGCGAGCTTCGCGACCTCAGTGGGCCGAGCGAGCACGGTCCCCACTGGTCACTGCCCGCAGAGCGCATGAAGGCCGGTAGCCCGTTCATCACGCCGCTCACCGGCCTGGCGCTCGAACTGCTACGGCCGCACCTCAAGAGCGATGCGGATGTGCGGCTGTTCAAGCTAGCCGGGCGGCAGCAGTTGTACGAAGCGGCCCAGCGCATCGTCGAAGGCCTCGGGATGCAGCCGTGGCGGCCGCACGATCTTCGCCGATCCGCCGCGACGATCCTCGACAAGTCGGGCTACTCGCTCGAACAGATCGGCGCGATCCTCGCGCATACCCGCAAGGGCGTGACGGCGGTCTATGCTCGCTGGGACAAGTTCGACCTGCGGCGCGAGATGGCGACGGTCATCGAACGGTCATTGCGCGAAACGTTGACCGAGACGCCCCAAGTTGCACAACTCAACCGGGACCTGCTCGCGGCGTGAGATATAAAAGCGACGCCAGCGCCGGTCTGCACCCGGTCAGCACATCGCTGGCCGGGTTTTTCTCATTCCGGCCAGCGCGAGAGGGGCCGCGTCAATCGGTCAGGTTGAGCGTCTTATCGGCGCAGACGTTGATGCCGGACGCATCCATCGACTCGCCGTCGTTGAACATCCCGCGCAAATCGAAGCGGCAATCACTGGCCTGCGGCAGTTTAGCCGACGCTTGCTTGCCGGATTTCACCGGGCCGACCACTTTCTTCCAGTCTGAAGAGCCGGACTGGGCCGCCTCCAGTTGGACTAGATCCGCTTTGCGCGAGTTCGTCACCGTCACTGTGACGGTGACTGCCGGCTTCGCCTTGTGCTTGGGCGTCGGCGCGGCCTGCGCGGTAAGGCCGAACAGAGTCGCTCCCGCGAGCGCCGCAGCAAGTGTCCGAGTGATCATCAGGTTCACTCCTAGCTCAGGTTCACCCCCTAGCATCACCACGACGCGCGACCCTTACGCCCACTGCGTTAAGCATCTGTTAAAACGAATTGGGTCCGGCCCGACGATTTCGCGGCCTGCTTGCGGCATCGGGTTGGTGTCGGGAGCGGATTTTGTGCTGATCGATCAACGCACCGCGTGCGAAAGCCGCTGATGCGCGCTTGCCTCGCCCGGTGTCGGTAGCGGCCACCTCGAAATAACGCACCGGCGAGGCTGGCTGCGAGGCGGGCGAATTCGACAGTTGTCGGATTTGAACGGCGATGTGCCGCTCGGTTTCTTTGATCCATGTCAACGGGCGGTTCGGTTGGCTGCCTTTCCTTTTTCCAAAAGGAATAAGCCAATGAAACGCCTGATCCTCACCGCTGCCATTATCCTTGCCACATCAACACCAGCGTTCACCCAGAACACCGAGCAGGAGAACAGTGCGGCGATAGCTGCCGTCATCTACATGATTGCGCAGAAGCGCTGCAATCTGACCACGGGGGAAGATGGCAAGCTTCGCGGAATGACCATCTCCGTGATCGAGGGCAACGGCTTCACTTGGGAGCAAGTTGTCTACGGTGAGAAGCCGATGATCGGTGACTTCCTGAAAGACAATCCGGTCTATGAGAAGGCTACCAAAAATGATCCTGCTGCCGTCAGGACCATCTGCAATGAGGCGCGCGCCATGCTTGCCAAAAAGAAATAGACCTAGCTGAACGTACCGTGACTGGCCGTTTCCCGGCAGACGAGGCGGTCACCGGCACCGGCCTCGGCACGATGACTTCGCGGGCTGATTGTTCGCACGCTCGGCTTCGATCCGGCCGCATTCGCGGGCCGGATCATCTGGATGCCAGCGCGAAGACGCCGCACCGCCGCATGCGCTGCAGCAGCGCGATCAGCATTCCCGACCCTGACACTGGAGAACGGCGCAGATGCGAGCGAGGAGGATGACAGCCCCCAACGATGGCACCATCCGCATCGATCACCGGGTCCTACAGACCACGGAGGACCCGCGGGGACCGCGCGACCGCGCTTATTGAGGATATCCGGTGCGAGAAAATCCGTGGTTGCAGTTACAGGGGAAGCGGCCCGTCCTACTCAATGCCGCTATGCCGCGATAGCGACCAAATTCGGCAGCGCAGCAAAACGACGCGATGTGGCAATAGATTGCGGACTCGATGTGTTGCTTTCGGTACAATGTACAAATGGGTTCTAAGATACCGGCAGCGGGTCCCGCATCCGCTAACACGATTAAACGTCTAACACGCATCGCACCAGGCGTGCAGGCGCTTTCGCGCTATCAATTTGCCGAAGACTTCCGGTACGACCTCGTTGCAGGTATTTCGGTTGCGGCGG
The DNA here is from genome assembly GCF_059512385.1 of Bradyrhizobium sp. Crot121. Lineage (NCBI taxonomy): Bacteria > Pseudomonadati > Pseudomonadota > Alphaproteobacteria > Hyphomicrobiales > Nitrobacteraceae > Bradyrhizobium > Bradyrhizobium sp. Crot121. The sequence goes on along the minus strand of NZ_JCAMOR010000045.1, from coordinate 50,347 downwards.
TCGCGTTGCCTGTGTCGATAGCGTACGCCCAACTCGCCGGGTTCAACCCTATCGTGGGCCTTTATTCGAGCGTCTTGCCGCTAGTCGCTTACGCAATATTTGGTACGTCGCGCCAACTGATCGTGAACCCCGATGCAGCGGTCTGCGCGATGATCGCGTCCGCAATCGGACCGCTCGCTGCTGGCGATGCTGAAATCTACCTCTCGCTCTCGATCGCGCTGACGTTTCTCACCGGCCTGTTGTGCATTGGCGCGAGCTTCTTTCGCCTCGGGGCATTGGCAGATTTTCTATCCAAGCCAATCCTTGTAGGCTTCCTAAACGGCATCGCGATCAGCATTTTTCTCGGGCAAGTCGGTAAACTGCTTGGATTTTCAATCGAGTCGCATGGCATCGTTCCTCGGCTACTCGAAGTCTTCTCTAAGCTTCCGCAAACCCATTTGCCGACGCTCGCGGTAGGAGCCAGCAGCTTTGTCGTACTCTTCATCTCACTACGGTTCTTGCCGCGCATACCGGCGGCGCTGGTTGTGCTGATCGTTGCGGGCGCCGCGGCTGCCATATTGAAAGTTGACGCACAGGGCGTCGCAATTCTGGGCACAGTTCCTGCCGGGCTGCCACCATTGCGCTGGCCGACGTTTCCACTCGAACACTTGCCGTCACTGGTAGCCGACGCGGCCGGGTTAGCCCTCGTACTCTTTACCAGCGGCACATTGACGGCCCGCAGCTTTGCCTCGAAGGGTCACTACGAAATCGACGTCGATCGCGAACTAGCGGCCTATGGTGCAGCCAACATCGCTTCGGCCCTGTCGCAAGGCTTTGCCGTCACCGGAGCCGACTCGCGCACTGCAATGGGCGCCGCTGCGGGAGGCCGTGCGCAAGTGACTGGGCTAGTCGCCGCGGCCGCGATAGCGATCGTGCTTTTGTTTTTGACCGGGCCGCTGCAATACGTGCCGATCGCGGCCCTCGGAGCGGTACTGGTGTTTGCGGCTTTCTCGCTCTTTGACGTGAAAGCGCTTACAGAAATCTGGAAGATCGACCGTCTCGAATTCGGACTGGCGATGATCACTACGCTCTGCGTCGTGGCGGTGGGGGCGATCAACGGCATTCTCATCGCAGTGGCGTTCGCGCTGGCGCGCTTCGTAAAGCAAACCGCGCGCCCGCGCGCCGAGGTGCTGGGCAAGGTAGTTGGCTTACCCGGTTTTCATTCGATCGAGCGGCATCGGTCTGCGAGGACATTCCCCGGCCTCACGCTCTTTCGCTTCAATGCGCCTCTGACGTTCTTCAACGCCGACTATTTCAAGCAGCGAGCACTGGCTGCGGCCGATGCAGCAAGCCCCGGCCTGCAGTGGTTTGTCATCGACGCAATTCCAATTAGCGACGTCGATATCAACGGCCTGTATGCTTTCCGCGACCTGCGCAAGGCGCTGGAGGCGCGCGGCGCCACCCTCATCATTGCGGGCCGCAAGACTGAGTTTCTTATGTGGCTACGGGAGATCGACCTCTACCGAGCGGAACACGAGCAACGCATCTTTCCGACTTTGCGTCAGGCGATGAAGGCATACAGCAAGGCGCATCCGGCCGAATTGCCGCCGGACGAGGAATAACTTGGCAGCCGTTCCCTTTGACCGCGACTTTAAAAGAGTTCTTTCACGAACCGCCGGCCCTTCAACCTTGCCGGGTCATTCGCGACCGAGCCGAGCCAGCAACGAGTCCGGTCATGTCCGCAGTACCGCCGAAAGCGGAAGTGGGGCTGCGGTAGAGACCGCCTTCACGCTGACGCTGCAATCGGAGTATCCTACCGACGCAACAGGAATGACGCTGATGACCGAGACCGTCACCATTGATCGCCCGCCCGTCGCCAAGCCGGTCTCTCGACGGCAATCCGCCAAGCCCGCGACCGTCAGCGCGTCCGCACTGGCACTGCATCTCGATTGCAGCCGCACCTACATCGGCAAGCTCGAAGCCGAAGGCGTGATCCAGCGGCAAGGTGACGGCTTCCCGCTTGATCAGAGCCGCGTAGCTTACCTCCGATACTTGCGGCGCGAGCGACCGAGGTGAACGCGGCTGTGAAGCCTATTCACCCGAAAGCCATGCCGGTGATCTTGACGACCGACTTGGAGCGCGACGTCTGGATGCGCGCGCCATGGGACGAAGCCAAGGCGCTGCAGCGGCCATTGCCGGACGATGCGCTCAGGATCGTCATGCGCGGGGCCGACAAAGAGGATCGAGCGACGGCCGCATGACCGCATGCGGCGGCCCCCCGGCTACAGCGAACCCTGCCAGCCGACGAAGGTGACCCGGCCACCGTCCGGCCCATTGTGGGTCCATGAAATCAAGCACGACGGCTACCGGCTGATGGTGCAGCGCAACGGTGCATGGGTTCGGCCATCGATGCTGACCTAGATTGATCGGTCAAAGTTAATCCAGATCAATGCTGCGCTCAGTAAGGCCGCAGACGGTGATCATCCCACTACGGCCTTGGAGGTCGCCATGACCAACGCTGTACAAGCTTTTGTTCTCTGCGCAGGAGTTTTTCTGCTTTCGTTTGCCGCCATTGTTGCATTCTGGTTCGCTGAAAGGTGGCGACCTGGCAGCGGACCACAGTGGACAACCACGCCGAAGAGAAAGGACTAGCTAACCTAAGCCGTTCGCCAAATCCAGCGGCGGCTTTTAGCTCAACGAACGCATGCAGGGCGAGATCGGCGCGGCCATGTTCGAACACACGCCTGCAAGCTCCGCCTGAGGGCATCGTCTCCAAGCACCGGGACGGGGCGGTCGTCGCACTGGCTACGTGCAAGACGGCTCGGCTAACTAACCACGCGCCAAGTTACAGCAGTCTAAGTGTGAACGGCCCCACACACGGCTACTTTTTTGGGGTCTAACGTTATCCTCCATGCAAGGAATTTATTCTAGTTAGGGAGTTCGACCATGGAAACTTCCAAACAACGCACACTCGTCTTTGCGGGTTTCGCAGTTTTGATCGCTGCAGTACTCTACCTGGCATTTGAAGGGGCGGGTGCCGATGCGCTTCTAGTAATTGCAACGTTGGTGCAGTGACATAGCGCCGACCCAAAGCGGCGTGAGGTCTAGGCTTGGAAGACGCCGCGCTGCTGGCGGTCTGGTTCTTCTTGCGCGCGGCGGAGCCACCGCTGCATGGGAGAGCTGCAATGATCCAAACAGAGCTGATCTTTGATCGTGTGCTGAAAATAACCGTGCCTGAGAAGTTGAAGGCCGGGGACTTTCGGCAGCTTGCACCGCAGATCGATTCCCTCTTGCAGCAGCAGGGCAACATAAGCTTGCTGGTTGACGCCTCGAAGTTTGGCGGCTGGGAAGATATCGCTGCGTTCGAGAAGCACATCGGCTTTGTGAAAAATCACCACCAGAAGGTGGAGCGCATAGCCGTTATCGTCGGGCATAACTGGCAGTATTGGGTCATAGGCACCATGCGGCTGTTCCTGCATCCTGAAGTGCGGACCTTTGACAAAGGCGAAGAACGTGAAGCTTTAGAGTGGATCACCGGGCAAGCCTGAGCGAGCCAGCTGGCTAGAAATCACGGGTGTCTAGTTCCCAGCGGGGGGGCAATTCATTGATATTCTCGCGGCCGATCATCAAGGCAGCTACGTCGTGTTCGAGCTAAAGGTCTCGCGCGGTTATGATCGAGAAATCACAATTGATCTCAAGCCAGATCGCGCATCCCCAGCGTTCGCTTGATTGAATACGAAATCGATTTCAAGTTGCGTCCCCTCGCGCAGATGCGGCTATCGATGTGCCGACGGCGACACGCTTAAAATCCACGGCCAGCGTATTCGGCTCTGGGGCATTCGATGCGCCCGAGAGCAGCCATCTTTGCCGTGGGCGAGAACAGCCTGCAAATATCGTCAGCCGCGCCCCGCCATGACTCGGGCAGCGCCGCCAATGCCGGCTGTTAGCCACTAGCCGCATCGAAAAACGGGTCAAAGGACTGAGCCAATCGGTCCGCCATTTGCGTAGCGGTCGGCGTGGACTGCTTTTCGGGGGGCAGCGGGCCGAGAGAAATGACGGCCAGCCCAGTACAAGCGGCAAGAACGGCTATCGCAATCGCAGCGAGATATTTGATCCTCATAGCGACGGTCCCCTTTATCGTCCCATAAACTAACCGGGCACTCTCTGAAATGGTTCCGAGTGCTATCCGTGTGTCCGTTGGGCCATCGTCTAAGACCCAGCCGACCGAGTCCGGGTTCTCCGAATGGAACATCGGGTTGCAATCAAAGGATCAAGGAACGAAAGAGCCTGCTAGGCTTTAGAAAAAACATGAGACCGTCGCTCGCCGGTACTAACACGGCGCATGTCGCGGATAGCCAAAGGTCGCTAATAGAAGACCCGCTGTTCTCAAACCAGCGCTCGCGCAGATAGCCAAAAGCGGCGGTCTCCGGTTCCATTCGGAACGGCCAGCCGTGCTCGCAAGCAGGAGAGCTAGGGGGCGTAGGTCTTCGCTGCTGGGCGCATTCTTGCCCCGAACGAGGCTTCGTTATGCCCAACCGGATTGACATAGACCACAAACACAGCCGCGCCATTGTTCGAGAGATCGGCGAGAGATTGCGTGCGTCGCTGAAACCGGAGCCGGAATTGCCAGCGAGCATTAGAACGCAAATCCACCGGCTCCGCGAATTGGAAGAGCAGTCACCATCGATCATTCCGGCGGCTGAGCGCTGGGACAGGCCTCGCCGCTGAACCGCTGTGGGACAGCACAGACGGCTCGGCCGAACATGGACGAGCAATGCCATCGGTGAAACGCCGTGCGTCAAGATTTTGCGTGAGTACGGTGAGGCGCAATCCGAATTGATCGGCAAAACCGTCGTCCTTACCGATGGAAAGGCAGGCACTGTTGAGAACGTATGGCTGGATGAATTGCACGGGCTTCGGATTTCGATCAAAGGTCATGATGGACGGTGGCCGGTCTCAACCATCAAGCTCGTGGAGAATTAGACCATCGGCTGCGCGCCGCCCAGCGCGCGCCCTGCTTTCCAGATCATTCCAGAAGGCGTGAAATACGAGCGGCGCGGTGCCAGTTCCCGAGCCCCAGGGAGCATCCCCTGAGAGCGCGCGGGATTCCCCATGGAACCGCCAAGCGGCAACCCGACGGCAGGGACGAATGAAACTATTTGAACTGTCGGGCTTTGGGTTTGCGGAGGGAAGATCGTGAACAGAATCCTGAAATTCCTCACTTACCTCATCGCCGTGGTGTACTTCGTGGTGGACGTGGTCTTCATGGCCGTGGCGAAGCCGGTGTCCGACTGGATTGCCAGACACGTGATGTTGCGCAGATTGCGGGCTTGGATCAGGTCGCTACCGCCATATTCCTCGCTGGCGTTGTTTTCCGTGCCTGTGATTATCCTGGAGCCGGTTAAACCTGTGGCGGCTTACCTCGCCGCAACTGGCCAAATCCTGGGCAGCGCCGTGACATTGATTGTCGGCGAGCTTCTCAAGCTCATACTTGTGGAGCGCCTGTTCAGGCTCACGCGCGACAAGCTGATGAAGATCCCCACATTCGCGTGGGCCTATGGCAAATTCCGACAACTCAAAGCATGGCTTGAGGCCACGGAGGCCTGGAAGACCATGCGGGCATTGAGCCGGGCGGCGCGCGATTACGTCGCGCATCTCAGACCGCGCGCTTTCGCCGACTGACCGGGGACGGTTTCTAGCCATGCTGCGTGAGATATAGCCGGGAACGCGAGGCGACGAGGCGACCAAACGGCTCTGTCGCTCATGGCGCAAAGGTATCGGTGCTTGCTCACCTATCGTTCAGCTCACCGTTGGCACCGGACTCGCAAGTTCAAAGCTCATTGTCCCATGGCTTCGGTCCATCTAAATCCGGGGCGCGACGGCCGACCGTTGGATCAGTCCTGCTTTTGTGGCGACAGTCGCAATCTCGCTGACAATGACACCATCGCCCGCATCGCCTTTTCCTGGACGACGATCCAGGGGCTCGGCTTGCCGTCCACGACGGCGCCGCGGGGCAGTTCAAACGATAGCTTTCTCGCCGAGAGTTGCCGCCTCGACATATCGGCAAAGCAGCGGCAGATCGGATTGAACGAAGTGTGTCGTATCGCGCGGCTTGACGATAGCAACGAAGGCGTTGCGCTCGGGCCGCTGAACGTTGATGGCGGCTCGAGCCGCTTAGGCTTGCCGTCGACTGCTATCGTCGCAAGTGCGGCGACCCGATTTCTTGCCGCGTTGGCGCATCCGAATGGACCTTCCTAAGGTCGGGCGACGAAAAGCCCGGTGAAGCCTGCGGGCCGGTCGCGGCGCGAAGCTATGCATTTCCTCTCATTTCCCCGGCCGCTTGCACTCCACAATCGAGCAGCCTCCGCGCTCGGTCCAATTCGTTCTAATGCCGCGATAAGGTCTGACGTTGACGTCCATGTCTGGTTTCGTCCGTCACGCCAATGACTCCGGCTTGCTGCCAGGACGTTCAATAAGTTCATATATGGGGACGTGGGTGCATTCTGTCCACGATTCTAGCGCAGCTCCGCAGACCGCGCAGATCGCGTCACCCGTATGCGGCACCAAGAACTTCTCTTCAGTGCGTCTGTACTCGGCGCCGCAATCGCATTGAACAATTGTCGCCATGCCTGAAGTATGCGCTTGGAAATGTGCATTTGCTATCGGGACCGCCAACAAAATGGGGCCGCCCAGCATCTGTGGGATGCCTAGCGGTTGGTGGCCATCCTTACTTCGATGCCGATTCAAGTGACGAAAGCAGCACAATTCGTGAAGGGTCAGTGCTCCTTCCATGGTTCTCCCGACCGCCAGGGAAAATCCAGTGCTATAAGAAAGGCTGCTTTTGTTTGCGTTGGCTGAGGGCGGGGCAATGCCAATCAATCGGTTGTTGAAAGACAAGCGCACGCCGCAAGAAATCGAGCTTTTGAATATGGCCTTCAATCAAGCTCTAAACTTGCTGGGCGTGGTTGATCGTAACGACCCGTTCTGCGATATGGTCGCTCGCAAGGTTATCGAGGCCCGCGCGACAGGCATAAACGGGTCGCGAGAGATCGCGGAAATTGCTGTGCAGCGCATGGGCCTCCGGTAAGGCCGCTCGGTTCGCCTAAGCCGAACAACGCTCTGAACAAGTTGGCTAACTGAGCCAGACCGGACGCGCTTTGGCGTTTTGATTGCCGCCGGTTCTGACCCTATTGAAAAGGGGTAAAATGCCCCAGGGTCACTTCCAAGGAGCAACAACATGACCCTACAAATCCCCAAGCTAGTTTCCGTCAGGATCGACTGGCGTGCCTTCGCGATCATAGGTGCAACGATGCCGCCCCGCGATCCCGACGACGACGAGGATGAAGACGAGGACGAAGAGGAAGAAGACGACGATGAGAATCGAACCGACGATCCGCCGGTCGTGCGAGAGCCGGACGAAGGCTGATACTTTGGGATTGGCATCGGCTGAGCTTCTGAGGACGTGATCCGCGCGGCCCGCGTGTCGTGCTCTACTAAAAGCATCCGATGGCGTCCAGGATCGATCTTCTAATCTGGAGCGACCGGCCAGACGTCGAATGGAAGACGGTGCAGGAGGCCAGCATGACCCTTATATGGCTTGGTGTGCTCCTTGTTTTCGGCGGCGTGCTCCAGATGGCGTATCAGCCAATCTGGCGAGGCAGATTAAGCGGTGGAAGACGGCTTCGCTCCGGTCGCGACACGCTGGAACCGGAAAGACCGGGTAGCGGTTTCGAAATCAAATCCAGTTGGCCCGGACTCGTGCTGGTCGCGCTCGGCGGCGCTTTCTTGCTGGCCGGAGCCGCCGTCTGAGTCGAAACAACTGACCGCTAATTCACCGTCATTTGGCTGTCGGATCAGTTCGCCCGAGAGAGGATTGCCTCCCTGGCGAATTGCTTTGGTGCTATACTTTAGGCGGTTTGCACTGAGGGAGGCATCGATGTCTGGCAAATCGCGATACGGCAGCTTCGGGAGCGTTAACAGACATGACGCGACCAACATCGCGACCGAGAAATCCATCCGCGCAGCGGCAAACACCGCGGCCGCCAGTGACGTAGCCGTTCAGGCCTCGTGGGCGCAGTACGTTCAGAACCTTGTAAGCGAGCAGATCGCAGAGATCCGTGACGGCGTCATTGAGGGATTGCGCGAGGGCATCAACGAACAGGTCGGTCGCCTTCGACGCGAGTCGGATTGCAATTCAGCGAAATTGGAACGGGCGCTGGCCGATATCCGCGCGGCCAAGGCGGAAATGCGGGAAGCGATTCGAACCGAGCTTCGCGCCGAAATGCGCGCTGAGATCGCAGAGCGGACGGCGCTGATCAAGCAGCCTGCCGATGGCGTACCGGGTCCGCGCGGCGAAAAGGGCGAGCCGGGTTCGATGCCGGTGGTCGAGCCGTACATCGCAGGCCGCATCTATTATCGCGGCAACGTGGTGGCCGATCAGACCGGCAGCTATCAGGCCAAGCGCGATACCGCAAAAGCGCCTTGTCTGGAGAGCGAAGATTGGACCTGCCTGGCGCGATCCGGTGCAGACGGCAAGGATGGTTGTACAATCCGGTCCCGCGGTACCTATGATCCCGCAAAAACCTACGAACGGCTCGACATAGTTATGCTGAACGGGTCCAGCTTTGTCGCGCACCGTCACGATCCTGGGCCGTGCCCTGGCGAGCACTGGCAACTGTTCGCTTCCGCGGGCAAGCGCGGCCAGCAGGGTCAGAAGGGCGAGCGCGGTGAGCGTGGTCCCGCAGGTCCGCTCGCGATTGCACCGCGGATCACGCGTTCTGAAATCGATGCCGAGTACAATCTCCATCTCGACTACACCGACGGCTCTCACGACACCATTCCGCTTCGCCCGGCGTTCGAGCAGTTCGAGATGGAGACCGGACGAACATGAAACACGATGCAATCGAGCCTTTCCACCGCGATGACCTGAAGCGCGCCAGAGAACTAACTTATCTCCGCGCATCCGCAGAAGCCTATTTCCTCATGGGCATCAAAGGCTGGAAGTTCGACCACGATACGTTTCGCCTGACGCCGGTCCTGCTCGACGGCAGCGACGGGCCGGTCGCGGAATTGCGGGAGATGTACGCGCACTTTCTCAGAGAGCACGCGCGCAAAGGTAGTTAAGGTACACCCAGGAGCGAGATGTTGCTGCGCGAGCATTCGCGCATCGCCTGACGCGCTGGTACGGGGCAGGCCTCTGTAAGCACTGGGTCAAAGGAAAAACGGCGCACACTCCGCCCATTTGCGGGTTCAGGATCAGCTTTGAGGTCAGTAAATCGCTTTTCGGAACAGACTATCCAGCCGCGTGCTTAACGTCGGCGATGGAATCGGCCGCCCCAACTCGCTCGCCGCTTCGATCCACACCGTGATGGCGTTCTGCGCATTGGCAAAAGCCTCGGCCGGACTTTCACCGTCCGACATGCACCCGGGCAGATCCGGCACCAGCGCGATGAAGCCGCCGCCATCCACCGCTGGCAACGGGCGGATCAGCACGGGATATTCGGTCAGCTGATTCATGAAAGATGCCAAATAAGCTCGAGGAAACGGACAAGGTCAAGGAAACGTACCACACGCCGGATATGTATCGGTTTGACCGATCGTCCGGAAGGAACGGTCATGATGTGATCCAGGCGCTTACCGAATAGCCTGTAGTGCGATCCACTGCCGCGCGCAGCTTCGCACGAGACGTTATACTGTTGGCAAAGCTTCTCCACGTCCTCAATAGTCCAACCGGCTTGCGGGTTTCGCCGCATCCGGTCCAGAAGATCGTCGACCAATGGCTGCTCCCAAAGGAAGGCGGCCAGATCTAAACAAGCACTGGCGCAAAAGCCATTTTAATTGCCGGATTTTCCCGCTTTCCGTCAAGAAGCTGCTTTCGCGGTGCAGCATCAGTTTCTGAAGCGTCCGGGACGGCGCGGGCCGCTGCAACCGCTGGAGATGAAGAATCGGGCCTAACCCGCCTATTCGCAGGAGCAAGATTGATTCTGAACTTTCTGGCCGCCCATAGGCATAAATTGCACTGACGCGGCTTAGCAAAAATCGTCGTTTTCTTCGTCGCTCCAAGCTCCGGCTTGGATGGCAGATGCTGATGACGGCGGCGAGAAGGGTTTGCCCTGCGTATCCCGGAAAGGGCCTATACCACGGCGTGATCGTCGCTGGCGGCCTTGCGCGGTGATGGTGGCGTTCGTGGCCGAGCCATCGGAGAGCCGGCAATGATCCAAACAGCCCCGCCTTCCGAATCGACATAAAAACTCACCCCCCGTATTCCTGATCTTCGCTTTTCTATCTCTAAAGAACCCGATCCGCATCGTCAGTTTCAACACCGCCGAAGGCTGGTCGCGCGACGCCTCGGAGGAGATCGCCACCGAACTGAGCCAGCGCTGCGCCGAGCGCGGCGAGGTGCCACCGGCACTGGACGGCTTTCTGGCGCGGCATGGGCATCGCGTCGATATCCAGCTTTCGCTGTTATAAAGAAGGGTTCAACCAACCCTACTCGCGGACAGGGGCCAGCTTCTGCGCACGAGCCGGACCCGCTCGATGCGCCCGCATTCCTCGCAGCGATATTGAATGAGGTCCTTGCCGTCGTCGCCCGGGCTGCTCCGCTCAAGCCGCATCGTCTTCTTGCAGATGATGCAGGAGATCAGCGTGAGCAGGGGGTTGCGATCGTCATTCACGGCTTTCTCTCGACCCAGCCTGAAAGCACGAGCTGCCGTTCATAGCGACTGCGGTGTTTGCGGCTGTGATGTTTTGTATCGCCAACGCGCCGAACGACCTTTGCCTTCGCGCGCGACGATGCCGGCTTTTTCCAGCCTCCACAGACTTATGAGAAGCGAAGAGGTTTTGCCGGGTAGCGTTTCGTGAACGGACACGTCATGGCCGAGTTTCAGCATTTCCCGGACCATGGCTTCTGCTGTCATCGGCCCGTGCTCGGCTAAGATTTTGCGCATCACTATCAGCCGCGTGCTGCTCAATTCATCCTCGCGGGGTTTGACCGCCCCGGCGCCGAGGAGTCACCGGATCAGCGCCGGGGCGTCGCTACCTTTCGGCCGACCCTTCGGAGGCTCCCAGGGATCGGCGCGAGAGATCGCCCACCGAGGCAGGCACACTCGAGGCCGCCTGTCTGTGCACTATGTAACCAAAGGGGCTCAGAATTCGAGTTGGTTACGGCACAAACTGCACTGACATCCGCGCTGCAGTTGTGCTTTTCTGTTCACGCGACCTCTCGCTGATCACCCCAGCCCCCTTCTACCCCGGTCGGCCGAGAGGGAGCGCCCCGGCGTCGATCCGCTCAATGATCGCGCCGGGGCCTGCTACTTAGAGGGCTAGCGTCATGCAGGACCGTCTGTTTACCGCGCTCGTCGTCATGGCGGGCATTGCCTCGACGATCATGACAGTGATTGCGGTTCTCTCAGTTCAGTGACTTGCTGGCCGCCTCGATCGGCCGCGCGCCGAGCCGGTAGAAGGTCTGCCTGGCCGGATGCCAGGTGTCGGGATCGAGCGCATGGCACAGCGCTTGCTGCGCGCCATGGTCTTCATCTTTGAGATCGGTTTCGGCGAGGATGGCTTCGATCTCGAGCAGCTCTGCCTCGATGGCGTCACGGTTCACGGCGGTCAATCAGCGATCCTCCTCGCTCGGGTGCACCCATTATAGGGTGAGATCTGACGCTGTTCGGTGAGTTTGATCATGTGCACGGGCGGCGCGGTGTGGCCCTTCCGGCAGTGGCGACACTTCAGCGAGGCTTCCAGTTTCCAGATTGGGGTGGCTTGGTGCTCACGGGCGCAATCGTCGGTTGGGCCATTGTGCAATGAACGGCTGACCGGCGTTCAGCACATCATTTGAAGGAGCTGGGGTACAGTTGGAATCTGACCACGATCGATGCCCTAACGAACACGTATGACATAACTTTGAAGAAGCAGGGATCATCATTCCCAGACTGGCCCCGTCATCCCGCCCGGATGGCGCGGCTTTTTTTGCGTCTGGGAGAATTGGCGCTCGGCGGCGCTTCCTTCAGGCGGAGCGGCGCATCGGGATTTGCTGGACGGAAGCCGCCTCGCCGGCCGCGCGCTGCCGGACGCCATGCCCCTGCTGCGGCACGCTGACGCGCTCGCGATCATCTCCCTCGGTAATCCAGGGGGATTCCGGACGAGGCAAGCTCGTAGACGCGCGGATCCGGTAGATCACGTCACTGGCCAGAAAGCCCTCCCTCACGATGCAATCGAGCGCTTGTCGTACCTCATCCAGGTCCAGCGGTCGATGATCCAGAAAGTGCCGAGCGGCCTGAGCGTAAGTCACTATCGTCGCAATGCGTTGCGTCACGTCAGCCAAATTTTCTGATGCGGCGCCCACATGTTCAGTGTCCATTACAGTGCTCTCCATTGCATGTTCGGAGTGGAGCACAAGACCGCAAAGGTCTGTCCCACGGCTGAGTATCTAACAACTGATCTAGCCTCTCTTTCAATTTCGACCGATTCAGCGGGGGTTGTCGGCTGGTCGATGTCCGCTTCTCCCGTACTCAGCCATCGCCGAGCAAACGCGAGCCGGAACAGTAAGAAGCCCCGGACGAATGCCGGGGCTGAGTTGGCTGGAGTTCGGAAAAATCAGTAACTGGTACCAACCGGTGGGGCGGAGGCGCCCCAGTTGAAGCGGTAATTGACGCGCAACGTGACCATGTCCACGTCCTGGCTGATCCGATTGAGCGCGGCGGCAACGATGGGATTGACCACCGAGAACGAATTGTTCGCGTGGCCCATGAACAGGTGGTCGTACTCGACACCGAAAGACCAGTTCGGTGCGAAGCCGTACTCGTATCCGACACCCACGCTACCGCCCCAGCGGGTCGAATTAAAAGAGGCGAATTCAATGCCGGTAAGCGTATCGAGAATGCTGAAGCGGTTGCTCGTCACCGCCGCGCCGCCCTTGAAGTACAGCAGCGACGTGTTCCAGGCATAGCCAACCTGGCCCGTGAAAAGGCCGATGCCATCGGTTCTCGCGCGGGTCGAGAACGTCGGGTCGATGAAGCTGGCGCGCGTGCTTTCGATACTAGTCCAATCCCCTTGGGCCTCCAGGCCGAACACCCAGCCACCGCCCCACTGCCACCGATACCCGATCTGCCCACCAACCACGGCGCCGGACTGGTCATGACACCCGTCCCTGAACGCGTTACCGAAAGCGTCGACAAAATCCACGCAATTGCGGCTCTGGCCCCAGCCGGCATTGGCGCCGACGTAGAAGCCGCTCCAGTCGTAGATCACCGGAAGCGGGGGCGGTGGCGGTGCCTTGACGGCCATATCCGCGGCCAGCGCCGGAGCGGACATGCCGAGGGCAATCAACCCAACAGTGCCCAGCAAAAACTTCTTCATGTCGTTCCCCCTTTTCGGCGTCGCTCAGGATCGGCGGCCGATGAATTTAATTGCGGCGGTTGTGTCTAAGTCCCAATGCGGCCTAACGAGCATAGGTGAATTGACGCCCAAAGGCCGTGCCGCAAGCGCAACACTCGGATTTTGTTTCGAGAAGAAATGGCAGCTAAGTTGACACTATGGTTATGCAAGTCTGTGCCAACCGGCGTCTCATAAGCGCGGCGGCTTTCCAAGGCCCATCTCTTTGGTCAACCGACCGCCTGCGGAAACTTCGACCGTTCGCGGGCCATTTCGGGCGGCTGCTCGATCATTTGGTCAGCCCATCATCGTCTAAGCAATCCCCTGAAAAATCCCAGAACAAACCACGCCGCCGTCAGCGTTATCAGAACAAGACGAAGCGGCGGCTGTCACAACAGATTGAGCGCGCAGTGATCGAAGGCGGGAAGCGCTGAGAGCCTTCCGCGACAACCAACCAATGAACTAAACGACCTACAGGTGAAACAATGACGGAAGCGATCGTGCTATCCGTGCTCTATGCAGCCAGCGTGTTGCTTGGCGCACTCGCCATCATGTTTGTGTGGAAGACAATCCAAATCACAGCTCAGAGCGTCGCCGCGTGCGTGCGGGGCAATGCAGCCGTCTTCTTTAGTCGCGCGGCCGGCGGATGCAATCCAGCGGAATGCTCGCGCGGGTCTTGCAGCGGTGGCACGCGACCTCCAGCCAGCTTAAGCCGCCGTTGAGGCATTGCGTTGGCGACGGCTGCGCCGGGCCGCCGTAACCTTCCATGCGAACGGACCAGGCCTCGGCCTCGGCGCGATCGGCGGCCTTGACCGCTTTGATCGCCTCCTCGCGGGCGTGCTTAGCGCGGAGGGCGGCGCCCATGATCTGGCCGCCCCAAATGACCTCGCGTGACTTCGTACCCATGCCGGCAATTACAGCGAGTCACGGCGCGCGATTCAATCCACTAGGACTAGCGTCGGTCGGTTGGTCGAGCCCAATGCCTCGGTCAATGGTGCTGCTGCTGGTCGACAAAAAAAGAGCCCCCGGCTTCCATCGGGGGCTCCGCAGGGGTCGTCTTCAGTAGGCGCCAAATGTGAAAAGGGCATCTCCACATTCAGCACGAGCAAGTGTGCCATGCCGAGGCCTGAGATCAAATAACTGGGTTAGGGTGTGGCGGCGATGGGGCTGGTGATCGCGCTTCGCCATGTCGTGGCGGTAGGGCCCCACCGAGGCGGCTCTTAACCTAGGTGGTTGATGGTGCCGGTTGGCATGGGGGACCCTTAGGCGCGCTGGTGAGCTGGGCGCGCCTACTTGCTGGCAAACAAATGGGACCAGATGAACTCGAAAAATTCGGAAGGTGCCATTCAGATGTTGGTTTGGGCCATCGAGGAGATTGCGAAGACTGGCAACAAAAAGGCCGAGCACCACGCGCGTCTGGCGTTGAAACACCTTCGGCCATCAGACGACGAACGCTCGACATCTAGTCGAGGTGCTTGACGCGGCGCTGGTCGCGTTCGCGTCGGCCGCTTCGCGTCCCTCAGCTTCGATATGACCTACGCGCTACCGCCAGAACACAGCAAACGCGGCCATCATGACCGCCGCCACACAGGCGAGCCCGACAATATAGGGCATGTCGCGTTTCTCGCGCGGCGTCATGCTCATTTCCTCTCGTTGTCTTAACCCGAACCAGCGCTTGCTCATCCGTTTCCGTCGATAGGCTAGAGCGCTGCCCGGGCGCGACTTTCGGGGGGAGCACGCCGGAGCTGCGCTCCTCTTCTGCCGATTATGGGCAAGGTAGATGATCGGCCAGAGGGTACGCCACTGAGCCAAGCGCCGCTTGGGCGGGAAGTCTGTGCACTTGTGCACCGGACGGCTTCGATTCGATTCCGCACCTGCGAATGTTTCGGTGCGCTGATGGTCTTATCCATAAAAAAAGAGAGCCCCTGTTGGGGTCCATCACCAAACGTGCAAGTCGAGATGTGCGGCGGCCGATGTGTCCGCTCGCGCGCGCCCCCTTGCCGCAGCGTGCGGCTTTGCTGTCATCGTCCCGGCAGAACAGTGAACTCTCGGGACGCGTCGATTCTCCAAAACGGATATGCAGCCATTTCTCTCGAATACTTCCCGATCATGTCGATCCGCCTGCTTGTAAATTCTGCAATGAGCGCGAAAAACTCGAGTGGTGACCTAATCGTCGCAAGCCTCTGGCTGAATTCAAAAGCAAATTGCGTGTTGGCATGTGCCATTTCCAGAAACTTCGCATGATAAGCCTGCATGTTTCGCGCCGCTAAAGAAACATCAAACCCTTCCTTTGGATTGTTATCCCTCGTCATCTGACTGATGGCTAAGTCAGCCACTCGATTGTCAAGGATGGGAGCCGCTTGTTTTGAATTGTCATGAACCTCACGAGGCGGTTCGGTCGAGCCTGCGGCGACAGCGTGCAAAGGGTTGCTTTTCGGGCTTCTAACAACAGTTTGCTTGTTCAGTTGGGCCCGCGCAGCTATTTTCCTGTCGCGGGCGCGCTTTAACGCTATGGCTGGTTTACGCTTACTCATCTGACGCTCCAAAGGAATGGTAGGTCGACCAAGACGGTCCTTTCTGAAAAGAACAACTGGCCTTGCGATGTAGCGTTCCAAACGCGCTTATGGGACGTTTGCGGATTTTAGGTAGCAACCGAGCGAACGAACGTCGTGCTAGAGAGGTCCTAAAAAAGGTGCTCATCCGCACAAGTGGCACAGCCGCCACTCGTTCTGCTTCCTACAGGATAGCGCTTTTAGTTGCAGCGACTACGCGGGTCTTTTCGAGCGGGACTTCCTTCGGAGCGAGGGAATGAGAAAACACCCATCGCTTCGAGCCACGAGCGCGAGTAGCCCGGAGAATAGGGAACGATCAGCTCCGTCGGTTATAGAGTCGGCGAAACAGCAGCTGGAAGCCGGCATGAACAATCCGCTGATCGTGGGGGTCGTCGCCTTTGCCGTAATCTTGGCCGGGGCATTTGCCGGCTGGAAGGTCAGAGACTACCTGCCAAATGATCACCTGACAGAGGAGACCAAGAGCCTCGTCACCCTATCGATGACCGTGGTTGCCACGATTTCGGCACTGGTGCTTGGACTTTTGATCTCGAACGCCAACACATCGTTCAATCGGCTCGCAGGAGAAGTAACCACCTTGTCAGCAGAAATCCTTCGGCTCGATCATATACTGCGAAGATACGGCACGGAGACAGACCCCGCTCGGAGAACGCTACGTCAGTATGCCGAACAGAAGGCTGCCGACCTGTTCCCCGAAGATGGAAACGTACGCCTCGGCAAGCCGTCGACCTACGAACTCCTCCAGCGCGTCGAGGACATGCTGCTTGCGTTGAAACCATCAAACGCCCGCGACAAATGGTGGCTGGATCAGGCGATGACGCTTGCGGGCAAGATCGGTGACGTTCGCTGGTTGCTCGCCCAGCAGTTGGGCGAAGGTACTCCCAGGGCCTTCGTCGCTCTCCTGATATTCTGGCTGACCTTGCTATTTGCCAGTTTTGGCCTGTTCGCGCCTCGCAATTGGACTTCCGCCGTCATTCTAACCTTGGCTGCGCTAGCCGTAGCTGGCGCTGTTGCAATGTTCCTCGAACTGGAGCAGGGCTTAGGGAGCATCATCCGCATCTCCCCGGGGCCGATGCATGAGGCCGTAAAAATCTTACAAGCCGGACAATTCCAGGCCGCTCCCCAGCCCTAGTTCAAGACCGCCCAACTTCCGCAAGCGATGGCAGAGTTCGGCTGGGGGACCGTTGACGTGACGCCTTACTGGGCTGCTTTGTCTGGCGGATTAACAAGTTCCCAGTGAATTTCGCGGCCTGTTTCGTTGAGGACCGAAATTAAAAGGCCTGCTTCGTTGTTGAAGCGTCGTTGCCGAAGCCGCGCGGCCAAGTCCCTGCAGTGTTGGATGGCTTCATCGTCCGACGTGAACCGCACTTCGAACCGGGCAAGGTCGGAAACAGCGCCTTTCACATCAAAGTAAAATGTTTTTAGCAAAAACCTCTCCGGTCTTGTAATTTGCCGGTTTCCAAGCATCCCCGCTCATTCTTTCGCTCGGCTCCACGCCCTATCTCATCGGGCTCGCTGGTTTGGCGGCGGCCCTGATCGTCGGGCTGGCCATGTTCTGGCGATAGCGTGCAGCCCCGAGCCGAGCGAAAGAATGATCGCGCGTCTCGCGTGGCGTCATCAGTTCCCTAGTGTCTTTTTGGCCAAAAGAAAGCCCTCGGAAGAACGACATCTCTTCGGGGGCAGCTGCAATCAGTCTTCAGGTAGTAAGGGGCGATGAAAGAGAAACGGGAATATCTCCTCCTTGGAGGGGGTGCCATGCCGACCGGTGATAACTTAGGTTAAGGCAGGCGGAGTTTGACCGCCCCGGCGCCGAGGAGCCGCCGGTTTGCGCCGGGGCCTCGCTTCCTCTCGGTTGACCCTTGGGAGGCCCTGGTGATCAACGTGAGATCGCCCGCCGAGACGGCGGCACACTCAATGCCAGGCGGCAGTGCACTATGTACCCAAGGACTCAGGAAATCGACTGCGCCGCGCGGCTGAAAAGCCGAGGCGGCGTCACAATGAAGCGGACTTTAGCGCGCGCGGAATAGGCAGCGGCTCTGCCGTACATGCCCGTGAGGCAGTGGCATCCGGCAAAAATCTCTGGTCTAATGCAAACACTGTGCTTCAAGTGAGGCGGTGACCATGGCTGAAACCACCAAGCTCTCGGTTGAGAAAGCGCTCGAAAAACTGCGCGGTACCGAGCCGCCGAAATCGAAAAACGAGCGGCTAGATGAGAAGATCAGCGAGCTTGACGAGGATATAAAGCGCATGAAAGCACAGAGGCTGCGTTTGGACCGGCATCAAGGCCGTCGGGATTAACGATTGTTGTCCGCGCCGACATCTTCGCGACGTGAGCCAGGAATCGAGCGTGTTTTAGAATTGAGCGCGCGCGAAAAGAGGCTTTTGAGGCGCGCTTGGCCAAAGGAATGACGGATCGCGCAATCGCAGCGCAAATCGGCGGCACCGAACGGCAGATCAATGAGCAACGCCAAAGGCTCGTCAACAAACTCGGAACTCAATCGCAAGCGCAGCTTGTCGCGGCGGCGATCGAACGGGTACCTTGGGCTTCAAGGGCGAAACCGCATCACACCTGACACAGCCACCCATGCCCCGTGGACCCAGCTGCGCGTCTTTCATGGGTGTCGGAAGGGCCTGCTTCTGAACGCACCATATTCAAGCCTTTCCTCGAACTTCGGCGGCATCGTCGAGCATGCGGGAACGCCTCGTCCTCGCGGCTAGACATCCGCTGGTCCGTTACTGGCCATGGCGATCGGGAATTTCTGGTCGAATGCTGGAAGCAGTGTTAGCCGAAACGACAGCAGATGTTGAGCCCGCAAGGCTCCGCCCGAGAGCTATCTCTTGACGGTGATCATGGAGGCGGCTGCGAGGGCGCTGCCGTCAATCTCCGTCCGCTCTTCGAGCAGTCCAGGTGCGAGCGCGATGGATAAGCCCAGCGAGCCCGGCAGCTCGATCCCCGACAGTTTCAGCCGAGCAGTCCATCGAATTTCGACGGCGGTGGCGGCGGCGTAATGCCGCTAAGCCGTAGCCGCCCGGACGGCGTCAAGCCGAACTGAGCGCCGATGCGCTGCATATCGTTCATCGCTTGGCTCGCGATGCGCAGCAGCGGGTTCGTGACCTGACTGCCAGCGCTGCCCGTGATCGTCAGCGCATGGCCACGCTCATCCTCCTTCGCCATTCGCTGGATCGCCTCCTCGGCCTGTCTGAACTGGGCGGCGGCGGTGCAGTAGGCGGCAAGCGGGCCGACGTCGAGGATGGTAAGTAAACCGAGTCGAAACAATTCGGGCGCCAGCTGATGCCACGTTTCCCTTGCGTAGCCGTTCAGATGCTCGGGCGGTGGAGGGCATTCGTCGGCGCGCGCAGGCTCCGGCGGAACGCGGACGGGGCGCTTCGAACGGTTACCCTTGAGCAGGCGCAAATGCGGACCTTGAGGCGGCGGACCGGGCATAAAATTTCTCCGTGAATTCGTGATGACGGACAGACTACCACGGTTAGCGTCGCGCGGAGATCGCAATCAGGCCGAGCCGAGTCCGCTTATGAGGTCACAGCGGACGTCGCTGCTCGCTTCAAATGATTCCGATTCTGACCCATAGCAGTCCTTCACACGCCAAGTCACGAACTCGCGCAGACATGCCATGACCGCGCAGGTTTGACCCGGAGCAGACCCTCTTTGATATGGCAGTTGCTGTCGCGCGCTGCGCCGCGAGACGCAAGACGCATCTTTTGCGATGATCGATTGCGCGAGCTTATTGGGGAGCAGTCGCCGAGACGTCGACGGGCCCATACAACTGGCTAAGAAGGAGATCTCATGGCGAACGACGACCACATCGCTCGGCTGAAGAATGGGGTGGATGCCTGGAACGCCTGGCGTGACGAGAACCCGGACATCCGTCCGGACCTGTATCAGGCGAACCTCCGTGGGGCGAACCTCAGCGGGGCGAACCTTAACGAGGCGAACCTCGGTGGAGCGAACCTCAGCGAGGCGGACTTCATCCGGGCGAGCCTCTTCAGGGCGAACCTCTGTGGGGCGGACCTCAGTGGGGCGGACCTCGGCGAGGTGAATTGCGCTTGGGCGATCCTCATCGGGGCGAACCTCGTCAGGGCAAACCTCAGCAGGGCAACCTTCATGGACGCGAACCTCTGCTTGGCGAAGCTCGGTGGGGCGAACCTCATCGAGGCGAACCTCCGAGGAGCGATCCTCCGCGATGCAGTCCTCAGCGGGGCGGACCTCAGCCGGGCGGTCCTCGAGGCTGCCACTCTGGTGAACGCGGACCTTACGGGCGCTGACCTCAGCGGCTCTCGCGTCCATGGTGTATCCGCGTGGTGTCTGAAACTGGACGGCAGGACCAAGCAGCAGAACTTAGTCATCACAGACGACCACGAACCCGCGATCACCGTGGACAATATCGAGGTCGCGAAGTTCGTCTACCTGATGCTTCATAACCAGAAAATCCGTGACGTGATCGACACCATCACTTCCAAGGCGGTGCTGGTCCTGGGTCGCTTCACGACTGAGCGCAAGCCAGTCCTCGACGCCATACGTGAGGAACTGCGCAGGCGTGACTACCTTCCGATCCTCTTCGACTTCGCCGTTCCAGCCACGCGGGACATTACCGAGACCGTCTCACTGTTGGCTCGCATGACCCGTTTCATCATTGCCGACCTAACTGACCCGAGCAGCATTCCTAAGGAGTTGGAAGCCATAGTTCCTAGCCTTGCTGTGCCGGTTCAGCTGCTCGAAGGTTCGTCTCGGCCCTATGCGATGTTCAAGGACTATTAAAAGTATGAATGGGTTCTTCCGGTCTACCGATACGAGGGGCTTGAACCACTGCTCGCAACGCTCGCGGAGAGGGTCATCGCTCCTGCGGAAGGAAAGGTGAAAGCTTTGGAAGAGCGGCGCATGATCGAGGCGGAATTGACCAAGCCTCAATAGCGCTGTCGCAAAGAGTAGCGACGAGTCCAATCAGCGGCTTCATCTTCACTTCTTTTTTGCCTTGGGCTTTGCTTTCGTGGGCGGTGGAGCCGCGGCCTCTCGTGCGAGCCGCTCGGCTTTCAGACGCTCGCGGTTCTTCGCAAATGCTCTTTGCGCGATCTCGTACTCGCTCATTGCCGTTGCCGCGTCTACTTGGCGAAACGCCTTGCGCGCTTCCCGCTCGGCCCTGGTGATTTGCTTCGGTAGTTCAATTCCGCCCGGTGCCTTCGTCATTTTTTTGCCTTCGGCCGATCGACGCGCGCCTCTCTGAATTCTTCAGGTCCCTTCAGCAGCCGGCTTTTGCGGCTGGCCCGATCATCAGCACTCGCCGCACCGTCAGGCAGGTTGTCGATTACGTTGGCAGCCAATTCCTTGGCTCGCGTCGCGTTTAGCTGTGCTGGCTTTACCCCCGCCGCCAGCCCCAGTTCTACCAGCCGGTGGAGAGCGTCGGAGCGGGTAGCATCGTTGGCGGTCGCCCAGGCGTCCACCTGAGCCAGCAGCGGTGCGGGCAACGTTGTTGCGGGCGGATCCCGTTCGGTAGAGGGCGCATCCCTTTCGGTGAACTGTTTTCATTGGAATCTCACGCGCGGAGCCGCGATTAGTTCCGTGGTCCGGGGTGTAATCCGGCGGCAATTGTGCCTGCCGAGCCTCGCGCCGACATATTGACCCCTGCCGGAGGCACGCTTCCGCACGTCCTCGTCAGGGGGCGGATCGTCATCACCCTTGAAATGATGGCAGGGACATCCATTTACCATCCATCCAGATGGTGAATGGAAGGTGATAACGATGACTAGTAATATCCGGGAACTCCGACCCAGGCCGCCTGAAACAGAAAAAATCACGATCAATCTTGGTTATGTCGACCTTGGTCATGTCGATCTCATGGTTCAGGACGGGTTCTACTCGAACCGCACCGATTTCATCCGAACGGCGATCCGTAACCAGCTCGAACGTCACGCCGACGTCGTAAAACAGTCAACGGCCCGAAAAAGCCTGGACCTCGGTCTGCGGAACTACAGCCGCGAGGATCTCGAAGCCGTGCAGCGCGCCGGCGAGATGCTGCACATCAATGTTCTGGGGCTTGCCAGCATCTCCCAGGACGTCACGCCCGAGCTTGCGCGCGCCACCATTGCCTCAGTCTCCGTGCTAGGCGCATTGCACGCCAGTCCGGCGGTCAAGGCCGCGCTCGCCGACAGGACACGGTGAACGCGATGCTGAACCAGGACATCATTCGGGAGGCGACACGCCTCACGCGCGCGGGCCAACTCGTCGAGGCCACCGCGCTCCTGCAGCGCATGCTTCGCGGGGATGGCGCGCCGGACGCGCCATCGCGCACCGGCGGCCGCATCGCTCTTGCCGCGCCGCTCATTATTGATGCGGAGGCCAATGTTATTGAGGAGACGGATCGTCAGCCGCAACCAGAGCCAGTCGCATCCGCACAACCGCGCATGCGCCGGACGTTGCTGGATCGGAAAAAGGGGCGCTCCGGGATCGGACTGCGAGGTGTTAAGCGCGCCCCGCTGTCCACACCGGACATCGTGCCGGAGGGCGCTCGGTTCATCGAAGGCACCTACAGCAGTCGCGCGGGAAGCCGCGCCTACAGGCTTTTCATCCCGAGCAGTTATCAGGAGCGGCCGCTTCCTTTGGTCGTCATGCTTCACGGCTGTACCCAGTCGCCGGATGATTTCGCCGCCGGCACGAGGATGAACTTTATCGCCGAGGAACAAGGTTGCTTCGTGGCCTATCCTGCTCAGCCCAGGCAGGCAAACCAGGCGAAATGCTGGAACTGGTTTCGCACAGCCGACCAGCAGCGAGGCAGAGGTGAACCCTCGCTTATCGCGGGCGTCACTCGCCAAATCATGGATGATTATTTGGTTGATCGAAGGCGCGTCTACGTTGGTGGGCTGTCAGCCGGAGCGGCCGCCGCGGCCATCATGGGAGAAACGTACAACGATCTGTACGCGGCAATCGGAATACATTCTGGCCTCGCGTGCGGGGTTGCTACGGATCTTCCCTCCGCGCTTCTCGCGATGCGACAGGGCGGGTCCGATCACAAGATAATTTCAGGTGACCGCACACCTGTCCCGACCATTGTTTTTCACGGCGATCACGACACGACCGTGCATCCAAACAACGGCGATCAAATTCTTGAGCAGTCTGTGAGAGGGACGAGCACGCAAAAGAAGGTGCAGCGCGGGCAAGTACCCGGAGGGCATGCCTATACCCGAACGATCCTGAGTGATGCGAGTGGACGCGGGATGTTGGAGCACTGGAATATCCACGGAGCCGGACATGCATGGTCCGGAGGCAGCCCTGTGGGCACCTACACCGACCCGCGAGGACCGGACGCAACAAGGGAAATGCTTCGTTTTTTCCTCGAGCATTCGCTCCCAGAGAACTAGGGCACGCGTTTTGTTCGGCAGCATGGTTTGATGGCGGTCCATTCATAATCGCTGACGGAGCTTGAATCATGTTTCGGGCAGCGCCATCGACCCGCGCTGGCTCGTCGCTATCTCGCTAATGGTCTGGATTTACTTCCGCTTTCGGCAGCACAGCGGACATGACCGGACCCGCTGCTGGCTCGACCTGGTCGCGATTGACCCATAGCAGGCCTTCAGAACCCTATGGACTCGCCGCGATTTTACCTCGTAGTCTTGTTTTTTATAAAGCGGAGCCTACACATGGAGGAGGCGCGGGTCGGACGCAGGTTGGCGGCCATAGTCGCGGCTGACGTTGCAGGCTACTCGCGGCTCATGAGCTTCGACGAGGTCGGCACCGCCCACACGCTCCGCGAGCACCGAGCGGTGATTGACGCACTTGTGGCCAAACGCGGCGGCCGCATCGTCAAGGCTACCGGAGACGGTGTGCTGCTTGAGTTTCCCTCGGTAGTTGATGCAGTCGAGTGCGCGGCCGCTATGCAAGTGGTGATGGTCCAGCGGAACAATGGGATTCCCGAGGCGCGGCGCATGCTGTTTCGGATCGGGATCAACCTCGGCGACATTCTGATCGAGGGGGATGACATTCTTGGCGATGGCGTCAATGTCGCGGCCCGACTTGAGGGCATCGCCGAACCGGGCGGCATCTGTATCTCAGCTTCCGTGTACGATCAGGTTCGCGGCAAGGTCACGGTCGAATTCATTGATCGTGGCGAGCAAAGGCTGAAGAACATCAATCGCCTGGTGCGCGTCTACGCGACAAAGTCGATTGGTAATTTCGGGACGGTTGCGCCTGACATGCCGCCTCCGCACCCTCAGATCCATGAGTCACTTCCGCTTCCCGACAAGCCGTCGATCGCGGTGTTGCCGTTCCAAAACATGAGCGGCGATCCGGAACAGGAATATTTTGCCTGCGGCATAGTCGAGGATATCATTACAGCGCTCTCGCGTATCCGCTGGCTTTTTGTGATCGCTCACAATTCGAGCTTTACCTACAGCGGGCATGCCGTCGATGTGAAGCAGGCTGGGCGCGAGCTAGGCGTTCGCTATGTGCTCGAGGGTTCAGTGCGCAAAGGCGGCAACAGGATACGCATCACCGGACAATTGATCGATGGGCTTACAGGCGTGCATCTGTGGGCCGAGCGCTACGACCGCGATCTTGGCGACATCTTTGCGGTTCAGGATGAGATCGCCGCGAGCGTCGCCGCAGTTATCGAGCCGGCATTGGCTGCCGCCGAGCAAGAGCGCGTGCTGCGCAAACCGCCTGAGCGACTTGACGCGTGGGAAGCCTATCAGCGCGGCCTTTGGCACCTCCACAAATACCGACCGCAGGAGAACAAAGCCGCGCTCGCCTTCTTCAGCCAAGCTATCGCGCTCGATCCGAATTTCGCTCCCGGCCACTATGGATATGCGCTGGCTCTCCAATGGGACATCTGGCACTTCTCGAGTCGCCCCTTCTTGGAGGTTCAAGAAACCGCTCGCGAAGAAGCGCAAATCGCGGTATCGCTCGATGACAAGGATGCGGTGGCGCATGCTGTGCTGGCACACATGCTGATGTGGGGTAGCGAATGGGAGGCGGCGATCGCCGAAGCGCGCACCGCAATTGCCCTCAATCCAAACAGTGCCTTTGTCATCAGCATGCTTGGTTGTGTGCTCGGGTTCGGCGGTTATCGAGAGGAAGCACTCGAAAGGCTGCAGCAGGCAATGCGTGCCAGTCCACACGATCCGCTGATTTGGCTTTGGTTGATCTGGCGTGGGCTTTTGCAGTTCTTTTCACGCGATTTCATCGCTGCGCTGCAGACATTGCGCCAAGTTGCTCGCCTGCGTCCGGGTTATGCCGTCACTTCCCAGTACCTCGCGGCGTCGCTTGCTTATCTCGGGCGTTCGGACGAGGCGCGCGAAACACTCGAACGTATCCCCCCTCAATCGGCGGATCAGCTTCAGCGTTGGCAGCAAAGGCCGCCCTGGATGCGGCCCGAGGATTATGCGCTTCTCGTCGAAGGTTTTGGCCTTGCAGCAGGAGAGCGGCGTTGAGTGACGCCGCGATCTCTATCATCTCCACGACTTTCAGACGGCAAGCTCGCTGTTCTGCAGCGAGCGAGGACATCAAACTGGGCCGACTTCCGTTGTTGGCCCTTCTGAGACATGCCGATCGCTATGATGAATGTCCGCATTCGAGGGCAAAGCGGAAAACATGAGCTTACTCTAAGTTCTTCTCGGTTTGACCGTTAGCGGACGTGCCGCGGCATTTTAAACTTGGTCAATTGACCCCTCATTCGACCGCACGTCGATGCGCGTCCATTGCTCGCGCTCGGCCTCTATTTCTTGGGAGGTGCTTGTCCAGTGGTGTGGTCTTCGACCTTACCTTCGCTCTTGAGCTTTGCGACCCTGTCCTCGTTCTTCTTTGCAGAGTCTTCCTTATCGCGTGGAGTGGCGCACTCCGAGCCGGCCTTGAGGTCGCCCCTGACCTGAGCCTCATCGGCTGAGTTCTGCTGGGGTTTGTCCTGCTGGAGCTTGTCCTCGCATTGCTCGGCCGACGCGGTGGCGGCGAAGCAGCCCACGGTCAGCCCGAATGCGATCGCGATCAATCGATGCATGGACGTGCTCCTTGAATATTGGGCCCACTGGACGCCGCAGAAAGCTCTCGGGCCCGGCGTGGATTGAACTAAAAAACTCCGGAAGGTTCCGGTTTAGCTGGTTGCCGTCTCTAATCGGCCTATGCTCCATCTTTTGGAATTACGAGTTCGTGCCGCAAGTGATCCGACACTACGTGCGAAGTGCCTTCAAGATGATCGGCGGTCAATTCCGTCGTGGCCCTAAGCGACGGTTCCGCGACGACCGCAATCCTTCAGCTCTCGGGGCCAAGCGGACATGCCTGCTGGGAAAGTTTCTTCCAACCTGCGGCCGCTAACGTTCGAGCGCCGCCGCGCTGGAAGTCGAAGGACCTTCGGATTTTCAGCACCTCCCCCCGCCCCTTGAACGCTTGCCGCGACTAAAATTCCCGGGCTCGAAACTTTTGCGTACCGGATGGTTGCTCTGGCGCCGTCGGCGGACAAATCAGAAGTTGCAAGGTCACCGAGGCGCCGGCACATGCGGCGAGCTGCTCACGACGAGCGGGCTATCGTCGGGATAGTCGCGGTTTCTGAGCAGGGCTTTCAGCACCAGGAAGAACTTCTCTGCGAGCATGGGCATGCCCTCGCGGTTCGTATTGGAGCCATCTAAACAGCCAGGCGTCGAGCGCCTTCTCGGCGCCGATGTGATCGCGAAAACCAAGCACGGCTGCGGTGCAGGCCCGGACCAGCGAGCGGCGATGGGCGCGCTGCAGCTCGGAGGGATCGGGTCTCAGCGGAACGGGGCGATCGATGGCTCGGTCGGTGTAGTTCATGGAGGCGCCTCCCTGATCAATCGGGCTGATCATGGTACGGCACGAGACGACCAGCCGTAGTGCGCTCTCCAAGAATGTAAGCGACATCACTCGCGCGCCGACGAGGCTAATATCTCGCAGATCATTTGCCGACAGCGTCCAGGTCTTCCATGCTCACATTGGGGTGCTGGTGGCGATAATGCCGCTCCAGCCAATTCAGGATCACGGCGTCGACGGGCACCGGAACGATCCGCTTGCCCTCGCGCTCGCGTTTCATCCGCTGGCGCTTGAGCAAGCGCTTCCGCGTGCGCCGCGAGGTCATCAGCGCCTGGCGTCGGCGGTACGCATGGTGCTGGGATATGTGGCTGATAAGTGGCCGGATCGAGCCGCCGACATGGTCCGGCGGCGCCGCTCCCCCGACGCCGATCCGACGCTGCGGTGACCGTGTGACCTTTCCGACTGTGAGAATCGCCGCTTTTCCCTAGAACATGCATTTCCATGTACTTCCTTCTTCCTTTTCTCTCTTATGTGGTTCTACGGCTAATAGGGAAGAGAACGGTCATCACGGTCACCGCTTTTAAGTTACCCCTGCGGCGCAGGCACTTCTGTCGATGACCGTTGTGGTGACCGTTCTGGTGACCGTTCTTGGCGCGGCCTGTAGAATGGTCATCAAAGGAGGTTCCAAGGGTGACCGTTCTCTGCGGGTGACCGTTCGCACTTTGCGGCTTTGAGAACGGTCATCGGTAACGGTCACCGGCTCAAAGCTCCGTAGGGTCGCTTTCGTTCTTGATCACGTTGACCGCCTTGGCGGCGTCTACAAGCGCCGGGAAAGGCATGCCGGTCGGGTCGTAACCCTGTGCCTTTCGCATCGCCGACACCGACGCTTTTTGCTCCCATTCAAGCGGGATCGACGTGTTGACGACGTCGTCGGACGCGGTGGTGTTGGTGGTCTTTCCTTCAAACCGGTCTGCGGTTGTCGCTCTGTTCCAGAACGCCATTCCGGCATCGTTGAGGGCGATCCCGACATAGTACCGGCGATGCTTGTCACGCAGCTCCTTGCGATCCATACCAATGCGGGGGTCGCTCATCGCCGCCAGTGCTCGACCGATGCTCTCGTTACTCGGGGTGCCGCGATCCTCGCCCTTGTTCTCGGTGAACCAGACGGCGAACGCCGCGCAAAAATCCGGCGCTGAGACGCGACAGTGCGGGTCGTATTCGATGCATTCGTCAAGGAAGCCCGCGACAAGGTTGCTGTCGCGGTGAATGTCTTCAGATGTTTCCTTGATCTGATCGGTCGTAGCGATCCGGCCACGCTCCGCCGCGCGCTGCAAACCTTTGATAGCCCAATTCAATAGCCCCGGCAGTTCGGTTTGCAGGATCAGCGATGACGGTTTGTCGAAGCCGCGACGCCGCGCTTCCGCCGCTGCGCCAATCAACTCGGCGTCAGGATCAAAGTAGCGCAGGCACTCGATGACGATGATCCGATTGACGATTGCGCGGGTCGCTTCTTTGAACTGTGGTGGATGGTTGGTCGCCCAAAAGAGCGGACCGCGAAAGATGGTGGTAAACACCGGGCCGTTCTTGATATTGATCGGTACCGGTTCGTGCGTGATGATCGCTTTCACGATCGATGAGAAGTGCCACTTTCCAGATTGAAAGGCTTCGTGCAGCACCCAGGGCGCCCGCTGCGTGAACTGCATTAACCCGTGTGTCCCATCGAGTTGATCCAGCGCGGTGCTGATTTGCGCTGCTCCGAACAACCCTGCCAGTACTTCGAGCATGACGGATTTACCGAAGTTGCTGCCGCCCTGCATGATCAGAGCTTTCGACATCTCGCGAGGTTTGACATCGATCAGTGCGCTGCCGAGCACTTCCTGAATGACCCGGATATGTTCGGCGGCAACATCGGGTTCGCGATCAGAAAAGAAATCCGCGATCATGGTTTCCCACCACGGGCAAGCAGCGTTCGGATCGTAGTCGCACTCAATCCGCCACGAACAAAAGTCGGTGGCCTTTGCTGGTGTCAACTCCAGGGTGATGGGATCGATCAAGCCGGAGCGCGTCGGGATTTTGCCGTGCGCGTCCCAAGGAATATCCCGGAGCCGATAGACCTTGGGGTGCCTCGTAATCCAGCTGCGCGTTTCGGCAATTAATCTGTTCGTGCTCTTGTAGTTCAAGCCACGACAGGCAATTTCGATCAGTGCATCGAGCCAGAGAGTGTCGGTTCGCAGTTGCCAGATGCCTTCGCAATAGTACCAAAGTCCTTTCGACACGCTGATGATGTCCTCGCCATCGTGACGCAGTTTGGCGATCACCATATCGCCGATAATGTGATGCAGCGGGACCAGTGGCGCGCTGTCGTCGGGTGCGGTGTTGGTCTTTTGGTCGCTTTGCGGTGCCGGGACCGGCTTGGATTTCTGTGGATGTTTCGCCACCCAGGTTTCGCACATGCCGCGAATGTTGCGCTCTTCGCGCCGCCAATTCCAGCGCGCGCCGTAGTCGCCAGCAGCAGCCTTGGTGGCGGCCAACACGATCTCGACCACTTCATCAATCGGTGTACCGGAGCTGAGCAGCGATGCGGAGACGGTGAGTTGCGTGGGATGAATTGCAGCGTCACCACCGGCCATGAACATCATGGCGTCCAATCGCGCCTTGACATCGACGCGCGGCTTGAAATTGCGCGCCTTGGCATACTCACTGAAATAATCGGTCTCGCCCGCCGTCACTTCCCGCGGTCGTGTCTTCCGCAGCAGCACTGGTGACGCCTCCGCGAGCCATTCCTCCAGGTCATCCAATTCATAGCGGCGGCCGTTCTGCTCGACGATCTCCACCTCGGTCCATTCGCCGTCCTTGGTGTTGTGGGTGCCGGGCAACCGCATCAGCCGCGCGACCTCACGGCATTGCAAGTCACCACCGACCAGGTCGGCAAGCTGACGCAGCGCGGTTTCAATCCGCTCGATATTCTCTTGGGTGTCCACCGCTTCCTTGAACAGCCAGTAGCAATGCAGCCCGTGACCGGAGAACACGATGATGCTCGGTGGATACCTCAGGCGCGCGAGCTGGCGCAGAACTTCAGCGCGATCAGGATCACCATCGAGATTGCTGAAATCAATATCCGTATGCAGGCAGGCGGTTTGGACGATGTTCTCTTTGGCGCGCCGCGCGCCTTGCTTGACGATGCCGGTGCAGAAAAACAGCCCGCGCTTCGGACGGTCCCACTTCGCGACAAATCCCGCGATGTGCGACGGCACGCGGGTGGCCACGTGACGTTCAGGAGGTTCGGTTTCATCTCCACGTTCATTGGGCAGTGATGAAATATATACCGGCGGCTCGGTGGTCGTGCCGAACACAATTTTGGTGAAGTCGGCAGCGACGGTGTTGCTGTTGATGTTGGTCGCGTCCATGGCGGTGCGTCCTGCGATGATCGGTCATGACAGCGCGCCTTTCTGTTTGCGTTTTGCTGTTCAGCTTCGCCTGAGTGCCGGCGGAGCCGGATTGCGTGCGCGTTAGCGGCCAGTCTGCCGCGCTTCCAGCTGGCGCTGATGCTCGGCGCGGCGCTCGGCGGCGCGCAGTTCCATCGCCTGCTCAATCTGATCGGCGGCGGTGCGCAAGGCATCGACCAAGGTCTTCAATAGGAAGTCGGTGTAGATGCTCGGCGGCCCCTCTATCGCCAGCGCGGCGACGGCGATGCACTGCACCTTCCAGATCGCGGTGTTGATGAACTTGTAGAGCGGGATTGGCCGAGGCGGTTGCTTTGGAGGAACGATAAAGAAGGTCATGGCCGGTGACCTTCGCGGTAAGAGCGCGGCTTGATCGCCGGAATCGGGGAGATTATCTTCGCGTGATCCATAGTTCGGCACCTCCATGCCGGAAGTGGTGTGATCATCGCCTGCCGCGCCCCCAAGTCCCAGCGCGGCAGGCATTCTGTTGTTGTCGGTCTCGCTTACGCGCTCTCACCACCCGGCGCGGTTACGTTTGTGTTGCTGGGTGTCAATAAAACTGACACCCAAAAAAGAAGGCCCGGGGTTTTAGGCCGGGGCGGGTTTCGGTATCGATTTGTTTGCTGCGCCTGGCGCAGGCGGTGATGGTCGCGGCTCGATCTTGGGCGAATCCCGTTGCGCCGCGCGTGCCGCGATCCAGGCAAGTATGTCGGTTTCGAGCCAGCCTACGGCCGCCGACGAAGACAATCTGAAAGGCTTGGGGAACTGATCGCGCTGCACCAGCCGCCACAGCGTCGGGCGCGACAATCCGATCAGGCGGCAAACCTCGCGAGCGCGAACGACGCGCGCAAGGTCAGATGATTGTTCGGGCATGATCCGGCTCCTTCGGCGGTAAGGTCAAAACGAGTGACCGGTTATGATGCTGGTTGAATACGCGCGAGCGCGCCGTCTGTCTTCAGACGGGGGCTGAGTTATCGTTGAGAAAATGCACGTGGCGTGATTTTGTTAACGATAACTCTGTTGCAGTGCGCCTTACGCGTAGCGGCTGCGATCATGAGGCCGGTCCGGTTGTTCCGTGGCCGTTTCGACCGGCTTTTCTGCGCGGCCAGACACTCCCGCGCGAGACCTTGTTAGCTTGGCGTTAGCGCGCTCGGCGCGGCTTTTTGGTATGTGTTTGACAACTCATGCCGAAATAGTGGTTGACAGGATTAGCGAAGCGAAATTCGCACGGCGGCGAGCTGGATAAACGCCAGGAAGCTCGCGCCGAGCTTGTCATAACGGGTGGCGATGCGACGGAACTGCTTGAGCTTGTTGAAGAAGCGTTCGACGTGATTGCGCTCGCGATAGAGAGCTTTGGTCCACCGGAAGCGCTTTTTGCGCCGGATCATGTTGGGAATGTTGGCGGTGGCGCCGCGGGCCTTGAAGAGGGCTCGCAGGCGATCGGCGTCATAAGCCTTGTCGGCGATAATGATGGTGTCTTGGCCGAGGCTGGCCAGAAGAGGTTCGGCGCCGGTCAGATCGTGGGCTTGGCCAGGTGTGATCAGGATCTGGATCGGCCGGCCTTGGTGGTCGACGCGCGCATGGATTTTGGTCGAGAGCCCACCGCGGCTTCGCCCCACACAACGATCTCCACTTTTTTTGACCCCTGAGGCATGCTGATGCACCCGCACGATCGAGCTGTCGATCATCTGAACCTTGCCCTCATGGGCCTTGGTAACTGCCCCCATCAGCCTGTCCCAGATGCCAGCCTTGCGCCAACGATCAAACCGATTGTAGACGGTCGTCTAAGGTCCATACCGCTCGGGCAAATCCCGCCACGGCGCTCCCGTCCTCAGCACCCAAAAGATGCCATTCACGACCTGCCGGTTGTTCTGCGGCTGCCGGCCGCGGCGTCCCTTCGGCAGCACTGGTTCAATAACGCTCCACTCGAAATCCGTCAGATCGTAGCGCATGATCAAGCCCCCAATGGAGGACTTGAATCACTCCTCGCTGATTTGCGCTAGAGTTAATTGAGTATAGAACCTAGTCACGCCCGCGGTGTTCATTATCGAGCTGGGGCCCCACGTCCACTTCATCCCGCGAGATTGACCCGTTCGGTGTTCGTAATCAACAGGGCCGCAAGGCCGAGAAAAAACAATGCAGAACGAAGGAGAAAGCCCATGAAGATCCGAACCATCATTGCGGCCACCTGCGCCTCCTTCGCCTTCTCGATGGCCAGCCCGGTCTACGCCCGCGATGGCGAAGCGGAAACCGTCACGAAGAACTTCGAGTCGGCCATTCCCAATATCCCTGGCAAGTCGCTGATCGCCGTGGAGGTCGAGTACGCGCCGGGCGCGGCCTCTCCGTCCCACACCCACGCGAAGTCGGCCTTCATCTACGCCTACGTGATCTCGGGCGCGATCGAGTCGAAGGTGAATGATGGCGAGACGCGCATCTATCGGGCTGGCGAGAGCTGGTCTGAACCGCCGGGCGCGACCCATTCGATCAGCCGCAACGCGAGCAGGACCGAGCCGGCAAAGCTGCTCGCTGTCTTCGTCCTCGACACCAATGACAAAGCGCTGACCACGCCCGTCAAATAAGCTACTCGCTGCGCCAGCCGAGAATCTACGGTGGTGATATCGGCCGCGAGTTTACCGCGGCCGTCATCCGCCGTGTGCCGAAAGCGGAAAATATGCTTCACGCAAAACAGCATCTGCCCTGTTGAAAATGCATTTGCTCGAGATGTCGTCGGCGGATTATCCGCTGATGTGAAGGCACTGCCGAGCCGTTGGTTACACCACGAGCGGTGCGGGGGGCCGGCGTTAAAACGGAGCTTGTACTGCAAGGACTGCGCGACCCGCGACGCTACGTGCCGATCGATATTGCCGATGGCTTCCTTGCAGAAACGTAAGAGGATCGAGCACGCGGCGCGATGGAACGAGATCGAGAAGGCGGTAGAGATGCACTTGGTCAGCTTATGCGAACAGCGCGTTACACTCTGTGGGCGGACGTTCAATTTCAGAACATCGGAAACCATCCACACTGAGAGCTCCCGAAAATATACCGCGGGGAGCTTCGAGCGGCTGGCCCGTTCCGGCGGATGGAGCGTTGCCGAGGCTTGGCAGGATGCGGACGGGTTATTCGGCCTGTTCGGACTCATTCGCTACTGAACACCCGCCGATCGTCGAATTGCTGCGCATTCATGTGCTGGCTGAATACATCATGTTTGGGCGGGGACATCACACCAGGTGAGCGATTGACGAATGAAGCGCAGCGGCCCGGAGTTCATGCAGTATCCTAACCTTGTCAGCAGATAGCAAAAGCCCGGACGGGTTCCCAAAAATCTTTCCTGGATGCATCCGGGCTCTGGCGTTATGCTTGCATCACATAAAGGCTCCAGCCACCCTGAGAGACGGTCGTTGCGACCGGATAAAGTTCAGATCGAGCCCGCCAGCGCAACGGCGGGAAAGTCCTTCTCGGGATCGAACACGTTATTGAAAAAGTTCGTCAGAGAGTACATGGCCACCAGCGCGACGATCTCGATGACGTTCGCATCCGTGTAGCCGGCATCGCGGACGGCTTTCAGATCGGCATCACTGACCTTGCCGCGGGCTTCAACGACTTTGCGCGCAAACTGGATGGCGGCGTCCCGCTTCGGGTCGCTGGCGTGGCCTTTCCGAGCAAGAATGATTTCATTGGCCGGCAGCTTGGCCATATGATCGGCCGTAAAGCTGTGGACCGTCAGGCAGTAGTCGCAGCCATTCACTTCGGAGACGGCGAGGCCGATGCTGTCCCGCGTCTTCACGTCGAGCGCCTTGCTCAAGGAGCCGAGCAGGGTGGCCCATGAGTTGAACGCGATCGGACTTGCCGCGAAGGTAGCCATCATATTTGGAGTGAACCCGAGGTTTTTGGTGAACATATCGAGGGTCGGTTTCGAATCGGCCGGCACCTGTTCCGGCTTTAGAGCTGCAATTCTTGGCATCATGATCTCCGCAAGTTATCGGTTTCACAAATAATCAAATGAGATCCAGCACATCGACCACCGCGCGGCGCGGCTTCTGCGGCCAGTTTCCCGGACGTTCCGCCCCTACGGACAACAGCATGACCGGTATTTCGTCCTCAGCCAGTCCGAACTCGCGGTGCACCGCTTTGTCATCGAAACCGATCATCGGCGTCGAACCCAGGCCTAGCGATCGGGCCGCATAGATCATCGCCGCCGCGCCGAAGGCGCCGGTGCGCACTGCTTCGTCGCGCTGGCGCTGCGGATAGTCCTTATAGAGATCGCGTGCGGGGATTTCCCAATCCGGTATCAACTTTGCGGGCATAATCCCCGCCTCCACCACCGGCGCCAGGCGGTCCGGAATTACACTGGAATCAGCCAGCTGGCCGCAGACAATGAAGGTAACAGCGGCGTCAGTGATCGCAGGCTGCTTCCAGGCGATCGGACTCAGCCGAGCCTTGGCTTCAGGCGAGCGTACGGCGATGAAGCGCCAGTTCTGCAAATGGAAGGATGTCGGCGCAGTGGTGCCGATTCGCACTAGTTCGCGGATCTGATCGTCGCTCAGAGTGGCGGCAGGGTCATAGTACTTGGTGGAGCTGCGGCTCAGGATACATTCGATGACCGCGTTGGTCATGGTAAATTCGTTAGTCATGGTGATTCCTATGCTTGAAGGGACAGGTTGAGATACAAGAGTGCTTTCGCTCTCTTTGCGGGAAAGGCTGCAGGGATTGAGCCCGTTCGGCATTATGCCAAGGGCCGTGGGTAGTTTCACAGGTTGCGCCGGCGCGTCTGATGAGGACGCGGCCGGCCGCGCGCATCGAAGGCGTGTCGTTTACGGACGAACGCGAATGATCGTCTTCCCCGGGCGGCGCGCGGTTGGCTTGAAGGCGGCGACAGCATCGTCGAGGGGCGCGACGGTGCCGATGTTCGTCCGCAGTCGTCCGTCCCACACCCGCTGCACGATCTCACTCAGTTGGGCGCGATCGGACTCAACAACGAAGTCAACCGCTCGGCCATCGGCGGGCCGCGTCTCGTTCGGCCCGACGATGGACACCAGTGTTCCTCCAGCCCGAGTCAGGCGCGCGGAACGCTTCCCGATGTCGCCTCCGATGACATCGAACACCAGATCGATTCCTCCGACGTCTTCGAGGGCGTCGTTGTCGAGGTCGACAAACTCATTCGCGCCGAAGTCGAGAGCCGTCTGACGATCGGCGGCACGTCCGGTGCCGATGACGTAGGCGCCGGCCTCTCGTGCCAGTTGCGTCACCATCGACCCGACTGCGCCGGCCGCCCCGTGCGCGAGAACGCTCTGCCCCGCATGAAGGCGGCCGTGCACGAACAATCCCTGCCACGCAGTCAGACCCGAGATCGGCAGGCTTGCGCCCACGGTGAAATCGACGTCGCCCGGCAGCGGCGCGAGGTTGCGTGCCTCGATCGCCACATACTCGGCCAGCGTGCCGTCGCGATACCAGTCCGCGAGGCCGAACACCCGCTGGCCCACTGACAGGCCCGTCGTGCCATATCCGAGAGCGGTGACCACTCCGGCCAACTCGTGCCCCGGAATCGACGGTGTTCGGCCACGATCGAGGCGATCGGTCCAGGTCGAGGGCCACGACAGCTCGGTCCCGACGAATCCCGACGCATAAACTTGAACGACGACGTCGTTGATCGCAGACTGCGGCTCGGGCCGCTCCTTGAGCCTCATGCCGGCGTTTCCCGCAGCCTGGTCCGTTACGACGATTGCCCTCATCGTCAACCTCCCCTGTGTGGTATGTCGTCATCTTCCGAATTGCCTTACGGACGAACAAAAATACGATCGCGAAACACGATGGTCCAATGACCTGTGGCTATGGAATCGATGCCATCGACGCGAAAGATCAAAGCGCGTCAGCAGTGAAACGCGGAACGAATGCCCGCCTTGGGTACTGAGGACGCAAGAAAGAGCTGGAATGCGCGGAAGAAAGCCGCTTGTTGGGGCAAGATCAGGAGGCGGCCGGATTGTCGTCAGCGGGCCGCTATTGGTGCCGAGGCCATGCTGGTCGAACAAGCAAGGGCGAGGGAGAACGCGAGAACGTTGGGTTGAGATTCGCGTCGGATCAGTCTTCGCGCGAAACGTTGGCCATCCGAGGTTGGGGATCACGTCTTCCCAATACGACAAGGTTGGGTTCGGCGAGGGCCCGTACGACAGGAGCCGGTAGGCTTTAGCCCGTCGCGGCATCCGGCATCGCGGGTCCACCGAACTGCAGGCCCTGCGGGTATGATAGGCTGCGATGCCCCAGTACAATGATCGACTGCACGAGAGACACTCAATCCGGAGTGATATTCGGGATCGGAAGTTGAGCCAGATCATCCTCGTAGCTGGCCCGAGTGCTTGGGCTGTGGCCGGAAATAGTAGCGTCCAGGCGTGTGTTAATATCCGCACCAATGCCGAGAATTTTGCCAATGGGACAGAGGTTTGCGGCTTCCAGCAGGAATGCGCGCTGCTGAGCGTCGAGTTCTCCCCCCAGCACGAGGGTGCGTGCGAACGAGTCTCTTTCGCCTTGAGCGCCATGGTGGAAGCTGACGCCCACTTCCAACCGCTCCAGCGGAAGTTTTTGGCGTCGAGCCTGAAAACGAATGCTCATAGCCGTGCATGCAGCGAGAGATGCGCTAAGAAGGTCGTAAGGATTGGGACCAGAAGAAATATGACCGACACAATCCGGACCGCCGACAGGAAATTGAGATTCGCCGACATGGCCTACCAGCGCGCCAAGATTAGTAGGGTCGCTTACGACAACAACTTCGCGGGTCTTGGTCATGATTAGGTCCCGATTGTTCGAATGATTGATCCACGAGCATCGACAGTGTGTACGCCAGCAACATCGCAGAGCAGGTCTCAGAGTTGGTGCGAGATTTCAGCGCGGCGTTCGCTCCGGCCGTTGCATTCAGCAACTAAATCCGGCGACCATCCGGGTAAAGCTATCATATCCATAACCGGCAGGAATGCTCCGCGAAGTCAGCGTCGAAGCTCCGCGACGAGGAAATCCGTGGAACGCGCCTCCTGAATGATCTTTGAGTTGTTTGGCGCGGAAATGAACAATCCCTCCAAAACGCGCTAGACAGTAAAAATGCGTTTAAGTCATTCATGCTGGACATGAGTGCGCATTTTGCCGCTCTCGTACGCCGCGTACGAGCTACTCTCGGGCTCACTGCGCGAATCTCGCGGCGCCGGTTGTGCAAGCCGCGACCGCTTTGGGTGCCGATTTAGCCACTGAACGCGGCTTGGAAGTCTCCGCAGAATAACAACGTAGGCTTCGAGCGCCATGCGGCTCGTGGGATTCCTCGCTACGGCATCACGCCGCGGGGCGAGCGGCAATAACGATCGTTTATCGACTCTATGGCGAGAGGTGATTTTCTTCACCGACGTTGCAAGGTCATTGTCGAAAGCACCGTCGTTCCGAGCTTGCGCTTGCCGCGATCGACACGCGGAACACGATGGGAAATTGAAAGGCGGGGGCGATATGCAAAGCAATGACGCAATCGAAATTGTCGCGCCATGGAGTACGACTGATAGAACCGAGCATCCCGCTCCGGTGCCCCGGCTCGATCGCGGTTCGTTTCGGCGCCTTCGACGATGTGGTGGCGGGTCGGTTAGTCTGCTGTTCGCGCTGGCCGTCGTTGGTTGCGACGAGAGGGCGCAATCGCAGCTGGCTGCGCCTCCGCCGCCGCCGGTGACAGTCGCGCAACCGGTCAAGCGTACGGTCACCGACTGGGACGAGTTCACCGGCCGCTTCGAGGCGGTCGAGGAGGTCCAGGTCCGCGCCCGGGTCGGCGGCTTTGTCAACAGCGTCCAGTTCAAGGACGGTGCGATTGTCCATGCGGGCGATCTGCTCTACATCATCGATCCGCGTCCGTTCGAGGCGGTCGCGTCGCAAGCCCAGGGCCAACTCGACGACGCGCGGGCTAAGGCAGAGCTCGCCAAGCGTGAACTCGACCGTGGGCTGAACCTGGTCCAGACCAGCGCAGTTTCCGTACAGGTGGTCGATCAGCGCCGTCAGGCCTTGCAGGCCGCTTATGCGGCTGAGACGCAGGCCGAGGGTGCGCTGAAGGCCGCGCAGCTCAATGTCGAGTTCACCCACGTGCTGGCACCGATCACCGGCCGCGTCAGCCGGCATCTGGTGACGCCGGGCAATCTGGTGCAGGGCGCCGATAGCGGCGCCACGCTCTTGACCTCGATCGTGTCGCTCGATCCGATCTACATCTATTTTGACGTCGACGAGGCGACCTATCAGCGCAACAGCAAGCTGTGGTTTGAAGGCAAGCGGCCGAGCTCGCGCGACACGCCGAACCCGGTGCAGGTGAAGCTGACCGGCGAGACCAAGCCCTCGCGCGAGGGCAAGATGGACTTCCTCGACAACCGCCTGGACGTCTCGACCGCGACGCTGCGCAGCCGCGCGATCGTCCCGAACAAGGATCTCTCGATTCTGCCGGGGCAGTTCGGGCGCGTCAGGATCATCGGCTCCTCGCCCTATGAGGCGCTGCTGATCCCGGACGCCGCCGTCGCCACAGACCAGTCGCGCAAGATCGTGTTCGTGGTCAAGGACGACAACACGGTGGAAGCAAGGCCGGTCACGCTCGGGCCGCTCGACGACGGCCTGCGCGTGATCCGGGAGGGTCTCAAGGCGGAGGATCACGTCATCATCGACGGGCTGCAGCGGGCCCGCGTTGGCGCCAAGGTGACGCCTAATTTGGCGCAGGCGCGGGGAGGGGACGGCACTCCGGCAGGTGTCAAGCCATGAATCTCGGAAAGCTTTCTATCAACCGGCCCATCTTGGCGATGGTGCTGTCGATCGTGCTTGTGATCGTCGGCGCGATCGCCTACCAGACGCTGCCGGT
The DNA here is from genome assembly GCF_059512385.1 of Bradyrhizobium sp. Crot121. Lineage (NCBI taxonomy): Bacteria > Pseudomonadati > Pseudomonadota > Alphaproteobacteria > Hyphomicrobiales > Nitrobacteraceae > Bradyrhizobium > Bradyrhizobium sp. Crot121. The sequence goes on along the minus strand of NZ_JCAMOR010000045.1, from coordinate 11,362 downwards.
TTCGGAATATCCGCAGGCAGTGCCGCCGACCGTTACAGTCACCACGCAATATCCGGGCGCTTCGGCGCAGACCGTAGCCGATACCGTCGCCGCCCCGATCGAGCAGGAGATCAACGGCGTCGAGGATATGCTGTACATGTACAGCCAGGCCACCTCGAACGGCCAGCTCACCATCACCGTCACCTTCAAGCTCGGCACCGACCTCGACAAGGCTCAGGTGTTGGTACAAAACCGCGTCGCGATCGCACAGCCGCGGTTGCCGGAGGAGGTGCAGCGCAACGGCGTCGTCACCCGCAAGAACTCGCCCGACATCCTGATGGTCGTGTTCATGCTGTCGCCCGACGACACGTTCGACCAGCTCTACCTCTCCAACTACACGCTGCTGCAGGTCCGCGATCAACTTTTGCGGCTCGACGGCGTCGGTGACATCCAGATGTTCGGCGCGCGCGACTATTCGATGCGGTTGTGGCTCGACCCGGACAAGATCGCCAATCTCGGCATGACCTCAAGCGACGTCATCGCGGCGGTCAGGGCCCAGAATCTGCAGATCGCCGGCGGCCAAATCGCGGAGCCTCCGATCGCCGACCGTGCTTTCTCGCCAAACCTCGCCTTTACCGGTCGGCTCAAGGATGTGTCACAATTCGAGAATATCGTCGTCAAGGCCGGCTCCGACGGCCGTACCGTGCGGTTGCGCGACGTCGCGCGGATCGAGCTTGGCGCGCTGGCCTATACCACCAACAGCTTCATACTGCGCAAGTCAGCCGTCGCAATGGTAGTGACGCAACGGCCCGGATCGAACGCGCTCGCCACCGCGAACCATATTTCCGACACGATGGCGCAGCTCAAGACGAGTTTCCCTAAGGGGCTCGACTTCAATATCGGCTACAATCCCACCGAGTTTATCGCCCAATCCGTCCATGAGCTGATTAAGACCGTCTACGAGGCGATGGCGCTCGTCGTCGTCGTTGTGCTGGTGTTCCTTCAAGGTTGGCGGCCTGCGATCATCCCGATCATCGCGATCCCGGTGTCGCTGGTCGGCACCTTTGCGGTGATGGCCGCGCTCGGCTTCGGCATCAACAACCTCACGCTGTTCGGCCTCGTGCTCGCGGTCGGTATCGTGGTCGACGACGCCATCGTGGTTGTCGAGAATGTCGAGCGACATCTCGAACATGGCTTGAGTCGGGGTGAGGCGGCGCTCAAGACCATGGAGGAGGTGGGTGGTGCGCTGGTCTCGATCGCACTTGTGCTCTGCGCGGTGTTCGTGCCAACAGCCTTCCTGGGCGGCATCTCCGGCCAATTCTTCCAGCAATTCGCGGTCACGATTGCGGTGGCTACCGCGATCTCCTGCTTCTGCTCCCTGACGCTGTCGCCGGCGCTGGCCTCGCAGATCCTGGTGCCGCACGAAGAGAAGCGCCAGTCGGCGCCGTGGAACATCGTTGCGCGTGGCTGGAGCGGCTTTACCGCGCTGTTCAACCGCATCTTCGATCGCCTAGCGCAAGGTTATGCTGCCACCGCCGACTTCGTGATCCGGCATACAGCGGTGATGCTTGTGATCTATCTCGCGCTGATCGGCAGCGCGGGCTGGCTGCTCGCCACCACCTCGCAGGGTTTCATTCCGTCGCAGGATCGCGGTTACCTCATCATCTCGGTGCAATTGCCGGGCGCCGCGTCGCTGGCGCGGACCACTACGGTGGTGCGCGAAATCGAGCGGATTGCGCTGGATACGCCAGGCATCGTCCGTGTCGCGGCGTTCAGCGGCTTCTCCGGCGCGACGCGCACGCAAGCCAGCAACGCCGCCGCGTTGTTCCCGGTGTTCGACGAGCCGGAGGCACGGCAGAAGAAGGGATTGTCGGCAAATGCGATCACGGCCGATCTGCGCAAGCGACTGTCGGTGATCCAGGGCGCTTTCATCATCGTCATTCCGCCGCCCGCCGTGCCGGGCATTGGTACCGGCGGCGGCTTCGCCATTCGCATCCAGGATCGACAAGGGCGCGGCCCCGAGTTGCTCGCAGCCGCGAGCAACGAGCTCGTCGCCGCCGCCCGTAAGTCGCCAAACCTGACCTCTGTGTTCTCGCCGTTTACGGCGAATACCCCGTTGCAGTTCGTCGATATCGATCGCGTCAAGGCACAGAAGCTCGGCGTTCCTATCGCTAACGTCACGGACACGATCGAGACATATTTCGGCTCAACCTATGTCAACGACTTCAACCTATTCGGGCGCACCTATCACGTCACCGCGCAGGCCGATCTCCCATTCCGCAAGGAGACCACCGATCTCGCGCGGCTGCGTACCCGCAACGCGGCCGGCGACATGGTGATGCTCGGCAGCATGGTGGACTTCAATGACACCTCGGGACCCGATCGTGTCGCGCGCTACAATCTCTACGCGGCGTCCGAGGTGCAGGGTGAGCCGGCGCCGGGCGTGAGCTCGACGACGGCGCTCAACACCATCAAGCGACTGGCCGACGAAACACTGCCGAGCGGGTTTTCCCTCGAATGGACCGATCTGTCCTATCAACAGGTGACCGGTGGCAATGCCGGCCTCTATGTGTTCCCGATCTGCGTGCTGTTCGTCTATCTGGTCCTGGCGGCGCAATATGGCAGCTGGACGCTGCCGTTCGCGGTGATCCTGATCGTGCCGATGTGCCTGCTCGCGGCTACCATCGGCGTGCGCATTATGGGCCAGGACGTCAACATCCTGACCCAGATCGGCTTCGTGGTGCTGGTCGGACTTGCGGCCAAGAACGCGATCCTGATTGTCGAGTTCGCGCGCGACATTGAACTCGAGGGCAGGTCGCGGCTGGAGGCTGTCATCGAGGCCTGCCGGTTGCGGCTGCGGCCGATCCTGATGACGTCGTTCGCCTTCATCTTCGGCGTGCTGCCGCTGGTGGTATCGACCGGCTCCGGCTCGGAGATGCGCCAGGCCGTCGGCGTTGCCGTGTTCTTCGGCATGCTCGGCGTCACGCTCTTCGGCCTGATCTTCACGCCGATCTTCTACATGATGGTGCGCAACCTCGCGGAAGGCAAGAATGAGGGCAAGCCGACTCAAACGATCGCTGCCGCGGCGGAGTGATTTGCGGGGCCGCCGATGCGCGATACAGCCGGAACACTCTCTCCGTTACACTGAGGAGCGCAGAACGCGCCTGGGCTCGGCGACGTACCGTCTTTGCCGAGGCCAGCATGCACGCCAGCATCGGAAGTATTTCCGTTCCAAGCTCGGTGAGCTGGGTCAGCTGGCGCTCGCGATGGCTGAGTTCCAGCTCGAGCCTCTGCACCCTCAGGGTGGGCAAATCGCTCGAAATTGCTGCTAGGCGAAAGAGGATCCGCGTCCGCCGTACCCGGCAAGACAGAGGGCGGCTGGCATTTCCCGAGTGATGGAGTACGATTTCTCTAGGCTCGAGTGAGGCCGCGTGTGGCGAAGAGCTTGATCAGCCGACTTCAAGCCGAAGCCCGACGCCGGAGTCTGACAGATGGTGCAGCAGTCGCTGAACGTCGCGTACTCGGACGGCAGCTCTCAGGCGTTGTGGGAGGACGGCGAGCGCGTGTTCAGCCGCGGTTGGCGACTGGACGACAATGGCAACCGGGTTTCCGTGCTGCTTGTTGCCCCTGCCGCCGACCACCCGTCGCGGGCGAGACTCGATCGCCTGACCCACGAATACGAGCTGAAAGATGAGCTCGACGGGGCATGGGCGGTCCAGCCATTGGCCCTCACGCGCGACGCCGGTCGGACCATACTGGTGCTCGATGATCCTGGCGGAGAGCCGCTCGATCGTTTGCTCGGTGGGCCCATGGAGGTCGGGCGCTTCTTGCGCGTTGCCGTCGCTGTTACCTCGGCTCTGGGCAAGCTTCATCAGCGCGGGCTCATCCATAAAGACATCAAGCCAGCGAACATTGTGGTGGACTGCGCGGATGGACACGTGCGGCTCACCGGGTTTGGTATTGCCTCGCGCCTGTCCCGCGAGCGGCAGGCGCCCGAGCCGGCCGAGACCATCGCCGGTACGCTTGCCTACATGGCACCCGAACAAACCGGGCGGATGAACCGCTCGGTCGACGCCCGCAGCGATCTCTACTCCCTCGGCGTCACGCTGTACCAAATGCTCACGGGCGTTCTGCCCTTCACGGCGGCCGATCCGATGGAATGGGTGCACTGCCATGTTGCAAGACCGCCGGCGCCGCCCGGTGAGCGGTTAAAAAACCTCCCAGGCTCCGTCTCTGCGATCATTATGAAGCTGCTCGCTAAGCCTGCTGAGGAGCGTTACCAAACGACTGCAGGTGTCGAGAGCGATCTTCGGCGTTGCCTTGTTGAATGGGAAACCCGAGGCGCTATCGACGAATTCCCACCCGGGGAACACGACACTCCGGACCGGCTGCTGATCCCCGAAAAATTGTATGGTCGGACAGCCGAGATCGATACCCTGCTTGCCTCTTTCGACCGTATCGTCGCCGGCGGCAGGCCGGAGTTGGTGCTGGTTTCCGGATACGCCGGCATCGGCAAGTCCGCGGTCGTCAACGAGCTTCATAAGCCCCTTGTTCGGCCCCGCGGTCTTTTTGCATCGGGCAAGTTTGACCAGTACAAGCGCGACATCCCCTACGCCACCCTTGCACAGGCCTTTCAGAGCCTGATCCGCCCGCTTTTGAGCAAGACCGAAGCGGAGCTGCGGCAATGGCGGGAGGCGCTGCTCGAGGCGCTCGAACCGAACGGTCGGCTCATTATCGATCTCGTCCCGGAATTGAAGCACATCATCGGCGAACAGCCACCGGTCCCCGAGCTGCCGGCACGGGATGCGCAGGGCCGTTTTCAGCTGGTGTTCCGGCGATTTATCGGCGTATTCGCGCGGCCTGAACATCCGCTCGCCCTGTTCCTCGACGATCTCCAATGGCTCGATGCAGCAACGCTCGATTTGCTCGAGGATCTGTTGACCCGGCCGGATGTGCAAAACCTGTTGGTGATTGGCGCTTATCGCGACAACGAAGTCGATCCCGTCCACCCGCTGATGCGCAAGCTCGAAGTGATGCGCCAAGCTGGAGCGATATTGCAAGACATCGTATTGGCACCCCTGACCTGTGAAGACCTGGGACAACTAATCGCGGATTCTGTTCACAGCGAACCAGAGAGAATCACTCGGCTGGCACAGCTGATCCACGAGAAGACAACCGGCAATCCGCTTTTCGCTATTCAGTTCATTTCTGCGCTCGCCGACGAAGCATTGCTCACTTTCGATTATGGCGAGGCGCGATGGTGCTGGGACCTGAATCGCATTCACGCCAAAGGTTACACCGACAATGTGGTGGACCTTATGGTGGGGAAGCTGAACCGCCTGTCCGCCGAAACCCGGCACGCATTGCAGAAGCTCGCCTGCCTGGGCAACGTCGCAGGGTTCACCATGTTGTGCATCGTTTACCAGAACTCCGAGGAGGAGATGCATGGCCAGCTTTGGGAAGCGGTGCGAGCAGGGCTGATCTTTCGTTCGGAGGATTCCTACAAGTTTCTCCACGACCATGTCCAGGAAGCCGCCTACTCCTTGATCCCGGAGGAATTGCGTGCCGAAGCCCATCTCCGAATAGGGATGCTGCTCGCAGCGCAGACCCCTCCAGAGAAGCTGGAAGAGGCGATCTTCGAAATCGTCAATCAGCTCAACCGCAGCTCGCATCTCATCACGTCAATTGAGGAGCTTGAGCGGGTCGCAGAGTTGAATTTAATCGCAGGTAGACGCGCTAAGACCTCGACAGCCTATGCCTCGGCGCTGAACTATCTGCTCTCCGGCGCGGCACTGCTGCCAGCGGACTCTTGGGAACGCAAGCACGACCTGATCTTTGAGCTGGAGCTGCACCGGTCCGAATGTGAGTTCCTCACTGGTGCACTGGCGGAAGCCGAGCGGCGCCTGGCGGTGCTGTCGGCCCGCGCCGCAACGACGATCGAACGAGCCCGCGTCACGTGCCTGCAGGTGGATCTTTACACGACCCTGGATCAGGGCAGCCGCGCGATCGCAGTCGGTCTCGACTATCTCCGCCACCTGGGCATTGACTGGTCGCCGCACCCAACCGAAGACGAGGCTCGGCGCGAGTATGAGCGGATCTGGTCCCAACTCGGCTCCCGCACGATAGAAAGCCTCATTGATCTGCCTTTGATGGACAATGCCGTATCGCTTGCGACCCTCGATGTTCTGACGAAGCTCGGGCCGGCTGCCCACTACACGGATGCGAAATTACGTTCGATGGTCATCTGTCGAGCAGTCAATCTCAGCCTCGAAAGCGGCAATTGTGACGGCTCGTGCTACGCCTATGCAGTGCTCGCCAGGCTCGCTGGACCGGAATTCGGCGACTACCAGGCGGGACTTCGATTCGGCCGCCTCGGCTATGAACTGGTCGAACAGCGCGGGCTAAAGCGCTTCCAGGCCAGGACCTATTTGAACTTTGGATATTTACTCATGTTCTGGACGAGACACGCCCGGGAAGGTCGTGATCTGCTGCGACGTGCGTTCGAGACGGCAAACCAGATCGGTGACCTCACTTTTGCGGCGTACTACCACACCCACCTGAACACGTATCTTCTCGCGGCGGGCGATCCGCTCGATGACGTGCAAGTTGAGGTCGAGCATGGTCTCGCGTTTGCACGGGACATACAGTTCGGTTTTGCGAGCGACTCCATCGCCGGCCAGCTTGGGCTGATTCGGACACTCCGCGGCTTGACGCCGATTTTCGGTCGCTTTGACGATGGGCAGTTTGACGAAGGCCTACTGGAGGCTCGTTTCTGCAGGAATCCGGATCTGAAGTTGGCCGAGGGCTCGTATTGGACCCGCAAGCTGCAGGCACGCTTCTTTGCCGGCGACTATGCAGGTGCCCTCGAAGCCTCATTGCGCGCGCATCAGCTGCAGCCGACATCGGCGTCTTTTTTCGAATGTGCGGAATATCACTTTTACAGTGCGCTCTCCAGAGCAGCATCCTGCGAGTCTGCAGCGGCCGGCCCATGGCAGGAGCATGTCACGGCGCTGGCCGCGCACCACCGACAGCTCGAGGTCTGGGCGACGGCTTGCCCGGACAACTTCGAGAACCGCGCCGCACTCGTCGGGGCGGAGATCGCCCGGATCGAAGGCCGCGCGCTCGATGCCGAACATCTTTACGAGCACGCTATCCACTCCGCACACGCGCACGGCTTTGTCCACAACGAGGCGCTCGCCAACGAACTTGCCGCCCGCTTTTATGCCGCACGCGGGTTCAAGAAGATCGCGCATGCTTATCTGCAGGACGCGCGGTACGCATACATCCGTTGGGGAGCCGACGGCAAGGTGCGCCAACTCGACGAACTATATCCGCACCTTAGGGACGAAAAGCCAAGTGCCGGTCCCACAAGCACGATCGGGACACCCGTCGAACGACTGGATTTAGCTACTGTTATCAAAGTCTCGCAAGCCGTGTCGGGCGAGATTGTTCCAGAAAAACTGATCGACACGCTGATGCGCACAGCGATTGAGCACGCGGGGGCTGGGCGAGGTCTGTTGATCCTTGCGGTAGGTGATGGCTATCGGATTGAGGCGGAAGTCACGACCAGCAATAATACGGTGACTGTCGGTCAGCGACGAGCAAGTGTAACGGCCGCAGATCTGCCGGAGTCCATCCTACGCTACGTGATCCGGACGAAAGAGAGCATTCTTCTCCACGATGCCGCAGTCGCGAACCCGTTTTCCGCCGATAAGTACATTCATCGGCATCACGCCCGTTCAATTCTCTGCCTGCCGTTGCTCAAACAGGGCAGATTGGCCGGTGTACTCTATCTCGAAAATAGCCTGGCGGCCCACGTTTTCACACCCGACCGCGTCACAGTGTTGAAGGTGCTTGCGTCGCAGGCCGCAATGTCGCTTGAAAATTCGCGGCTTTATGACGAGCTCGCGGATCGGGAAGGGAAGATCAGGCGTTTGGTCGACGCCAACATCATTGGGATCCTCATTGCCGACCGGGAAGGGCGGATCCTCGAAGCTAATGACGCGTTTCTACGCATCGTGGGATATGACCGTGAAGACTTGGTTTCGGGCCGCGTGCGCTGGACCGAGCTGTCCCCGCCCGAATGGCGTGAGCGCGACATACTGACTCGGGCCGAACTGAACTCAACCGGGAGAGTTGAGCCCTTCGAGAAGGAGTATGTTCGGAAAGACGGTAGTCGCGTTCCTGTGCTTATTGGCGCCGCGTTGTTCAAAGAAGGAGGCGACGAGGGCCTTGCCTTCGTGCTTGATTTGACAGAGCGCAGGCGCGTCGAGGAAGCGCTTAGCCAGGCACAGAGACTCAGCCGCACTGGCAATTGGGTCTATAACGCAACGACGATGCGTTACCTCTATTGGTCGGACGAGAGTTACAGGATCTGGGGGTTTGAGCCGCTGCAGGGCCTTCCAAGCCGACAAAGTATGTGGGAACGCATTCACCCAGAGGATCGCGACAGAGTGTGGGTAGCGATTCAGGAGGCTGTGCGCCAGAAAAGAGATTTCATGGCCGAGTTCAGACTCCTGCTACCTGATGGAACAATCAAATGGGTCGAAGGAACTAGCCATCATGTGTTTTCCCCCCAAGGTGCGCTGGCTGAGGTCATCACCACAACCGTCGATGTGACGGAACGAAGGCGCGCACAGGACGAACGTGAAAAGCTGCGACAGCTCGAGCTGGATTTCGCCCACATGAACCGCGTGAGCATGATGGGAGAATTGGCCGCCTCGCTGTCTCACGAAATTCTGCATCCGATTGCGACCGCTCGTAACAACGCCCGTGCCGGGATGCGTTTTTTGGAAATGAACCCGCCAAATCTGGATGAGACCAGGGAAGCGCTCGCTTGCGTTGTCAGGGACACGGACCGAGCCAAGGATATCGTCGGACGGATGCGCGATCACATCAAGAAGGCGCCTCTTCGAAAAGAGCGTTTTGATCTCAATTCAGCTACCAACGAAGTGATCGTACTGGCGCAAAGCGTGATCCACAGGAATGGCGTCTCGGTCCAGACTCTGCTTGCGGACGGTGTGGTTCCGGTTCTGGGAGATCGCATTCAGCTCCAACAAGTCTTGCTGAACCTGATTCTGAACGCGGCTGAAGCGATGGGCTCGGTTGAGGAAGGGGCAAGAGAGCTGTTGATCAGCACCGAGCAAGACCAGGCGGGCGCCCTCGTAGCCGTACGCGATTCCGGGCCTGGCATTGATCCGCAGCATCTCGATCGAGTCTTCGACGCCTTTTACACCACGAAGTCCAGTGGAACAGGGATGGGGTTGTCGATATGCCGCTCCATCATCCATGCTCATGGGGGCAAGTTGTGGGCGGAAGCGAACGAACCTCGCGGCGCCGTATTTCAGTTCACCCTGCCGGCGGACAACGACTCATGAATTGTCCTCAATCGGCGTACCCGGCTGCAGAGCCGAACGCAGGCACCGCTCGAGATAGTCGTCGTCCACTGGCTTGCTGAGGTAGCAAACAATCCCATCCTTTAGAGCCCGGTCCCTGACGACCTCATCGGGGTAGGCGGTAACGAGGATCGTCGGGATTGCGTACCCTGCATCGACCAAATGCCTGTGCAGTTCGACTCCGGTCATTCCGGGCATGTGAACGTCGGCGATCAAGCAGGTGGTTTCCGGCAAAAAGCGTGAGGCCAGGAAATCGGCTGCTGACGGAAACGCCTCGACAGTGTAGCCCATTAACACTATGAGCTTTCGCATTGACTCACGATAGAGCTGATCATCGTCGACGATGGCTATCAGTGTTCGGTTCAACATTGCCGGTTCCAGGCGCCTTCCTCGCTCCACTACACTGGCGGCATACCTTGCGCCTGCATGCAATCTCTAGTGTCCGGGACATTCCCCAATAATGCAATGACCGCGCCCGTAAGCGATGGCTTAGGCTTCCGGCTATCCGCTTAGGCAAAAGATATCTGTTCATCTCGGCTAATTGTGCGTAGAGTGACGTCGGAATAGAGGAAAATGCGCGCTTCCCCACGGAGGATACCGAGAATGGGTGAGGCAAATCCCTGTGTCTTGGTTATCGATGACGATCCCGAGTTTCGCGACTCGGTCGTGCGGCTGTTGCGGACAGTCGGCTTGCCTGCCCGACAATTTTCCTCTGTTCCCGATTTTCTCAACGCCGATCCGCCGGGCGGTCCCACTTGCCTGGTGCTCGATGTGAGAATGCCGGGGCGAAGCGGTCTGGAGCTCCAGCGCGACCTAGTCGCCGCAAACAGGCAAGTGCCGATCATCTTCATCACAGCGCACGCCGACGTGCCGATGACCGTGCAGGCGATGAAGGGCGGTGCAATAGAGTTCCTTACAAAGCCATTCCGCGATCAGGATCTGCTTGACGCCATCGAGGCCGGCCTCGCTCGCGATCGTGCCCGTCGAGAGAGTGATAGCGCATTGGCTGCGCTCAAGGAGCGATTCGACATGCTCAGCTCCCGTGAGCGTGAAGTTATGCTCGGCGTCGTGGCCGGTCGCCTAAACAAACAGATTGCCAACGATATCGGCATCGCCGAATCCACGGTGAAGGTGCATCGCGTGAACCTGATGCGGAAGATGAAGGCACGTTCGCTTCCCGAACTCAGCCGGATGGCGGACCGCCTCAACATAAGACTACAGCAGCCCCAGAATTTCTGAGCCTAAAGGCATACCTGGGTCTTTCCCCCGAGGGCGCCATCTACTCGCAGTTTGCGTCCACTGCATTCTGTCGCAGCGCTGAGTTCCTCCCTTAGGCGCCCCCATCCGGCTGACGGATTCGAGGCGCGAAGTGCCTGCCCTCACTTCTAAGCGATCGCTTAGCACAGACAGCGACAATCGAACCTTACAGTACCCCCGCGCAATCGACCGCAACGCTCCAAGCCATCAAAATGCGCCCAACGAGACTGTCCACCCGCCGTTCCCAGGCATGCGAGATTATAATGCGCGCAGCTATTGGTCGCTTGACGCATCCCGAACCGGGATTTGACGCAAATTGCGCCTCTCAAACTCCGGATACGGACCGCGGATTCTTTGTTCCACCAACTAAAGTGTCATTCGGACCGTTTCGCCTGCTTCCAATGCAGCTCCTTTTTCTGAAAGGCGAGAAGCCCCTCCCATTCGGATTTCGAGCCTGGGAGATACTACTTGCTTTGCTTGAACGTCGCGGTGAATTGCTCAGCGAGCAGGACCTGATGGCTCGATTGTGGCCCAAAGCCTTTGTTGAGCCCGTACATATGTCCGCGCTGCGTGACGACTGCGCCGGCCATCGGTTGATCGTCAACCCCGGGATCGCATCAACTTGATGGAGAACAACCCATGGAGCTTCATCAGGTTCGCTACTTCCTCGCCGTCGCATCCGCGCTCAACTTCACCCGCGCGGCCGAGCAGTGCAATGTCACGCAGCCCGC
>NZ_JCAMOR010000044.1:0-65389 GCF_059512385.1 Bradyrhizobium sp. Crot121 | reverse complement strand
TGGTCCTACCCCCGTGCTTTTTGTTGCACGGGACCCACGGGTGCAACCTGCACCCGGCTTTCCCTGCGCCCTCTGTTTTCGAGGAGGGTGAAACGAGAGCAAAGCACGGGCGTGACACGCCGTGAGAATGCGAACTCACATCCCCACTGCTGTTTGAAAATTGAATCGGAATGCCAGCCCCGTCATTGCGAGCGCAGCGAAGCAATCCATCGCGCCACTTGCGGAGGCATGGATTGCTTCGCTGCGCTCGCAATGACGACAATAGTGGAGAGAGCGTGCGATACGACGCTTTCTCCGTGCCCGTTGATGCGCCCTCTCCCCTTGTGGGAGAGGGCTACTCCGGCGTCGGCAATGAAACTCATTTGGGTGAGGGGTCTCTCTCCACGAGCACCGTCGCCCGCGGGGACAACCCCTCATCCGTCGCACATTTCATGCGCGCCACCTTCTCCCACAAGGGGAGAAGGGAAGAACCATCATCACGTGTTCTTCAGCGCCACCCGAAACTCGGCTTCGGTCTTGGCCTTCACCTCATCCAGCGTGACGCCGTCGGCGAGTTCGACCAGCGCCATGCCGTCCTTGCCATGCTTGTCGATGGTGAAGACGGCCAGATCAGTGACGACCATGTCGACCACGCGTTCGCCGGTCAGCGGCAGCGAGCATTGCTTGAGCAGCTTCGGGCCGTCCTTGGCGGAATGCTCCATCACCACTACGACGCGCTTGACGCCGGCGACGAGGTCCATGGCGCCGCCCATGCCCTTCACCATCTTGCCGGGGATCATCCAGTTGGCGAGATCGCCGTTCTGGGCCACCTGCATCGCGCCGAGGATCGAAAGGTCGATATGACCGCCGCGCACCATGCCGAAGGAATCGGCGCTGGAGAAATAGCTGGTCGACGGCAATTCGCTCACCGTCTGCTTGCCGGCGTTGATGAGGTCGGCATCCTCCTCGCCCTCGTAGGGGAACGGGCCCATGCCGAGCATGCCGTTCTCGCTCTGCAGGCTGACGTCGATGCCTTCGGGGATGTAGTTCGAAACCAGCGTCGGGATACCGATACCGAGGTTGACGTAATAGCCGTCGCGCAGCTCTTTCGCGGCGCGCGCCGCCATCTGTTCACGGGTCCAGGCCATGGGACTCTCCTGCTAAATTTAGGCTGCGGGGCGCGGGCGGGTATTGCGGAACTCGATCCGCTTCTTACCGGTGCCGACCTCGACGATGCGCTTTACGAAAATGCCTGGGGTGTGGATGTGATCGGGATCGATCTCGCCGGCCGGAACCAGATGCTCGACCTCGGCCACGGTGATCTTCGCGGCCGTCGCCATCATCGGGTTAAAGTTGCGCGCGGTCTTGCGATAGACCAGGTTCCCGGCGGTGTCGCCCTTCCAGGCGTGGATGATGGCGAGGTCGGCGAACAGGCCACGCTCCATGATGTACTTCTCGCCGTCGAATTCCTTCACTTCCTTGCCCTCGGCAATCAGCGTGCCGACACCGGTCTTGGTGTAAAAGGCCGGGATTCCGGCGCCGCCGGCGCGGATGCGCTCGGCCAGCGTGCCCTGCGGATTGAATTCGAGCTCGAGCTCGCCGGCGAGATATTGCTGCGCGAACAGCTTGTTCTCGCCGACATAGGAGGAAATCATCTTCTTGATCTGGCGTGTCTCCAGCAGCCGGCTCAGCCCGATACCGTCGACGCCGGCATTGTTGGAGACCACCGTCAGGTTCTTGACCCCGGAGTCCCGGATCGCATCGGAGAGTGTTTCGGCGATGCCGCAGAGGCCGAAGCCGCCCGACATGATCATCATGCCGTCCTTAAGGATGCCGTCGAGTGCCGATTTGGCGTCGGGATAGACCTTGTTCATGAAAGAGGACCTGATCGAGAAAAGGCGCGGCGGCCGGAATTGGTTGGGATTATTAGGCGAAATCTTCGCAATGCGTCAATGACGCCCCGTTTCGCCATCTCACCTGCCTACAACCTCGACGACGGCCTTGAAAGCGTCAAGAAAACCCTTCAAGTTGCGTGGCTTGGCAGGGGCGCCAGGTGCGCTGCCCGGTTTTATTCGAAGATCCGATCACCTCAACCCGACCTGGATATGTCACTGACGATGGCCCAAGGAATGAAGCGCCTGGGGATGCCGATTGCGGCGTTTTTCGGCCTCGCGCTGCTTGGCCTGATCGGGACATCCTGGTTTCTGAACCGGGACGCCCTGCAGCAGGCGGTGGAGGCGCAAATCCGCGCCGTCACCGGGCTCGACCTCGTCGTCAACGGCCATATCGATGTCTCGGTGTTCCCCGGCAGCTATGTCTCGTTCCATGACGTCGGGCTGAGGGGCGGCGGGACCATCGACCCTGCGCTGCGGGTCGACGTGCTCACCGCCAATCTGCGCCTGCTGCCGCTATTGCTGCGGCGGTTCGAGATCGCCGACGTCATGATGCTGCGACCGCATATCCACGTCATCAGGGACGGCAAGGGCGACAGCAACTGGACGCCGTTCATCGACACCATCGCGCGCGCGATGAAACCCGGCGCCGAGAACCAGATGTCGTTCTCAGAGATCCGCATCCAGGACGGCATCCTCAATTATGAGGATGAGAGCAACCATGTCAGGGAGCAACTCGGCGACATCGACCTGTCGCTGGCCTGGCCGTCGATCTCGCGTTCTTTTGCCGCAACCGGACAGTTCGACTGGCGCGGCGAGCGCGTCGACGGCTCGATCAGCGCCAGCGACTTCATCGCGCTGTTGTCAGGCGAGCGCTCGGGGCTGAAGGCGCGCCTTGCCAGCGCGCCGCTCAAGCTCGCCTTCGACGGCACGGTCGCCAACCGGACCAGCCTGATGATGGAGGGCACCGCGACCATCGACAGCGTGTCCTTGCGCAACGCGCTGCGCTGGATGGGACAGGCCCCGCCTGGCAGCGGCGGGTTCGGCCGCTTCACGCTAAAGGCGCGCGCCAATCTCGTCGGCGGCTCGGTGGCGCTCACCAATGTCAATGTCGAGCTCGACGGCAACGTCGCCGAGGGGGTGATGACCTTCGCCAACAATGGCCGACAGACGCTGCAGGCGACACTCGCCGCCGGCAACCTCGATTTCACGCCCTATATCTCGACCTTCCGCCTATTGGCGAGCGGCCAGCGTGACTGGAACCGGCAATTGTTCGATTTGAACGCGCTCACCGCGACCGACCTCGACATGCGGCTGTCGGCGGCGCGGGTGACGGTCGGCTCGACCAGGCTCGGGCGCACGGCGCTCGGCGCCAATTTGCGCGGCGGCACGCTCGCGCTCTCGGTTGCGGAAGCGCAGATGTATGGCGGCATCGCCAAGGGCTCGCTCGGGATCGCGCGGTCGGATGCCATCGCCGATGTAAAGGCGCAGCTCGAGTTCATCGATGTCGACCTGCAGGCCTGCGCCAGCGAATTGTTCGGCGTCAGCAAGCTCACCGGCCGCGGCAACCTCAACGTCGCGCTGACGGCGTCCGGCTCCAGTCCGTTCGGGCTCGCGCAATCGCTCGATGGTACCGCGACGCTGAGCGGGCATGATGGCGCGATCGCGGGCTTCAATGTCGAACAGCTTCTGAAGCGGCTGGAGCGGCGACCGCTGTCCGGCGGCGGCAATTTCCGCTCGGGCTCGACGCCTTACGACAATCTGACGATCGGCGTGCGATTCAATGATGGCGTCGCCACCGCCGAAGACATCCGCCTCGAAGGACCTGCGGCCAAGATCACGCTGACCGGCACCGCCTCGGTGCCGTCGAGGGAATATGATCTGAAGGGCGTCGCCAGCCTGAATTCGGCGCCGAGCGGCAGCAACGGTTTTGACCTGCCGTTCGTGGTGCAGGGTCCGTGGGACGATCCTTTGGTCTTCCCGGATCCGGAAAGCCTGATCCGCCGCTCGCCGGCGTCGTCGCAGTTGCTCGATGCGGTGAAGGACCGCAAGACCCGCGACACCGTGCGCTCGGTGATCGAGCGCTTCACCGGCGGCCCGCGGCAGCAGCCCTCTGATGCCGCAGCATCCCCGACGCGAGCGCCGACGGCGGCCGAGAACGCCAAGCCGAATTGAACCTTTCGACTTTCGTCGTGGTTCAAAGGCGAACCGCGCGCGCCATCTGGATCAGGCCGCGGCCATGCGCTAGTCTTTTATCCAACCGGTTAAAAAAACCGGCATCAAGACAGGGAGAACAACGTGAAATCCAAGTTGGGTATTGCTGTGCTTTCTTTCGCGGTCGCCGCCATCGGGCTGATCCACGCGACCGCGCCGGCACTGGCGCAGGAGAAGAAGATCACGGTCTGGTGGGGCAAGGGCTTCTACAAATCCGAGGATGACGCGCTCCTCGAGGCGATCAAGAAGTTCGAAGCCAAGACCGGCATCAAGGTCGAGCTGTCGCAATACGCGATCCAGGACATGATCCCGAAGACGGTCGCCGCGCTCGATTCCGGCACCGTGCCCGACGTCGCCTATTCCGATACGTATGACGTGCAGGCCGGCGGCAAATGGGCGTTCGAAGGCAAGCTCGAGGACCTCTCCGACATCCTGCTGCCGATGAAATCGGCCTTCGCCCCGAACACGCTGGAGACTGCCTATCTCTACAACGACCAGACCAAGAAGAAGGGCTATTACGGCTTCCCGCTGAAACAGCAGAGCATGCATGTGCAGATCTGGGGCGACATGCTGCAGCAGGCCGGCTTCAAGCCGAGCGATATTCCGACCAAGTGGGCGGATTACTGGTCGTTCTGGTGCGACAAGGTGCAGCCGGCGATCCGTAAGGCGACCGGCAACCGCATCTACGGCGTCGGCCAGCCGATGGGTGTGGAATCGACCGACTCGTTCCAGTCGTTCTACACCTTCATGGACGCCTACGACGTCAAGCTGGTCGATGACGACGGCAAACTCCTGGTCGATGATCCCAAGGTGCGCGACGGGCTGATCCATGCGCTGAAGGATTACACCGACACCTACATCAAGGGCTGCACGCCGCCCTCCTCCACGACCTGGAAGGACCCGGACAACAACGTCGCCTTCCACAACAAGACCATCGTGATGACCCACAACTTCACGATCTCGATCGCGGCGAAATGGTTCGAGGATTCCAACAACCAGGCGCTGACGCCCGAGCAGCGCGCCGCCGGCAAGAAGGCCTATGAGGAAACCATCATCACAGCCTCCTTCCCCAACAAGCCGGACGGCAACCCGATCAAGTACCGCTCCGACGTTAAGACCGGCGTGATCTTCACCGCGGCCAAGAACAAGGCCGAGGGCAAGGAGTTCGTCAAATTCCTGCTGCAGGAGGAGAACCTCGGGCCTTATGTCGAGGGTGCGCTCGGCCGCTGGTTCCCGGTCACGGTCGCCGGCCAGAAGAGCCCGTTCTGGCAGGCCGACCGGCATCGCAAGGCGGTCTACACCCAGTTCACCGGCGGCACCACGCCGTTCGACTTCACCAAGAACTACAAGTTCACGATCCTGAACAACGAGAACGTCTGGGCCAAGGCCATGAACCGCGTCGTCAGCGAGAAGGTGCCGGTGGACAAGGCCGTCGACGAACTGATCGCCCGCATCAAGCAGGTCGCGGGCTGACGTCAACAAGGCCGGTCGCGGTCGACGCGGCCGGCCTCCCTGTCACGGCGATGTAGGACGTGATGTAACACATGGCGATCACGCTTTCCGATCATGCGATCCCGAGCCCGCCGCTGTCGGCGCGGCTGTCGACGCCGCAAGTCTGGGGCATCGTGCTGCTGGCGCCCTATCTGCTCGTGTTCCTGGCCTTCGTGCTCTATCCCGTCGGTTACGGGCTATGGCTCGCGCGCCATCCGCAAAGCTATGTCGAGCTCTATCACGACCCGATCTTCGCGCGCGCCGCCGTCAACACGCTGATCTTCCTCGTCATCGGCATCAACGTCAAAATGCTGATCGCGCTGTTCCTGTCGGGCTTCTTCGTCCAGCAGCGCCACTGGATCAGGTGGCTGTCGGTGCTGTTCATCCTGCCCTGGGCGGTGCCGTCGATCCCGACCATCCTGTCGGTGCGCTTCATGCTCAATCCGGAATGGGGCGTGGTCAATCACATCATCTTCAGCCTGACCGGCGATGACGGCCCGAACTGGCTCAACGATCCGGCGGTGGCGCTGACCATGGCGATCGGCGTCCACATCTGGAAGTCGCTGCCGTTCTGGACGCTGATCCTGATGACCGGGCGGCTCGCCATCTCCAACGACCTGTTCGAGGCCGCTGCCGTCGACGGCGCGAGCTTCTGGCAGAAATTCCGCTACATCACCTGGCCGTCGATGCGGACGCTCTACGTCACCTGCACGCTGCTCTCGATGATCTGGACGCTCGGCGACTTCAACAGCGTCTACCTCCTGACCGGCGGCGGGCCGGCCGACCTCACCCATGTGCTGTCGACGCTCGGCATCCGCTATCTCCGGCTCGACCAGCTCAATCTGGCGATGGCCTCGATCGTCTGCGCGCTGCCGCTGGTGCTGCCGCTTGTCTATTTCATGATGAAACGGTTGTCGCGATGAAGCTGCCCACCCTGCGCGAGATCGGCACCGAGGCCAAGCTGCTCCTGATCGGCATCCCCGTCCTGATCTGGACGCTGGTGCCGATCTATCACATGTTCCTGTTTGCGATCTCGCCAAAGGAGGACGCGTTCTCCGGCAAGCTCTGGCCCGATCATCCGACGCTGCACAATTTCGAGATCGTGTTCCGCCAGCAGCACTACTTCCTGCGCGATTTCTGGATGCAGTTCGGCAATTCAACCCTGATCGCGCTGGCGACCGGCGCGCTGACGCTGTTCATCGCAACATCAGCGGCGTTCTCGATCTCGCGATTGCGTACGCCCGGCGGCCGCGCGGTGATGAACCTGGCGCTGTTCACCTATTTCATCCCGGCCGCATTCCTGGCCGTGCCGATGTACCGCACCATGGGCAATTACGGATTGCTCAACACTCACTGGTCGCTGATCCTGGCGATGGTGACCATCGCCTCGCCCTACGCGATCTGGGTGTTGAAGCAAGCATCCGACAAACTGCCGGTCGAGCTCGACGAAGCCGCGACCATGGACGGCGCGACCACGCTGCAATTGTTCCGGCTGGTCTACGTGCCGCTGATGATGCCCTCACTGGTCGCGGTCGGCACGTACGCCATCCTGCTGGCCTGGAACGAATATCTCTATGCGTTCCTGCTGCTATCGAAGGACACCGACATCACGCTCCCCGTTGCGCTCGGCAATTTCCTCGCCGCCGACGATTCGCCGTGGGAGCTGTTGATGACGACCGGCTTCATCTACGCGCTGCCACCGGCGGCGATCTACTATGCCTTCAAGCGCTACATGGTCGGCGGCCTCACCGCGGGCGCGGTGAAGTCGTGACCGCTCACAGCGGCGCGGCGCTCTCGCCCTGGGAGCTCGACAATTTCGAAGCGAACGAGGCGATCACGATCAGGACGGCGATCAATGCGATCACCAGCGTGCAGATCGCGTTGATCTCCGGCTTCACCCCGAGCCGCACCTCCGAATAAATCCGGATCGGCAGCGTCGCCGAGCCGGGACCGGTGGTGAAGCTTGCGATCACGACGTCGTCGAGCGACAGCGTGAAGGCGAGCATCCAACCCGCGACGATGGCGGGAACGATCAGCGGCAGCGTCACCATCAGGAACGCCTTCACCGGATTGCAGCCGAGGTCCATCGCGGCCTCCTCCAGGCTGCGGTCGAGCGAAGCAAGGCGCGACTGCACCACCACGGTGACGAAGCACATGGTGAGCGTAGTGTGGGCGATAGTCACCGTCCAGAAGCCGCGCTCGGCGTTCAGCGCCACAAACAGGAGTAGCAGTGACAGTCCCGAGATCACCTCCGGCATCACCAGCGGCGAATAGAGCATGCCGGAGAACAGCGCGCGGCCGGCAAAGCGCTCGCCGCGCGCCAGGCCTATGGCCGCGAGGGTGCCGAGCAGCGTCGCCAATGTGGCGGACACGGCGGCGACGCGCAGGCTCATCCAGGCGGCTTCCAGCATGGCGCGGTCATTGAAGAACTCGATGTACCAGCGCAGCGACCAGCCGCCCCACACATTCACCAGCCGCGACGCGTTGAACGAAAAGATCACGAGGATCACGATCGGCAAATAAAGGAACGCGAGCCCGAGCGCGAGCGCGGTCATGTTGAAGCGCGAAAGCCGGTTCACGGTACGTGCCATCAGCGTCGGCCCTCGACCTGCCGACGCTGCAGCCGGTCATAGAGCACGAGCGGCGGCACCAAGAGAAGCAACAGCGCGATCGCGACGGCCGAGGCCACCGGCCAGTCCTTATTGGTGAAGAATTCGAGCCAGAGCGTCTGGCCGATCATCAGCGAATTGGAGCCGGCCAGAAGATCGGGGATCACGAACTCGCCGACAATCGGTATGAAGCAGAGCAATACCCCTGCCCCGACGCCCGGCAATGACAGCGGAAACGTCACAAGCCAGAAGGCCTTCCGCGGCGAGGCGCCCAGATCTTCGGCGGCCTCCAGCAGCGTGCGGTCCATCTTCGCGAGCGTGGCGTAGAGCGGCAGGATCATGAACGGCAGATAGGAATAGACGATGCCGATATACATCGCGGTGTCGGTCGACAGCCAGACAACAGGCCCGGGCACCAGATGCAATGCGAGCAAGATCCGGTTGAGCAAGCCGTCATGCTGCAGGATGTTGATCCAGGCATAGATGCGGATCAGGAACGAGGTCCAGAACGGCACGATGACAAGGGTCATCGCGATGCCCTGCCAGCGCTGCGGCAGCCGCGCCATGCCGTAGGCGATGGGATAACCGATCACGAGCAGAATCAGCGTCGATGTCGCGGCGACGACGAGGCTGCGCAGATAGGACAGGATGTAGAGATTGTCCGAGAGCAGCAGCCGGAAATTTTCCAGCGACAACTGCTCGAACGCGGCCTTGAACGCCACCCATCCCTCGCCGAGGTCGAACACCGGCGTATAAGGCGGCTGCGCAATCGCGGTCTGCGACAGGCTGATCTTCAGCACAAAGCCGAACGGCACCAGGAAAAACAGCGCCATCCAGAGATAGGGCGCGATGGCGGCATAGCGCGCCGGACGGGCAAAGATACGGCGCGTGCTCATTGCTCGAGCACCACCCCATCGTCGGGCGTGAACCAGACAGCCACGCGCTCGCTCGAACCATAGCCATCCGCGTCAAGCCGCGCGGTATTGGCCATCACCGAGCGGACCACCGCACCATTGTCGAGCCTGATCCTGTAAGCGGTGAGGCCGCCGAGGTAATTGATCTCCGCGACCTCGCCCTCGAAGCGATTGATTGCTTGCAACGCGTCGGCACCCGACGCCAGTCCACGCCGCGATAATTTGATCTTCTCGGGCCTGATCGCGACGGTCACGATCTCTTTCATCACCGATTGGCGCGGTTCGGCCACCGTGATGATCCCTGCTTCACGCGTCGTGACCTTCAGCCTGCCCTGCTCGCGCGAGATGACCTGCCCCTCGAACAGATTGACGTCGCCGACGAACTCGGCGACCCAGCGCGAGGCCGGCGCCTCATAGAGGTCGCGCGGGGTTGCGACCTGCGCCAGGCGGCCGGCGTCCATCACACCGATCCGGCTCGCCATCGTCATCGCCTCTTCCTGGTCGTGGGTGACGATGATGAAGGTCATGCCAAGGCGGCGCTGCAATTCCATCAATTCTGCCTGCGTGCTCTCGCGCAGTTTTTTGTCGAGCGCGGCCAAGGGCTCATCGAGCAGCAGCATCTGCGGCCGGCGTGCCAGCGAGCGCGCCAAGGCCACGCGCTGCCGCTGGCCGCCGGAAAGCTGGTCGGGCTTGCGTTTCTCCATCCCCTCGAGCTTGACGAGCGCCACCATCTCGGCGACGCGGGCGGCGATCTCGCCGCGCGCCATGCCGGCGCGCCGCAGGCCGAATGCGATGTTGTCACGCACCGAGAGATGCGGAAACAGCGCATAGTTCTGGAACATCATATTGACGGGCCGCTCATGCGGCATCACCTGCGCGATGTCGCGACCAGCAAGCAGGATGCGTCCCTCGTCCGGTGTCTCGAATCCCGCCAGCATGCGCAACAGCGTGGTTTTGCCGCACCCGCTCGGGCCAAGCAGGGCGAAGAATTCACCGGCGCGGATATCGAGTGAGAGCTCGTTGACCGCGGTGAAGTTGCCGAACCTTTTCGTCACGCCCTCGATGCGCAGCAGCGGCATGTCGGTCGCCCTCCGCGGCGCAGTTTTTTCCGTGGTCGAATTATTTGCGGTCTTCGCCAGTTCCTCAGCCATGATTCCCTTTAGCCCGAACGTGACCGCAAGCTAGCGGCGGATCGCCACTGGCTCAACCGCCTCACGCGGCGTCTTCCGCAATATTGTTGTCACAGGCGCCTCTGCTAGATTTCGCCTGCACGTCAGGAGGACGAATGATGAACCGGGACCGCTACGACCTGCCGCTGACGACCGCTTCCGATCGCGCCGCGGCGCTCTACCGTGATGGCATCGACTGTATCCTTGCGGCCTGGCATGGCGCGGATGCGGCCTTTGAGGCGGCCATCGCCGAGGATCCCGATTTTGCGCTTGCCCATGTGGCGCGTGCCCGCGTCCATCAGATCAACATGGAAGGCGCGGCGGCCCGCGACAAGGCGGCAAAAGCCCGGCAATTGGCCGCCGCCGCGAGTCGGCGCGAGCAGCAGCATGTCGAGATCGTAGCCTCGGTGGTTGAAAGCCAGACCAGGCACGCATTGCAAGTGGCCGAACAGCACCTGACGGAATTTCCGCGCGACGCGCTGATCCTGTCGCTGCTGCTCGGCGCCTTCGGCCTCTACGCTTTCTCGGGACGGCCCGACCATGACGCGGCACGGCTTTCGATCTGCGAGCGCTATGCTGCCGACTATGGCGAAGACTGGTGGTTCCTCACCTATCTCGGCTGGTCGCGAACCGAGGCGGGCGACGTCATCACCGGCCGCGATACCACCGAGCGCGCCTATTGGATGAAGCCGGCAAATGCCAGCGCGGCCCACGCTCTGTCGCATGCCCTGTTCGAGCAGGGTGATCCCAAGGAAGGCCGCACCTTCGTGTCCGGCTGGTTGCCGGCACACGACCGTGTGAGCTTCTTGCAGGGACATCTTGCCTGGCACCTGGCACTGATCGCGCTCGAGGACGGTGACACTGACGGCGCGCTCGACATCTACGAGCGGCATATCAGACCGCAGGGGCGGCCCTATCCGCCGCTGAACATTCTGACCGATACCACCTCATTGCTGTGGCGGGTCTCGCTGGCGGGAAGGACCGGGCTTGACTCGCATTGGCAGGAAGTCGCCGCCTACGGCGAGAAATTCTTCCCGAAAGCCGGGGCGCATTTTGCCGATGTCCATCACGCATTGGCTGCCGCGGCGAGCAACGGCGGCGCTCTGGAGCCGCGGCTTGCCGAAATGGAGGCGCGGCACGCCGAGGGCAAGCTGGCGCCCGGCGCTTCCGCGATCGGTCTTTGCCGCGGTATCCAGGCATTTGCCTCGGGCGACAACGAGGGCGCCGTGCGCATCCTCGAGCCGTTGATGCCGGAACTGGTGCGGATCGGCGGCAGTCACGCCCAGCGCGAGCTTTGGGAGGACACATTCATCGTCGCCTGTCTTCGCGCGGGGCGCGGCGAGAAAGCGACAAAGCTGATCGCCGACCGCCTGCACCGGCGGCCATCCCGCCGCGACGAAGCTTGGTCGCAGCAGGCAGATCGAAGCAGGGCGCTCAGCTAGTATCTCCAGATTGTCTAGGATGGTTCCAAGCCGAGCGCTTGCGCGCTCTCCATCCAGACCGGCAATTCCCTCTGATACAAAGCGTTGCTTTCCCTAAAGCCGAGCGCCGGGTCGAGCACGAAGGTGCTGAGAACTTCCTTCACTTTCGCATCGTTATTGGCTGCCACGCAGAGTTCCGCCAACCGGTCGACGATCGGCTGCGGCGTCGCCTTCGGCAACGCCCAGCCCGTGAAGCCGCTCACGGTGAAGAATTTCGCTGTCGCGCCTTGCTCAGGTAAAGTCTTGATGTTCGGGATCGCGTCGACCTTCTTCGAATGCACCGCGAACACAACGCCGCGATTGCTCTGCAGGACGGTTTGCGCAGCCGTGTAGCTGCCCATCGCGACATCGAGCGTGCCTTCCGCCAGCCCCGTCCACATTGGCGCTTCGCCACGGTAATGGATCGGTTCGATGTTGAGACCATACTGTTTGTTGAGCTCATTGATCGTCATGTGCGGGGCCGAGCCCGCACTATAGGTGCCGAAGTTCACCTTGCCGCTCTTGCGCGCGAAAGCGACGAATTCGTCCAACGTCTTGACGCCGGCCTTCGGGCTCGCGACCAGCAGCAGCCCTGCCCCCGGGATGATGCTGACGAGCGTCAGGTCCTTGTCCATGTCGTAGCCGGGGTTCTTCATCATGGCTCTGTTCATCACATAGGTGGTTGAGATGGAGCACAGGATCGTATGGCCATCTGGCTCCGCGCGCGCGACTTCCGCGGCGCCTATCGAGCCCGAGGCCCCCGCTCTGTTCTCTATGACGACAGTCTTTCCCACCTGCCTGGAGATGAATTCGCCGAAGGCGCGCGCGAGCAGGTCGGTCTGGCCGCCGGCCGGATAGCTGCAGATCATACGGATTTGCCGCGACGGCCACGCTTCCTGCGCCGCGGCCCTGCGCAAGAGGAACGGCATCGCTGCCGCTGTCGTACCCGCAGCAATGAATTGACGGCGATCAAGTTTCGCTGACATGGCTCCCTCCCTGAATTTTTCATCAGGGTATCGCATCGTCCGACCTCGGCCAGGGGCGAAAGACGGGACAGATTGGCGCAGAGGCACGTCAGAAGCGAACGTTTACGAACGTCCGCTTTGGTCTCTTTTGAATGTCGGCGTCAGCGTGCGGGCGTCTCTTCGTTCCACCACGCGGCACTGCGTGAGCTTGAACTTTGCCAAGGCGCTTTGGGCCGTCCGTTCGCTCGCACACACCGGATGGGATCGGAAGTCGATGCTCAGGGGCTTTTCCTGCTGACGATTCCGTCGGCTTCGAGGGCCTGAGCGATCTGCTCGAGGATTGCCTCCGTCGAATTCTCGCCCGACGCCAGAGTCTTACTTGCCAAACTGAGCTGCGCTGGCGCAGGCTGCTGGCCCAAGGACGCGTTCGCCTTTGGCACCAATTCGCCGAGTTCCTGCTCGACGCGGCTCCAATCCCGTTGATCCACGGCATCCTCCGCACTGATCAATTGCAAGACTACAGCGGGAGGTCTCGGGCGAAAAAGTAAAAGAAGCGCGATGGTTAAGACTGGCCTAAGCGGCCGCGACGAGAGCACGCCCATGCCGGAAGGTCATAGCGCTCCCACGTGAAGGAGATACAGGCGCGGGTGAAGAAAACCCGTCCAGCAAGACTTACCCGGTCTTGCGGACCAGTTCCACGACATTACCGCCGTTGCCCACCAGCGCCGCGTACTGGCCGACCGGCGCCGGCTTGCCGATCAGATAACCCTGCACCGCGTCGCATCCCTCCTTTGCCAGGAAGCCGAGCTGCTCCTCGGTTTCCACGCCCTCAGCGACGATCGACATCTGCAGGCCGTGACCGAGATCGATGACAGCGCGGACGATCGCCGCCGATTGGGGGTTGCGGCCGAGATTCATGACGAAGGCGCGGTCTATCTTGATCTTGTCGAAGGGAAACGCCTGCAGGTAGCTCAGCGAGGAATAGCCGCTGCCGAAATCGTCCATCGAGATGCGCACGCCGAGCGCCTTCAGCCGCCTGAGCAGCGCCAGGCCGCGATCGAAATCCTCGATCAGCACGCCCTCGGTGATTTCGAGCTCGAGCCTGTCGGGCCGCAAGCCCGTTTCGAGCAGGATCGAATGCACGAGGCTGACAAGGTCGCCGTGCATGAACTGCGCCGGAGAAAGATTGACCGCGATCTGCAGCGGCTGCTTCCAGGAGGCGGCCTCGCGGCAGGCCTCGCGCAGGATCCATTCGCCCATCTCGACGATCAGGCCGCCTTCTTCCGCCAGCGGAATGAAATCCGCGGGCGAAACGAAGCCGCGCACTGGATGCTGCCAGCGCGCCAGGGCCTCGAAACCGATCACCCTGCTCTCGTCCACCGTTGCGCCGGCCGCGGCCAGCGGCTGGTAGTAGAGCGATAATTCGCCGTTCCGGATCGCGGCGGAGAGATCCTGATGCAGCACGCGCCGGTCGCGGATCTGCTGGTCCATTTCCGGCTCGTAGATCGAGATCGTGCCCCGCGACTTCGCCTTCGCGCGGAACAGCGCCGCGCCGGCATTGGCGAGCAGCGAGGCGGCATCCGAGCCATTGTGCGGGAATACCGAAATGCCCGCAGTGACGCCGGTGCGGACCGATTTGCCATCGATCAAGAATTCCTGGGCGAGCGCCTCCGCCACCTGCTCGGCAAGAACGATGCCGGCGGCCGGCTGCTTGCCGTCGATGATCAGGCCGAACTCATCGCCCGAGAGGCGCGCCACCACGCCGCCGCGCGCCGAGGTCTGCAGGCGCCGGGCCACCTCGATCAGCAATTTGTCGCCGATCGCATGGCCAAACACGTCGTTGATCTCTTTCAGGCCGTCGAGGTCGACGCAAAGCACGGCGAATTCCTCGTCGGTGCCGCCACAGGCCTCGATCATCTGCGCCAGCGCCTGCAGGAAAGCGGCGCGGTTCGGCAAATCGGTCAAACCGTCGTGATAGGCCATATGGGCCATGCGGGATTCGGTCTGGCGTCGATCCGTGACGTCCTCATGCGTCTTGATCAGGTATTGCGGCTCGCCATGCTCGTCGAGCACGGTCATGCGGCGGGTCAGGAATAGCCGCAAGCCGTCCTTGGTCGAGATCGGATGCTCCTCGGTGAGCAGGCCGCGTTTCTTGATCGCAGCCTCGTCGCGCGCGATGATCAGCTTGGCCTCGCGCGGATTGAAGATGTCCGTCGCCGTCAGGCCGGTGGCATCCTCGCGCCGGCGGTTCAGGATCGTCTCAGCCGAGCGGTTGGCGAGCAAATATCGGCCGTCGCTGACGCGCTCGACGATCAGCGAGACCGGAATGTTGTCGACCACGAGTTCGAGGAACTTCTTGGCGTTCTCCAATTCCCGCGACAGCGAACGGCGGTCGGTGACATCATCGAACAGCGCGATCAGGAATTCCGGCTCGCCCTTCTCGCTGCGCGCGATCACGCGGTTGGAAGCGAGGATGCGCCGCTCCGGGCCACGTTCGACCCAGAACTCGTTGCGGAAGGAGCCTTCTGGAGCTTGAAGCGCCGCCTTGTCGGCGGCCGCGATGCTCGCGGCGCTCTCGGGACTAAAGATCTCGTCGGCGCGCTTGCCGACGATGCGATCGCGCGAGAAGCGCGAGAACCGCTCGAAGGCACGGTTGGCGAAGATGTAGCGGCCGTCCTCGATGTTCTTCGCGGCCACGCAGACCGGCACGTTGTCGAGCACCGATTCCAGGAACTGGGTGGTGGATGCGAGCTTGCGCGACAGTTGCCGCTGGTCGGTGCAGTCCTCATGCGTCGCGATCGATCCGCCATTGGGCAGCCCGAAATGTCGGACCACGACCGATTTGCCGTTGGGCAATTCCGTCACCATCCCCTCGGGGCTGGCGGCCCGGACATAGAACTCCGCAGGTGTGGCATCCATCAAACCGCGTTTGTGCCGCATTGCCAGCAGTTCGGGCCCGGTCATGTTGCGCGGTATGTCAGAGCGCGACAGGCCATAGATTTCGAGATAGCGGTCGTTGCAGAACACGATCCGCTTTTGCGCATCGGTCATCACCACGCCCTGGTTCAGATGGTTGAGGGCGGAGCTGACGAAGGCATTGCGCCGGAGTTGTATGCGCTGCACCCTTCGCAGCGCCGAAAGCACCGAGAGCGTGATCGCGCCCACGAAGGAGGCGACGACGATGCCGCCGATCAAAAGCTCCCAGACCAGGTTCGGCCCGAGCGAACCGATATCGCTCGATGGGACCAGACCGGCTGACGCTGCGAGAGCCAATGCAGCCGACGCAATGGCCACGACAAGGCAGACGACGGCCGGCGCCGGAATCAGATTCCTCCCGCTTCCCTGCGCTTTCTTGCCAGCCATTCCGTCACCTTGCGGATTTCCGCATTACAGTCTCTGGCCTTGGCAGTTTGGATCGGGTAAACGCCGCGCGATGCAACCGGAAAATGTGACTTAATTTAGGGCAATTGCCCTGACATGATTAATGCCGCACTAATGCCGGTGCGCCACGAAGCCTATTTCGAGGCAATCCGGGGCGTTGCTACCAAGGCGCGGATGGACAACAACACGCAGAACCCTATTCGCGCCGATTTCCGGGGCTTGAAGGATCCATGGACAGAGTTGATTGCGTCGTCATCGGAGCGGGTGTGATCGGGCTCGCCGTCGCACGCCGCCTCGCACAAGCAGGGCGCGAAGTGATCGTGCTGGAAGCCGCCGAGGGGATCGGCACCGTGACCTCCTCGCGTAACAGCGAGGTGATCCATGCCGGCATCTACTACCGTGCCGGCAGCCTGATGGCGCGGATGTGCGTCAGCGGCAAGCATGCGCTTTACCGTTATTGCAAGGAGCACGGCGTCCCCTATCGCAATTGCGGCAAGCTGATCGTCGCGACCACGCCGAAAGAGACCGAAAAGCTGCAATCGATCCGCGCCCATGCCGAGGCCAATGGCGTGCGCGACATGGAGCTGCTTTCGGGCGAATCCGCCCGCGCGATGGAGCCAGCGTTGAACTGCGACGCCGCACTGCTGTCGCCGTCCACCGGGATCATCGACAGCCACGCCTATATGCTGGCGCTCAGGGGCGATGCGGAGGCCGCCGGCGCCGCATTCGCCTTCCATACCCCGCTGCTCCGCGCCAAGGCGGCGGCCGGCCGGATCGAGATCGAGGCCGGTGGCGAAGCGCCGATGACGCTGGAATGCGACCTGCTCGTCAATGCCGCAGGCCTCGGGGCGCCGGCGGTCGCGCGCGGCATCGAGGGTATGCCGCTCGAATTGATCCCATGCGCCTATCTCGCCAAGGGAAACTATTTCAGTTGCAGCGCGCGGGCGCCGTTCTCGCGGCTGATCTACCCGGTGCCCGAGCCCGGCGGGCTCGGCGTGCACCTCACCCTGGACATGGCAGGGCAGGCCCGCTTCGGCCCGGATGTGGAATGGGTGGAGAGCATCGATTACGCCGTCGATCCGGCGCGCGCGGACCGCTTCTATCCGGCAATCCGCAAATATTGGCCCGGGCTGCCGGACGGGGCACTGATGCCAAGCTATTCCGGGATCCGACCGAAGATCGTTCCGCCGGCCGTGGCGACGCAGGATTTCCTGATCCAGGGGCCGCGCGATCACGGCGTCACTGGATTGATCAATCTGTTTGGTATCGAATCGCCCGGGTTGACGTCGTCGCTCGCGATCGCCGATTACGTCGGTGAGTTCGTGTGAGCAGTCGCAACATCGACCACGGATGAGCGCTTCGGCGCCCATCCGGCCTGAAGTGGTGTACGTTGCGATATGTTACCGGGGGACTGGCTAGTGGAATGTCTCGTCGACGGATTGTTTCAACCGTTCGATCTCGTCCTTGACCATCAACTTGCGGCGCTTGAGTTCGGTGATTTGCAGGTCGTCTGTAGAGAGGTGCAGGAGCGCTTCGTGTAGTTCGCTTTCGAGAATTTTGTGCTTGCGTTCCAGTTCAACCAGATGCGCCTGTATCGCCATTACGAAACCTCCTCGGCAGGTTGACCTCAATTTCGATCAGGACACCAAAGTGTACACCAGCCAGATTATCTGTCGACGGAGATTGCGAATCAGCGCTGCGACATTTTCGAATTTATCTGTAACAGAACGTGCGTATGGAACCGTCTTAACTTGCGCGGCGAGCGTGGAGGGAGGATATTTCGGCACGCAGATACCGAGCGATCCGGCCACAACTTCACCGTGCCTATTTTTTAGTACACAGCCATGACCGACGAAGATGAGCGCGAACTCCACGCAGAGCTTGCACGGCTGCAGCAGGAGCACCGCGATCTCGATGCAGCGATCGACGCGCTGCATCAGTCGCCGGCGCCGGATCTGCTGATGGTGCAGCGACTCAAGAAGCGCAAGCTGCACTTGCGCGATCGCATCGCCTTCATCGAGGATCAGATCACGCCCGACATCATCGCGTGACGCGCGCCGTCATTCCGGGGCGATACCAATGGGTCCGCGCGAAGCGCGGCCCGATGATAGGCTCCGCATCGAACCCGGAATCCATCGGGCCGCGCGTGCAAGTGGTAAAACGGATTCCGGGCTCGCGCTTTGCGTGCCTCGGAATGACGAGACGAGAGAATTTGCGCCTGGCTTTGCTGTCAGCGCATGTTGGCTAGCTGTCCCCGACATCCACAGGCAGACATCCACAGGCGCTTGGCGCGATCGGTCACAAGCCGCCGGCAAGGCGCTTCCGCCCTCTTGACTCCTCTAGAACAAAATAAGAACATTACCGCTGCCGCCAGCCAGAACCGGAAGGATCATCGCCATGCCCATGCCGTCAGTGTTCTCCGACAACAACCGCTACGAAGTGGCTTGCGACCAGGCGATCGCGATGTGCGACGGCAATCTGCGCAGCACCATCAAGGCGCTGATCATGGCCAACGAATTCCTCGAGACTGAGGTCGCGGAATTACAGGACGCGCTCGCGACCTGTTTCGCGCGGGCCAAGAACGACGCCGCGTAGGTAAAAGGAGCACGCCATGGCCGATATCACCTATTACGTTGCGCTGCCTTTCGTGCGGGACGACAGCGGTGAATTGGTCGCGGGCAATGCCGAGGAGTGTCAGAGCGCCGCGACCGCGTTGCGGCGCGCCGAGATGATGTCGCGGATGCCGGGCAGCATCGGCGCGGTCGCCTTCAGCCGCACCGGCGATCCCATGATCGGCGAATTCGGCGATGCGCACCTGCTGCGGAAATTCGGCAACCTGCCGGACGATCTCGGCCTGTGAAGCCGCTTGCCATCAACCCACCACTTCATGCCGCCGCTGCGCCTTGCGCACATACATCGCGCTATCAGCCTCTTCCAGCGCGCGGCTCGCCACGGAGTGCGGACCGAGGATCGCAACGCCGGCGGAGGCGCCCGCGCTGACGCTGCGGCCACCGAAATCGAAGGTAAGGCGATCGATCGATTGCTCCAGCGCCGCAGCCTTGGCCTTGGCGTCGGTCTCGGTCAGGTTCCACAGCAGCACCGCGAACTCGTCGCCGCCGAGCCGTCCGACCACGTCCGATGCACGCACCTGCTTCGTTACCGTCTTCACGATCGCCTTCAGCACCGCATCGCCGGCGGCATGGCCATAGGTGTCATTGATCGGCTTCAGGCGATCGACGTCGAGCATGACCAGCGCGCCGCTGGCGTGATAGCGCTTGATATAGGCGATCGAGCGGTTCAGCTCGCGCTCGAAGCCGCGCCGATTGAGGATGTCCAGCAGGAAGTCGGTCTCCGCGGATGCCTGCAGTTCCGCGATCTGCGCTTCCGCCGCGGCCAGTTCCGCCTTGAGGCGGCGAATTGTCGCCTTGGCCTCGGTCAATGCAGCCGATGGCACCTGGACAGGGGTGACTTTGGCGGGGGCGGCTTGGGCAGGCGCGGCTTGGGTGGTTGCGGCTTGGGCGCGGCGCGGCGCAACCTTGCGCGCAGCCGCGCTTTGTCTTTTCGCGGCCCCGGATGCGGCCGCCCTCTTCTTCTTTTTCATAAGCATCCTTGTTGAGGCCCGCTGATGAGGCTTGCCCGCATTCACCAAGACAGGATAGTCCATTCCAGATTCCTTGCCACGCCTTGGATCAGTGACGGGCCGCTCCTATAATCCGGCCCATGCTTCTGGATTCCCGATCAGAATTGACGATATGCCCGCCGCAATAGCCATTATCATGGGAAGCCAGTCGGACTGGGAGACCATGGGCCACGCCGCCGAAACGCTCACTGCCCTCGGGCTCGCGTTTGAGGCGCGGATCATTTCCGCCCACCGTACCCCGGACCGGCTGTACGCGTTCGCCAAGGCGGCAAAAGCGGCCGGTTTCAAGGTCATTATTGCCGGCGCCGGCGGTGCCGCGCATCTGCCCGGCATGACGGCTGCCCTGACGGAACTTCCAGTGTTCGGGGTTCCCGTCGAATCGAAGGCGCTGTCGGGCGTCGATTCGCTGTATTCGATCGTGCAGATGCCGGCCGGTATCCCGGTCGGCACGCTGGCGATCGGAAAATCGGGTGCCATCAACGCGGCGCTGCTCGCAGCGAGCGTGCTGGCGCTGAACGATCCGGCGCTGGCGACGCGTCTGGCCGCCTGGCGCAAGCAACAGACCGATGCGGTCAAGGAGCATCCGGAGGTATCGGCGTGACGGCTTCGACAACAGTGAAGCTGAAGCCGGGTGATACCATCGGAATTCTCGGCGGCGGGCAATTGGGCCGGATGCTGGCGATGGCCGCGGCGCGGCTCGGCCTCAAATGCCAGGTGTTCTCGCCGGATCCGGATTCGCCCGCCTTCGACGTGGTGCAGCACGCGACCTGCGCGGAATTTGCCGACGTCGAGGCGCTCGAACTGTTCGCCAATGACGTCGACGTCATCACCTATGAATTCGAGAACGTGCCGTCCGCGACCGCCTTGGTGCTGGCGGCGCGCCGCCCGGTGCTGCCGTCGCAGAAGATCCTCGAGACCACGCAGGACCGGCTGATCGAAAAGGATTTCATCACCAGGCTCGGCATCGGCACCGCCGACTATGCCGATGTGTCCTCGGTCGAAACGCTGCGCGCCGGCGTCGCGCGCATCGGCCTTCCCGCCGTCATCAAGACGCGCCGCTTCGGCTATGACGGCAAGGGCCAGGCGATGATCCGCGAGGGCGACGACATCGACCAGCTCTGGGAAGACCTCGGCACCAAATCCGCCATCCTCGAAGCCTTCGTGCCATTCGAGCGCGAAATCTCCGTGATCGCCGCGCGCTCCGCGGACGGCCACGTTGAATGTTTCGACGTCACCGAGAACGAGCACCGCGATCACATCCTGAAGATCTCGCGCGCGCCGGCGGCGATCCCGGCCGAGCTCGCCGTGCAGGCGCGATCGGTTGCGGAAAGAATCGCGCATGCGCTGAACTATGTCGGCGTACTCGGGGTCGAAATGTTCGTGGTCGCGGGCAACGACGGGCCGACCGTGCTGGTCAACGAGATCGCGCCGCGGGTTCACAATTCCGGACACTGGACGCTCGACGGCGCCTCGATCTCGCAATTCGAGCAGCACATCCGCGCCATCGCCGGCTGGCCGCTCGGCAAACCGATCCGCCATGGCGCGGTGACCATGACCAACCTGATCGGCGACGACATCCTGAGCTATGAGGAATGGCTGACAGTGCCCGGCGCAACCGTGCATCTCTACGGCAAGGGCCCGCCGCGGCCCGGCCGCAAGATGGGCCATGTCACTGAAGTGGCACCACCGAAGTAGCGCCGGCAGGCCACAAACAGTAGCCCGCCGGCAAAGTCTTAAATTAGAAACTGATCAAGCCTGTCGTACGCCTTCGACGACGCCGGTCGGCTCCTCGCTGAGCCAGCGATAGAGCACCCCGCCGAGCGCGCCGCCGATCAACGGCGCCACCCAGAACAGCCAGAGCTGCGCCAGCGCCCATCCACCAACGAACAATGCCGGCCCGGTGCTGCGCGCCGGATTCACCGAGGTGTTGGTGACGGGAATGCTGACCAGATGGATCAGCGTCAACGCGAGCCCGATCGCGAGCGGCGCAAAGCCCGCAGGCGCCCTGCCATGGGTCGCGCCCATGATGATGAACAGGAACATCATCGTCATCACCACCTCGGTGATGAAGCCGGACAACAGGCTGTACTGCCCGGGCGAATGCGCGTCATAGCCGTTGGAGGCAAAGCCCTTGGCGAGGTCGAAGCCGGGCGCGCCGCTCGCGATCAGATAGAGCACTCCCGCAGCAACGACCGCACCGATCACCTGAGCGATCACATAGGGCAGGATCTGGCCAACGGGGAAACGTCCGCCGGCAGCGAGACCGACGGTGACGGCCGGATTGAGATGGCAGCCGGACACGTGGCCGATCGCATAGGCCATGGTGACGACGCTCAATCCGAACGCCAGCGACACGCCGACCAGGCCGATTCCGACTTGCGGAAAGCCAGCGGCGATCACGGCGCTGCCGCATCCCGTAAATGTGAGCCAGAACGTGCCGATCGCCTCGGCGGCGTATTTTTGTGTCTCCATAGCAATTCTCCTATTATTTTGTTTCCCGGAGCCAGCAAAAGCTGCGGGAGCGGCCAAGCATTTGGCGCCGAATCACCCCAATCAAGGCCGCTAGGTGGCAATTTCGCCCTATTTCGTGGCTTTACTTGGCCCTTGCTCCCGCTTCACCGGTGGACATTTGCGATTTTGTCTGCTACATGCGCGCCCCTAGGGCTGAAGGTCTGGCCTTTTTGCCGACCTTGGCTTTTCCAGATTTCCGAACCGATCAATCGAAAAGAGGATGCCGCGTGCAGGTTCTCGTCCGCGATAACAATGTCGATCAAGCCCTGAAGGCGCTCAAAAAGAAGATGCAGCGCGAGGGCATTTTCCGCGAGATGAAGCTCCGCGGCCACTATGAGAAGCCTTCCGAGAAGAAGGCCCGCGAGAAGGCCGAAGCCGTGCGCCGCGCCCGCAAGTTGGCGCGCAAGAAGCTGCAGCGCGAAGGTCTGTTGCCGATGAAGCCGAAGCCGGTGTTCGGCGCCGGCGCGGGTGGTGACCGTGGCGCCGGTGGACGTGGCGGCCCGGGCGCTGGCCGCGGTCCGCGCTGATCGCACCTTTTTATAAAGGTCAGAAATGACAACGCGGGCCTGAGGGTCCGCGTTTTGCTTTTTGGTCGGTGCATTTTGCACCGCGGCCGGCTACCAATACGGAATTGCAGACGCGAGCATTTCCATTACGCGAGCAGTTCCGTTGATGGTGTTTCCGGCATCCCGCACCCGTTCTGGAATTTTGCCTCTCCCGCGCCTGATGGCACGGCCTGCCATTCTGCTGGCCGTTACACTTGGCATTCCCCTTGGTCTCCCCTTGGGCGGCTGCTCGTTCGATCTGGGATCATTGGGGCCCGGCAACGACAAACCCAAGCAGGCCGCCACCGACAAGCCGACCGGCAGCGTCAGTGCGCAGAACGTCAGCGACGCCAAGGAGCACGCGGCGCGTGGCCAGGAGTTCGCGCGGTCCTTCAAGACCGAACAGGCATTCGCCGAATTCGAACAGGCGCTCGCAGTCGATCCCTACAACACACAGGCGCTCTATGGCCGCGGCCTGATCTATCAGGGCCAGAACCAGCACCAGCAGGCGATCGAGGATTTCACCGCGGCCAGCGGCCTGGCGCCACAGAGCGTAGACCCGTTGCTGGCGCGCGCGAGCAGCTACCTCGCTCTCAACAAGGCCAAGGAAGCGGCCGCCGATCTTGACGAAGCGGTGCAGGCCGATCCGAACAGCGCCCAGGCTTGGACGGTGCGCGGCGAGGCCTATGAGAGGCTCGGCGACAAAGGCAAGGCAGCGATTTCGTACAGCCGAGCGATAGCATTGCGGCCTCGAGACGAGACCGCGCGCAGCGGCCTCGCGCGCACCGGCGGTTAAGATAGACGCACTCTCCTCGCCGTCGTCCCGGGCAAGCCAACGGGTCGCGCGAACGCGCGCCCGATGACAGGCTCCGCGCGACCCAGGACCCATAGCCACAGGGTTTAGTGATGTGTGAAGCTGCAACCACTTGCTCGCGCCACAACAACTCCCTGTGGTTATGCGTCCCCGCGTTCGCGAGGACGACAGCGTGTTTGTGGAGACAGCGAGATGACGCCGGCTATATCCAGCCTGCGCGATCGTACTCAGCTATTTCGGCAGGACGGCGTGGAATACCGATTTCATCGATGACAGCATGTCGTCGCCGATCGTCGGGCGCTCCTTGGCCGGCTCCGCCCCTGCTGCGTCGGCGCGCAGATCCAGCGGCGGACGTGAGGTCGGAATGTCCGCCGGCGGCGTCGGACGGTTCGGATCGTCAGCTGCGCTTGCGGCATAAGGCGGACGCGGCTGGGAGGTCTGGCCGAAGGTCTCGCTCGGCGGCGTCGAGACCATGATCGGCGGCGGCAACGGCCGCACCACTGACGGCGCGGTCGCGACGCGAGGCGCTTCCGGTGCACGTGCCGCCTCCGGCGAACGAGAGCCGCCCTCGGCGGTGCCGCGCAACCGCTCGATCGCGGCGCGCGCAAGGTCGTTGGCGTCACGATGCTCGTCCGGTACAGCCGCAGCTTCGGCTGGCGGCGAGGCGGGTGCAGCGGCGGGCACGGTAGCAGGCTGCTGCACCGGTGCCGGCGTCACCTTGGCGACGGCCTTTTCACGGGGTGCGGGCTGATGGCGACGGGGCTCGGCGGGCGGAATGCTTGCGGTCTCGGCGGGCGCTTCGGCGGCTGGTTTGTTCTCGGTCGCCTTCTCAGCCGGCTTCTCGATCACCGTGGCCTTCTCGGACGCCGTGCGCTCCATCAATGTGCGCTCGGACATGCCCTTGGCCTTCACGCCAGCTTCGGGAAGATTGGAGACCTCGGCAGGCTTTTCGACGGGTTTGCTCGCGACGGCCGCCTTCGGCTGGGCGGTCGAAACAGCGGCGGCGGCCGGTGCCTCCGGCTTGGCTACGATGTAGTGGTTAACGATGTAGGCCCCGATGACCGTCGCAGCCACCGAGGGAAAGATATCGACGACAAATTTCGTCAGGTATTTCAGCATTGCCAACCACTCCCCGCCGCGGCGTTAGATGCGGGAACTTTGAGGCACATTGAGGGATCAACTGCGTCGGATCAATGGCAACCGGCCGGTTCCGGCGATCACGGATGCTTACGGTTTGAGTTCAATCTCGAGGAAGACGATCTCCGTAGAGGTTTCATTAAGTACATCGTGCTCCACCCCCGCCTTCCGGAAATACGACTTGCCTACGCGGAGCTCGGCCTTCGACCGCTCGCCACTGGGCGCCACGATGGTCATCTCGCCGGCGGTCACGGGCACGATCACATAGTCCATCTCATGGACGTGAGGCCCGGTCGCACTGCCCGGCGCCAGCCGCCACTCGGTGACGCGGACTTCGGGGGTGTCGACCTGGACATCGGATTTCGCGGCAAGCATCGTCGTTGTCTCCCTATGGCAGGAATGCCAGGAACAAGAACACGGCAAATACCACCAGATGCACCACGCCGAACAGGATATTGGTGCGGCCTGTGCCGAAGGTCAGCATGCTCAAGAGGAAGGTCAAGAACAACAGCACCGTGCTCTGGGCGTTGAGCCCGAGGACAAGCTCCTTGCCCAGCAGGTAGGTGGCGACGCCGACCGCGGGGATCGTCAACCCGATCGTGGCAAGCGATGACCCGAGCGCAAGATTGATGCTCTTCTGCAAATCATTGTTGCGGGCGGCCGAAGCCGCGGCAACGCCTTCCGGCATGAGGATGAGAAGCGCGACCACGAGACCCGCGAAGGCGGGCGGCGCACCGATCATCGCTGCGGTGGCATCGATGACGAGCGAGAACTTCTTTGACAGCAGCACGACGGCGAGAAGCGAGACCAGCAGCAACGGAATGCTGAGCGCCAGCACGGCGCCCGATGACATCTTCGGCGCCTCAGCATCATTTGCGGACTCGGCCACGAAGTAATCGCGGTGCCGCATGGTCTGGATGTAGAGAAAGACACCGTAGAGGGCGAGCGTGACAATGTCGACAAATCCGAGTTGCATCGCCGAATAGACCGGCCCGGGCGTCGCCAATGTATAATTTGGCATGATCAGCGTTATCGTCGCCAATACGAACAACACGCTGAGATAAACGTTGGCGCCGGTAACCTGGAAATCCTGCTCGCGGTAGTGCAACCCGCCGATGAAGATGCACAGCCCAACGAGACCGTTACAAACGATCATCACAACCGCAAACACAGTGTCACGGGCCAGCGCCGGCTGCGGCTTGTCACCCAGCATGATCGTCGTGATCAGCGCCACTTCAATGATCGTCACCGCGAGCGTCAGCACCAATGTGCCGAAAGGCTCTCCGACCTCTTCGGCGATCACCTCCGCGTGATGAACCGCAGCGAACACCGTGCCGAACAGGATGGCCAGCAGGATCGCGGCCAGCAGCCATCCGCCGAGAGATGGGCTAAACACCCATCCGACGGCTGTCGCCGCAGCGAACAATCCCATCGCCAGCGCGGGGAAAATCCATGCCGTATGGGGCATCGGACCATGTGCGCTCATGAACTCCCCTTCCGCCGCTCAAAGGAGTTCCAGCATATGGCACTCAGTGAACGCTGAGAACAGGGGCGATCGGCAGAAATGTGAGAAGCAGGAACAGTGGTATCAACACGCAACCCGCAAAGAAGAGATAGCCGAAGAAGCTCGGCATCTTGATGCCACGCTCGTTCGCGATCGCCGCCACCATGAAGTTCGGTGCGTTTCCGATGTAGGTGAGCGCCCCCATGTAGACCGCACCCATGGAAATCGCCGCCAGCGTCCCCGACAATTCCCCCATCAACCGCTGCGGGTCGCCGCCGGCGACCTCGAAGAACAGCAGATAGGTCGGAGCATTGTCGAGGAACGCCGACATCAATCCGGTGAACCAGAAATAGGGAACCTCCCGTGGAGCGCCGTTCGGTTCGGTGACCGCGGACAACAGCCAGGCGAACGAGCCGTCACGCCCGGCATGGAGCATCGCCAGCACCGGGATGATCGCGGTGAAGATGGCGGCAAACAATTTCGCGACCTCCCGGATCGGCTCCCAGTTGAAGCCGTTGGCCTCGCGGTGTTCGTCCGGCGTGAGCCATAGCGAAAGCAGCGCGATTGCGATCAGAAGGCCGTCTCGCACCAGATTCTGCAGCTCCAGCCTGGTGCCGAGAACGTCGAAGGCAATTCCTGGCCGCCAGGTCGCCGACATCAGGATGCTGGCAATGATTGCGGCGATCAGCACCAGATTGATCAGGCCGCGAAGGCGGATCGGCGACGCTCCGCCGGGCGGAGCTGATGGCTCTTTGCGGAAGAGCCAGAGATCGAGCACGACAAAGACGAGCAGGAGGATGCCGGCCACGATCGCGGTCTGCAACCAGATGTTCCTCGTGGTCCAGAAGAACTCGACGCCGTGCAGGAAACCGACGAACAGTGGCGGATCGCCGAGCGGGCTGAGCGCGCCGCCGACATTGGCAACGAGAATGATGAAGAACACGATGACGTGCGCGTTATGGGGCCGCAACAGGTTGGCGCGGATCAACGGGCGGATCAGGATCATGGCGGCACCGGTGGTGCCGACGACGCTGGCCATCATCGTACCCACTGCAAGAACGGACGTATTGGTCCACGGCGTGCCCCTCAGGTCGCCGGTCACCAAGATCCCGCCGGCAACCGTATAGAGCGCGAACAGCAGCACGATGAAGCTCAGATACTCCCCGAGCATCGCATGCACGAAGCTCTCCAGCATGGCTGCACCTCCGGCGAACCAGACGAGCGAGGCGAGCGTCAGAAAGGACCAGCCAGCGGCGATCTTGCCGTAATGGTGATGCCAGAATTTCGGAAACAGCAGCGGCCCGAGCGCGATCGACAGCAGCAGACCAGCGAAAGGAAGCGCAAATGGCCAGGTCATCGCCGCGCCGTCGAGCGCTGCCGCTGCGCGCGCCTGTTCCGGCAGCAGCACCAACGTCGACAGGAGGAGCACACCACGCCATTTCTTCATTCCACACCTACGAACCGCCAATGAACTGCCGCACCGTTTCGATCGCGCCATAATAATCGAGATTGTCGTGGCCGCCGCCAGCAAAGCGAACGAGCCGCTTCGGCTCATGCGCGATTGTGAACAGACGCTCTCCGAAGACGATCGGAATCACGGGATCGTCGGTGCCGTGCATGACGAGCAGCGGCGCTGTGACGCGCGCAATGCGTTCGTCGGAACGGAACTGATCCCGCATCAGGCAGCGCACCGGCACGAGCGGGAATGCCGCACCAGCAATGTCGACCGTCGAGGTATAGGGCGCCTCCAGGATCAACTTGCCGATCGGCTGGTCAGAAGCCAGCGCGACCGCAACGCCGGTGCCGAGTGAAAATCCCCAGACGACAATTCGTTCCGCGGCATAGCGCGCCGCGGTGAAGGCGTAAGCTGCAGCGGCGTCCTGCAGAATGCCGCGCTCGCTCGGATACCCGCTCGAGCCGGCATAGCCGCGGTAGGAGAGCGCGACCAGGCCGGTACCGTCAGACGTCATCGCGCGGAAACGGCTGACTCGTCCCGCGAGAAAATCGCCATTGCCGGGAAAGTACAGGATCACGGGACGGCTGGGCTTTGCCGGCACGTGCCAGACGATGACCCTTTCGCCATCGCCTGCGGTGAGGACATGTTCCTCGGCTTCAGGAAAGCCGGCGGCTTCCGGTGAGGTTCGCTCCCGCGTCGGAATCGGAAACAGCATCTCGCGCTGCTTGACGAACAGCAGCGCGAGCGCTCCGAGATAACCGACTGCAGCGAGGATCAGGAGCCATTTCAGGACGAGCATCGCTGCCCGCAAACGGCCTCACATCGCCTTGACGATGCTCTCGGTCACCTTCTTGGCATCGCCGAGCAGCATCATGGTGTTGTCACGATAGAACAGCGGATTGTCGATGCCGGCATAGCCTGAGGCCAGCGAGCGCTTGATGAACATCACCGTGCCGGCCTTCCACACCTGCAGCACCGGCATGCCGTAGATCGGCGAGGTCTTGTCCTCTTCCGCAGCCGGGTTGGTGACGTCATTGGCGCCGATCACGAAAGCGACGTCGGCTTGGGCGAATTCGGAGTTGATGTCCTCCAGTTCGAACACCTCGTCATAGGGCACGTTGGCTTCGGCCAGCAGCACGTTCATGTGGCCGGGCATGCGGCCCGCGACCGGGTGAATCGCATACTTCACCTCGACGCCTTCCTTCTTCAGGATGTCGGCCATTTCGCGCAGCGCGTGCTGGGCCTGCGCCACCGCCATGCCGTAACCGGGCACGATGATGACCTTCGAGGCGTTCTTCATGATGAAGGCGGCATCATCAGCCGAGCCAAGCTTGGCCGGCTTCTGCTCGCCGGTCCCGCCGCCCGCCGCCGCGGTCTCGCCGCCGAAGCCGCCCAGGATGACCGAGATGAAGGACCGGTTCATCGCGTGGCACATGATGTAGGACAGGATCGCGCCGGAGGAGCCGACCAGCGCGCCGGTGATGATCAGCGCCGAATTGCCGAGCGTGAAACCGATGCCGGCCGCGGCCCAGCCGGAATAGGAGTTCAGCATCGAGATCACGACCGGCATGTCGGCGCCGCCGATCGGGATGATCATCAGCACGCCGAGCACCAGCGCGATGATGGTGATCAGCCAGAAGTCGACCGCACTGCCCGACAGCACGAGGCCAACGATGAAGAACACCAGCGCCAAAGCGAGCGCGATGTTGATGAGGTGACGGAACGGCAGGAGGATCGGTGCGCCGCTCATCCGCGCCGACAGTTTCAGGAACGCGATCACCGAGCCGGTGAAGGTCAGCGCGCCGATCGCGACGCCGAGCGACATCTCGATCAGGCTCTGGGTGTGGATGTTGCCGGGCGTGCCGATGTCGAAGGCCTCGGGCGCATAGAACGCGCCGGCGGCGACCAGCACCGCGGCCATGCCGACCAGCGAGTGGAAGGCGGCGACCAGTTCGGGCATCGAGGTCATCGGCACCCGCCGCGCGATCACGGCGCCGATCGCACCGCCAATGGCGACACCAAGTACGACGAGCAGCCAGGCGACGCCGTCCGCCGGCGGATGGCTCGCGAGCGTGGTGCCGATCGCGATCGCCATGCCGATCATGCCGAACAGGTTGCCCTGCCGCGAGGTGGCGGGGCTCGACAGCCCCCTCAGCGACAGGATGAACAGCACACCCGCCACGAGATACAACAATGCAGAGAGATTGGCGTTCATCTCAGGTCCCCGTTTGCCTCTTCCCCGAGGTGGCCGCTTACTTGGACTTCTTCTTGTACATCGCCAGCATGCGCTGGGTGACAAGGAAGCCGCCGAAGATGTTCACGCAGGCGAAGATCAGCGCCACGAAGCCGAAGCCACGCGCCCAACCCGAGCCGCTCGAGATCATGCCGACGCCGACCGCGAGCAGCGCGCCGACCACGATCACCGAGGAGATCGCGTTGGTGACGCTCATCAGCGGCGTATGCAGCGCGGGGGTCACCGACCACACCACGAAATAGCCGACGAACACGGCAAGCACGAAAATGGAAAGCCGGAATACGAAGGGATCGACGGCCTGCGCGATATGCTCCATGGCTTCTCTCCTTAGGCTTTCGGCTGGAAGTTCGGGTGGATGACGGCGCCGTCCTTGGTCAGCGCGGTGGCTTTCACCAGTTCGTCGTCCCAATTGACGGCAAGCGCCTTGTTCGCCTTGTCGACCAGCGTCTCGATGAAGGCGAGCAGGTTGCGGGCATAGAGACCGGAGGCGGAGGCGGCGACGCGGCCGGCAACATTGGTGTAGCCGACGATCTTGATGCCATCGACGTCGACGATCTCACCCGCCTTCGCGCCCTCGACATTGCCGCCACGTTCGACGGCGAGATCGACCAGCACCGAACCGGGCCGCATCGATTTGACCATGTCCGCGGAGACGAGCTTGGGGGCCGGGCGGCCTGGGATCAGCGCCGTCGTGATCACGACATCCTGCTTCTTGATGTGCTCGGCGGTGAGCGCGGCCTGCTTGGCCTGGTACTCCTTGGACATTTCCTTGGCGTAGCCGCCCGCGGTCTGCGCGTTCTTGAACTCCTCGTCCTCGACCGCGAGGAATTTGGCGCCAAGGCTCTCCACCTGCTCCTTCGTCGCCGGACGCACGTCGGTCGCGGTGACGATGGCCCCCAGCCGGCGCGCGGTCGCGATCGCCTGCAGCCCCGCGACGCCGACGCCCATGATGAACACTTTCGCGGCGGGTACGGTGCCAGCCGCGGTCATCATCATCGGAAAGGCGCGGCCGAAGGCTTCGGCGCCCTCGATCACCGCGCGGTAACCGGCAAGGTTCGCCTGCGACGACAAAACGTCCATGACCTGCGCACGGGTGATGCGCGGCATCAACTCCATCGCAAAGGCCGAAATACCGGCATCCGCCATCGCCTTCAGCGCAGCGTCATTGCCGTAGGGGTCCATGATGGCGATGACGAGCGCGCCGCGCTTGTATTTCGAGAGTTCGGACGCCTCCGGCCGCTTCACCTTGATGACGATATCGGCATCTTTCACCGCATCGGCGCTCACGGTGGCGCCGACGGCAGTGAATTCCGAATCCGGCAAGCCCGACTTGATGCCCGCGCCCGGCTCGACCGCGACCTCTGCACCGAGCGCCTTGAGTTTCTTGATAGTGTCAGGGGATGCGGCGACCCGCGGCTCGGACGGGTCGATTTCCTTGGCAACGGCAATCTTCATAAGGCCTCCGGCGGCGCGGGACAGCGCACGCAAGCAAACTTAGCGTTACTCCCGCAACGTTGGATACCGGTTTTGGGACCGGTTTGAATGCAATTTTTTTGAGCACCGCCGGCATTGGCGGCGCAGCCGGCGAGAGGTCAGAGCAGGAAGAAGGCCATCAGGATGAGAATGAGGGCGACCGTCGCGGTGCCGTATTTGACCAGCGCGATGAAGCCTTCGTAGGTCCGCTCATGCTCGATGTAGTCGTTGCCGTCGGCAGTGGTGTAAGCCACTTCGCTATGGTTCGCCATCCTTGTCCCCAGTCATCAAACGTCTGATTTTCAAGCGTGCCATAGCGCAAAGCCGCGGACAGGGCAACGCCGCCTCGCCTATCGCCTCATTCGGAACGCCAATTATCCCGGATCCAGCGGGTGAGGCCCTCTTCGTCCACCTCGCCTGCGGCGAGGGCGAGGATCATGGCGGCCGCCTCGGCCTCCGGCACATCGAAATCGATGCCGTTCACGCCGAGGAAAGTGTAGAGCGCAAGCAGCGAGTCGCGCTTGTTGCCATCGACGGATGGATGGTTGCGCGCAATGCCAAAGGCATAGGCCGCCGCCATGTCAGCCAGTTCGGCGTGCTCGTAGGACCATTTGTTCCTCGGCCGGTCCAATGCCGATTGCAGCATGCCTTCGTCGCGGAGGCCGCTCGCCCCGCCATAGATCGCGAGCTGCTCGTCGTGGATCGCTTCGATCATCTGCCGGGTGAGCCAGAACGGCTCACTCATTTGGCAAGTTCCGCCAAGGCGTTGTGGTAGCGCTTCATGCCGCGGCGCGCGACTTCCATCGCCTTCTCGAAATCCGGATCGTACCGCGTCAGGCGGAATCCGCCGTCAGGGGTCAGCGTGGCGTAGAGCGTATCGCCGACGCTGATCTGCATGCGCGCCATCACGTCCTTCGGCAGAATGATCCCGGAGGAATTGCCGATCTTCTTGATCTCCACCGTGGCGATCACCTTGCCGCGAGGGTTCGGCGGATTGTCTGGTTGGTCGCTCATGACAACGCTCCGTTATACGCAATGATAACGGAGCCGGAGATCCCGTTCAACAGAAGTTGTACGGCCTTCCCTCAGCCCATCGCCTCAAGCTCGTCGATCATGCCTGAAATCACCGACAGCCCGCCGTCCCA
This sequence comes from Bradyrhizobium sp. Crot121, assembly GCF_059512385.1. Classification (NCBI taxonomy): domain Bacteria; kingdom Pseudomonadati; phylum Pseudomonadota; class Alphaproteobacteria; order Hyphomicrobiales; family Nitrobacteraceae; genus Bradyrhizobium; species Bradyrhizobium sp. Crot121. Next base: position 32,836 of record NZ_JCAMOR010000044.1, on the reverse strand, counting down.
GAATTTCGGGTCCTTGGCATCCAGGCCGAACGGCTTGAGCAGTTCCGAATAGTGCTTGGTTCCGCCGGCTGCGAGCATGTCGAGATAGCGTTCCGCAAAGCCCTCGGAGGCGTGCTCGTAGACCGCGTAGAGCGAGTTCACCAGGCAATCGCCGAACGCATAGGCGTAAACGTAGAAGGGCGAATGGATGAAATGCGGAATGTACATCCAGAAATTCTCGTAGCCCGGCTTGATCTCGATCGCCGGCCCTAAGCTCTCGGTCTGCACGGAAAGCCAGATCTGGCCGATCCGCTCGGCGGTCAATTCGCCGTTCTTGCGCTCGGTGTGCACCGCGCGCTCGAACGAATAGAACGCGATCTGCCGCACCACGGTGTTGATCATGTCCTCGACCTTGCCGGCGAGCAGCGCCTGGCGCTGCTTGGCGCTCTTGGTCTCGGACAACAGGCGCTTGAAGGTCAGCATCTCCCCGAACACGCTTGCGGTCTCCGCAAGCGTCAGCGGTGTCGGCGCCATCAGGGGGCCGTTCTTTGCCGCCAGCACCTGGTGCACGCCATGGCCGAGCTCATGCGCCAGCGTCATGACATCGCGCGGCTTGCCCTGGTAGTTCATCAGCACGTAAGGGTGCGCCGACGGCGTGGTCGGATGCGAGAAGGCGCCTGGGGCCTTGCCCGGCCTCACCGGCGCATCGATCCAGCGGTCGGTGAAGAAGCGCTCGGCGATCGCGGCCATATCGGTGGAAAAGCCGCGATAGGCGGTCAGCACCATGCTCCGCGCCTCGGGCCAGGCAATCGTGCCGGTCGCGGCAAAGGGCAATGGCGCGTTGCGGTCCCAATGCGGCAGCTTCTTCTTTTTGAACCAGCCCGCCTTCAGCCGGTAGTAGCGGTGCGACAGCTTCGGATAGGCAGCGCGCACGGACGCGACCAACGCGTCCACCACCTCGCGCTCGACGCGGTTGTTGAGATGGCGGGAATCCGCGACATCCTGGAAGCCGCGCCAGCGGTCGGAAATCTCCTTGTCCTTGGCGAGCGTGTTGGTGACCAGCGCGAACGTGCGCTCATTGGCCTTGAAGGTTTTCGCCAGCGCTTCCGCCGCCGCCTTGCGCTTTGCGCCATCGCGGTCCTGCAGGAAGTTGAGCGTCGGCTCGATCGCGAGCTCCTTGGCGCCGACCTTGAAACGCAGGCCGGCGATGGTCTGGTCGAACAGCCGGTTCCAGGCGGAATAGCCGCTCTGCGACTTCTCGTGGAAAAGCTGCTCGATGCGATCCTCGAGTTGATACGGCTTCTCCTTGCGCAGATCTTCGATCCAGGGCCGGTAATGCGCGAGCTCTTCGGCCTGCATCGCGCGCTCGATCACATCATCGTCAATGCGGTTGAGCTCAAGCGCGAAGAACAGGAGGTGCGTCGAGGCCGCCGTCAGGCGCTCTGAAACATCGCCGTAAAATTTCGTGATCGCGGGATCGACGCTGTCGCCGGCATGCACGAGGCCGGCAAAGGAGCCGAGCCGGCCGGCGAGGTCGTCGATCGCTTCATAGCGTCGCACGGCCTCGGCGAGCCACTTTCCGCCATCTTCCCGGGCCGTATGTTCCGCAAGCTTGCCCTTGTAGTCGGTCTCAAACGCGACGCAATCTGCATCCATCTTCGCCAGGTCGCGCGCGACTTCCGGCGCGTCGATCCCGGAATAGAGGTCGGCGAGATTCCATTCCGGCAATTTGCCGGTTTTGCCCACGACCTTCTTCGCGGCGGACTTGTTGGCAGCGGATTTGGCCTTGGCCGGCTTGCGTTGGGTGGGTTTGCGGAGAGCGGAGGAGCGCGAGGTCATCTTGGCGGTAACCTGTGTTCAATCGGAGATGCGGCGGCGAAATGTGCGGGGGTGGGCAACGTTTAAGAGGGCGTTAATCGGCTTCGGCGAGAGTGCCCCGATTCGAGACAGATAAGCGTAACGTGCGGGGAAAACCATGGCTGCCACCATTTTGATTGCCGATGATGACGCAGTACAGCGCCGTCTGGTTGAAAACATGGTGCAAAAATGCGGCTACCAGCCCCTCGTAGTCGATAGCGGCGATGATGCCATCGCCGCACTCACCGCCCAGGAAAGCCAGACCATCGATGCGGTCGTGCTCGATCTCGTGATGCCCGGCCTCGACGGCCTCGGCGTGCTCGCAAAGATTCGTGACGCTGGTTTGAACGTCCCCGTCATCGTGCAGACCGCGCATGGCGGCATCGACAATGTGGTCTCGGCGATGCGCGCCGGCGCCCAGGATTTCGTCGTCAAGCCGGTCGGCTTCGAGCGGCTGCAGGTATCCTTGCGCAATGCGCTGAACACTTCTGCACTCAAGGGTGAATTGCAGCGCATCCGCCACAGCCGCGAGGGGCGGCTCACGTTCACCGACGTCATCACCCGCAGCGAAGCCATGACAAGCGTGCTGCGCACCGCGCAGAAGGCCGCTTCATCAGCCATTCCGGTGTTGATCGAAGGCGAATCCGGCGTCGGCAAGGAATTGTTCGCCCGCGCCATCCACGGCAGCAGCGAGCGCAAATCGAAGCCTTTCGTTGCGGTGAACTGCGGTGCGATCCCCGACAATCTCGTGGAGTCGATCCTGTTCGGCCACGAGAAGGGCGCCTTCACCGGCGCCACCGAACGCCATATGGGCAAGTTCGTCGAAGCCCATGGCGGCACGCTCTTCCTCGACGAAGTCGGCGAACTGCCGCTGACCGCACAGGTGAAGCTGTTGCGCGCGCTGCAGGAGGGCACGGTGGAAGCCGTCGGCGGCCGCAAGCCCGTGAAGGTCGACGTCCGCATCATTTCCGCCACCAACCGCAAACTGCTCGAGCTGGTGAAGGCCGGCCAATTCCGCGAGGACCTGTTCTATCGCCTGCACGTCCTGCCGCTGACGATTCCGCCGCTGCGGCAACGGCGCGAGGACATCCCGCATCTGCTGCGGCATTTCCTCGCGCGCTTCAACGCCGAGGAAAACCGCAACATCACCGGCATCAGCGGCGAGGCGATGGCGCATCTTTCGCAGCTCGATTGGCCCGGCAACATCCGCCAGCTCGAAAACACGGTGTATCGCGCCGTGGTCATGAGCGATGGCGACCAGCTTGACCTCGCCGACTTCCCGCAAGTCGCCGCGCATCCACTTGCTGACCCAGCCCCGACGCATGGCGAGCCGCTGATCGTCGCCCCGTCCACGGCGCCCGCGATGGTATCGGGTAGCGAAATACCCATTGCGCCGCTGCCTGCCACCAGCAATCTCTCGATGCTGACCAGCAGCGGCGATGTGCGGCCACTGGAAGAGATGGAGAACGAGATCATCCGCTTCGCGATCTCGCATTATCGCGGGCAGATGTCGGAGGTTGCGCGGCGCCTGAAGATCGGCCGCTCGACGCTCTATCGCAAGATCGACGAGGCCGCGGCAAATGACTCCGCCGACGGCACCGGCGGCACCAATTGAGCCGATCGGCATTTATGCCCCAGAGCGGGCATTGGGCCGAGGCTTCGCATGCTCAGTCCGGAACCTATTGAACCGTGGCTTGGGGGTGACAGACAAACGGGGTGCAGCGTGGCAAAAATCGCGCAAGATCGAGTGCAAGTGGTTGATCAAGGTCAGTTTGTCGTGAGTTGCCCCGCATGGCGCTGGCTGCATGAAAGGGGCGTCTATATCGTCTGCGTTGATTTGTTGCGTGCAGGCGTGAATGAGTTTTGATCGAGTGAGGCCGGCGCTTCCGCGCAATCTCAGAGCATGATCCGGGAAGATTATGCTCGAACGAATCGAGCGTGATGACGGCTCTACGAAGCGTCATCAGGCTCCAGGACCATGATTTGAGAACTGTTCCAATGCCGGGCAGTTCGCCCCAGGGGGAGTGACGATGCGAGACTGTTCGAAAGGCCGAACCGGATTCGACCGCGTGCTGATGGCCGTCGCCGCGACGTTCCTGACGGTCGCCGCGACCTCGGCGCTGGCCCAATCGGACACGCCACGCGCGAGTGCCGCAGAACTCGCGATCGACGCCGCAATCCCGCGTCCCGAGCCTGCCAACGTTCCGCCGCCGACCGCAGCCGATATCAAGCTGGACACCACCGCTTCGGTGCCGGATGCGACCAAGGACGCCATCACGTCGAGCGAACCCGACGCCGCCACCAAGACCGCAGAGCCCAAGCTGGAATCCAAGCCGGCCGATGTCGTCACCGCGCCCGCCGCCGAGCCGAAGCCGAGCGATGTGGCAAAGGACGCGCCCAAGGACACACCGAAGGAGCCGGTCAAGAACGACACCGCCACGGTGACCCCTTCAGCCGCGCCCGCCGCTCCTGCAACCGTCACTGCGCCTGCCCCGGCGACCGCCAACGCGCCTGCTGCCGAGCCCGCCAAGGAGCCGGTCAAGGCTGCGAGCAACGTGCCGGCGGAAGATCAGCCGGTTGCCGACAAGCTGCGCGAGACGCTGGCCAGCAAGACGCTGCGCACCTTCGACCGCAAGAACGAGCGCGCCGCGGTCGAGAAGTTCTACTCGGCGCGCGACTATGCGCCGGTATTCACGCAAGGCGGCAAGCTGACCGCAACCGGCAAGGGCGTGATCGCGCGGCTCAAGGACGCCGCCTCCGATGGCCTCAACCCGGAAGACTATCCGGTGCCGGAGTTTGCCTTGGCCTTGTCCTCGCCCGACGCGCTGGCGGATGCCGAGCTGAAGCTCGTCGCCAGCATGCTCGACTATGCGCGCCAGGCCCAGAGCGGCCGGATGCATTGGTCGCAGGTCTCGGCCGACATCCTCTATCCCGAGCACCCGATCGATCCGTCGGAAGTCCTCGCCAACGTGACCGGCGCCAAGGACGCCTCCGCCGCGCTCGACAGCTACAACCCGCCGCACAAGCTCTACCGTGAGCTCAAGGCCAAGCTCGCCGAGCTGCGCGGTCAGGGCGACGGCCCGGTGATCCAGATCGCCGAAGGGCCCACGCTGGCCTACAAGGCCGCCACCAAGAAGCAGCCGGGCGAGGCGCCGGAAGATCCGCGCGTGCCGCAGCTCCGCGCCAAGCTCGGCGTTGCCGAGAATCCGGACGATACGCGTTACGATGCCAAGGTCGCCGAAGCCGTGCGCAAATTCCAACGGAGCGTCGAGCTGAAGCCCACCGGCGTGCTCGACGACCGTACCGTGAAGGCGATCAACAGCCCGAAGCGCGACCGACAGATCGACACCGTTATCGTCAACATGGAGCGCTGGCGCTGGCTGCCGCGCCAGCTTGGCGCGGCGTCCCTCGGCAACGCCTATGTCATCCTCAACATCCCCGACTACACACTGCGGGTGATGCAGAACGGTGCACCGGTCTGGACCACGCGCGTCGTAACCGGCAAGCCGGGGCAGCACGCCACCCCGCTTCTGACCGAGACGATGAAGTACATCACGGTGAACCCGACCTGGAACGTGCCGCCGTCGATCATCTACAATGAATATCTGCCGGCCCTGCAGCAGGATCCGACCGTGCTGCAGCGGATGGGCCTGCGGCTCGAATACGGCCGCGACGGCTCGATTCACATCTCGCAGCCGCCGGGTGAAGCGAATGCGCTCGGACGCATCCGCTTCAACTTCCCGAACAAGTTCCTGGTCTATCAGCACGACACGCCGGACAAGAACCTGTTCGGCAGGGAAGAGCGCGCCTTCAGCCATGGCTGCATGCGCGTGCAGAACCCGGACCAGTACGCTTCCGTGCTGCTCAACATCACGATGACGGACGAGCGTTGGACGCCCGAGCGAATCCGCAGCATGTATGGCTCGAGCGAGATCGACCTGAAATTCCCGACCCCGATCCCGGTCAACATCACCTATCAGACCGCGTTCGTGGACGACGCCGGCAAGCTGCAATTCCGCAAAGACGTCTATGGCCGCGACGGCGCCATGCTGGCGCTGCTTAAGAACAACCGCGGCAAGGACCTCGAATCAGTGGTGGCGCATGCGCAGCCGAACTATTCGCGCCCGAGCCGCAACAGCCTGCCGCCCGGCGTCAGCATCGCCAGCGAGAACACCAATTCCGGCCTGAACTTCTTTGAACGGCTGTTCGGCGGCGGCCAGCCGGTGCCGCCCGCTCCGATTGGACGCGGACAACCGCGCGGGGTGTTCACCCGTTAATTTACCGCTCCCTGAGCGCGCCAGATTCCTGAGCAAAATCAACGATCCCGCCATGCGGCGGGATCGTTTACATTAACCATTATTCATCTGGTACCGCTGGCGGCTCTTTTTCGCCACAGTCAACAGTTTAGGTTGAGTTCAACTTGGGAAACGGGATGGTAAATCTCGGTTAACCGTCCCGCTTTAAGAATGCGTTCACCGCCTTTCGCCGGGGTCTGCGAAAGATAAGGTCGAACGCTCGACGATTGGGTGGGCTCATCGGTGCTGGCTGTCCGCACACGCCACTATAAACTGCTGTCTTTCCCGAAAGCCGGATGTCAGGTCGGGCTGACGTCGCTATTGCTGCTCGCAGGCGCCGGATCGGTTCACGACGCCGCCGCCCTGAACGAGACTCGCACCCTCTCCTTCCACCACACCCATTCGAACGAAGACCTCACCATCACCTTCAAGCGCGACGGCCGCTACGACGAAGACGCGTTGAAGAAGCTCAATCATTACCTGCGCGACTGGCGCACCCAGGACGAGACCACGATGGATCGTCGGCTCTTCGACATCCTCTGGGAAGTCTATCGCGATGTCGACGGCAAGCAGCCGATCAACATCATCTCCTCCTACCGCTCTCCCGCTACTAACGCCATGCTCCGCCGCCGCTCCTCCGGGGTGGCGCGCTTCAGCCAGCACATGCTGGGGCATGCGATGGATTTCTACATTCCCGGCGTGCCGCTCGAGCAGATCCGCTATGCCGGCCTGCGCCTACAGCGTGGCGGTGTCGGTTTCTATCCGACCTCCGGCTCGCCTTTTGTTCACCTCGACACCGGGTCGATTCGCCACTGGCCGCGCATGACGCACGACCAATTGGCAAGGGTGTTCCCGGACGGCCGCACCGTCCACGTCCCATCCGACGGCACCCCGTTGAAGGGGTATGAGCTTGCCCGCGCCGACATCGAGCGGCGCGGCAACGGCGATGGCTCCTCGTCCGGCGGCAACAAGATCGGCGGCTTCCTGACCGCGCTGTTCACGGGCAAATCGGCTGCCGGCAGCGACGAGGACGACGAGGGCGCGGCGCCGGCTGCCGCCGAGAAGCCCGCGCCCGTCCTGGCTTCCGCCAAATCTGCCGATTCGAAGCCGGCCGACCCCGTACCGATGCCGCGCGCAAAACCGCAATTCGCCTCGACCATCCAGCTCGCCGCGGCCGACGCCCAGATCGTCCCGGCGGCAAAGGCGAAGCCGGCTGCGCCGGCGCCAGCCGAGAAGTCCGAGCCGAAACCCGAGACGCCTGCTGACATCATCAATGCCCGCGGCTTCTGGGGCGACGATCTACCGGCAGCGAAACAGGCGACAGCCGCGCAGATCGCAGCGCTCAAGGCGCGCGAGGCGGTCGGCGCCGCCGATCCGCAGGCCACTGCCAGCGTGTCGGAGAATTTCAACAAGGCGCTCGCCTATGCCCCGGCCAACGCGCCTGTTGACCGCAACAATATCGTCGCCGCCTCTGCGCCAGTCCCGCGCAGCGCCCGACCGACCCGCAATGCCGGGGCCGTCGCGAGCGAGATCAACACCGTGGTCGCCAAGGGCACGCAGGGTCAGGGCAGCGTGATCTCGACCTCGACACGCATCTCCGCCGCCAAGGGCAACGATCTCTGGATGCGCGTGGTCATGCTGGCGCCGAGCGCCAGCAACGCCATGCAGACCACCGTGCTCGGCGATACCGACATGACCTTGATGCGCGCCCATTTCGTCAAGCCGCAGGCCGCGGTCAACATGACCTTCTCGAACGATCCGATGCTGGGCATGAGCTGCGACAGCTTCACCGGCTCGGCCACCGCAACGCTATCGACGACGTCCTTCGTCGTCCGCACCGCCGCGCTGCGCTGAGCTTTCCGTAGCCTTTCACGATTCCGATGTCGTCTCCGCGCGGGCGAAGCCCGCCGCAGTGCAGCCCCAGATCGCTGTTCGACAATTGAATCAGAAGCCTCCCCGTCATTGCGAGCGAAGCGGAGCAATCCATGCCACCACTTGAAGACATGGATTGCTTCGTCGCTTTGCTCCTCGCAATGACGGTGTCGTCCTGGGTCGCGCTTGCCCGGGACGACGAGAGTTGTGCGGCCGGACCAGCGCCTCAGATCATCCCCAGCGCCTGCATGTAGGTCTCGATGATCGTCTCCTGCTCCTGGCGCTCGTTCGGGTCCTGCTTGCGCAGGCGCACGATGGTGCGCAGGGCTTTGACGTCATATCCGTTGCCCTTGCTCTCGGCATAGACGTCGCGGATGTCGTCCGAGATCGCCTTCTTTTCTTCTTCCAGCCGTTCGATGCGTTCGATGATGGCCTTGAGCTGGTCCTTTGCGAATCGGGTCGCGGGTTCTTCTTTGACGGCTGCGGAGGTGGCCATCGGGTACTCCTGAAATGGAACTGGTGTTGAGGCGTCCTGTTGAGGCGTCTTGGCGGTATGCGCTCCTCACGGATCGCGTGTCGGAAATGACCCTCAAGTTTGGGACGGCTCCCGTCAAGGAAACGTCGCGCTCATCCACAGCGCGCCCACAGGAGATGCTGGCGTTACCCGCAACCACCGTCATTCCGGGGCAATGCGCAGCATTGAACGACGATGCGCAATTGCGCATCGGAGAATCTCGAGATTCCGGGTTCGTCCTTCGGACGCCCCGGAATGGCGGAATGCGTATGCCTCAATGCCCGGGGTGGGCCTTCTTCATCGCGGCCAGTTGCTCCGGCGTCGCCGTGCCCTGGTATTTTGCCTTCCACTCCTCATAGGGCATGCCGTAGACGGCCTCGCGGCTCTCGTCCTTGCTAACAGCCACACCCTTGGCATCGGCCTCTTCCTTCATCCAGTTGGAGAGGCAATTCCGGCAGAATCCGGCGAGGTTCATCAGGTCGATGTTCTGGACGTCGGTACGGCTCTGCAAATGCTGCACCAGGCGCCGGAAAACGGCGGCTTCCAGCTCGGTCTTGGTCTTGTCGTCAATGGTCATGGGCCGTCATCCCGGTTTGTGATTCCCACCATATTGATATCAGGTGGGATTCGTCACAGATTTTGCCACATCGCTGCGCAAAACAGCATGAAATCGGGTGGGACCGGCGGTTTTCGATGGCAGAAGTCCGCCTGCCTTCCGTTGACAGGCGCCGCCGAGCCACGCGAAATCGTCAATGATTCGGTGTAGCTTCGCCTCATGATCGTACTGGATTCCCTGCCCATCCCCCCTCGTCTGCTTGCCGGTCTTCTGCCCGTGCTCGCGCTTGCGGCGGCGTGCCTGTGGACCAGCCCGGCTGCGGCCGATTTCCGGCTCTGCAACAATACCGCCAGCCGGGTCGGCATCGCGCTCGGCTACAAGGACGCCGAGGGCTGGACCACCGAGGGCTGGTGGAACATCTCTTCGCGCTCCTGCGAGACCCTGCTGCGGGGCAATCTGGTCGCGCGCTATTATTACATCTACGCGCTCGACTATGACCGCGGCGGCGAATGGTCTGGCCAGGCCTTCATGTGCTCGCGCGACAAGGAATTCACCATTCGTGGCACCGAGAATTGCCTGGCGCGCGGCTATGACCGCACCGGCTTCTTCGAGGTCGACACCGGGGAGCAACGGGCGTGGACCGTACAACTGACGGAAGCCAACGAGCAGCCGGCGCAGAAGGTGCCGGGAATGCCGGGCGGGGTCGCACCGGGGACTCCCGCAGTGCCGGGCCTGCCCAATCCACCGGGCGGAACGCCTCCAGGCGCGTCTGGTCTACCTCCAGCCGCACCTCCCGGAAGCAAGCAATGAGAAGACTGCGTCGGATCAAGATCCTCGCGACCTTGGGTCCCGCCTCCTCCGACAGCGCAATGATTCGCAAGCTGTTCGAGGCTGGCGCCGACCTCTTTCGCATCAACATGAGCCACACCCCGCATGACAAGATGCGGGACCTCGTGAAGACCATCCGCAATGTCGAGTCCAGCTACGGCCGGCCGATCGGAATCCTGGTCGACCTGCAGGGACCCAAGCTCCGGCTCGGCGCCTTTGCCGAAGGCTCGGTGCAGCTCAACAACGGCCAGAGCTTCGTGCTCGATTCCGACAAGACGCCGGGCGACAATACCCGCGTCAACCTCCCGCATCCGGAGATCCTGGCGGCGCTGCGGCCCGGCCACGCGCTATTGCTCGATGACGGCAAGGTGCGGCTGATTGCGGAAGAGACCTCGCCCGACCGCGCGGTGACGCGCGTGGTGATCGGCGGCAAGATGTCGGACCGCAAGGGCGTCAGCCTGCCCGACACCGACCTGCCAGTGTCGGCGATGACGCCGAAGGACCGCGCCGATCTCGAGGCTGCGCTGACCACCGGCATCGACTGGATCGCACTGTCCTTCGTGCAGCGCGCCGAGGATGTCCATGAGGCCAAGAAGATGATCCGCGGCCGCGCCGCCGTGATGGCGAAGATCGAGAAGCCGCAGGCGATCGACCGGCTGGCCGACATCATCGATGCCTCCGATGCGCTGATGGTCGCGCGCGGTGATCTCGGCGTGGAGCTGCCGCTAGAGCGCGTGCCGAGCCTGCAGAAGCAGATGACGCGAATGGCGCGGCGCGCCGGCAAGCCGGTGGTGGTCGCAACCCAGATGCTGGAATCGATGATCCAGGCGCCGGTACCGACCCGCGCCGAGGTCTCCGACGTCGCCACCGCCGTCTATGAGGGCGCGGATGCGATCATGCTCTCGGCGGAATCGGCTGCCGGCAAATATCCGGTGGAAGCGGTCACCACCATGAACCGCATCGGCGAGGAGGTGGAGCGCGACCCGACCTATCGCGGCGTGCTCAATGCGCAGCGCGCCGAGCCGGAGCCGACGGTCGGCGATGCGATCGCGGATGCCGCGCGCCAGATCGCCGAGACGCTCGACCTCTCGGCGATCATCTGCTGGACCTCATCGGGCTCGACCGCGATCCGCGTCGCGCGCGAACGGCCCAAGGTGCCGGTCGTTGCGATCACGCCGAACTTGGCGACGGGCCGCAAGCTCTCGGTGGTGTGGGGCGTGCACTGCGTCGTCGCCGAGGACGCGCGCGATCAGGACGACATGGTCGACCGCGCCAACTCCATCGCATTCAGGGATGGCTTTGCCCGCGCCGGCCAGCGCGTGATCATCGTCGCCGGCGTCCCGCTCGGCATCCCCGGCACCACCAACATGGTCCGCATCGCCTCCGTCGCGCCGCAAGGGGAAGCGGAGAAGTAGGTTTCCCCGTCATTCCGGGGCGCGCGAAGCGCGAGCTATGATGTGCAATTTGCACATCAGAGAATCCATCGAGCCGCCGGCGTAGGCGGAGAAATGGATTCCGGGCTCGTCCTTCGGACGCCGGAATGACGGTAGAGAGATGGCAAACGCCCTTAGGCCCCCACCAGCGCCTTCGCGGGCGTGGTGGCCTGCACCACGAGGCCGCGGGCGCGGGCGTCCATGACGCCGACGGCGCGCAGTGCGAGTAGCGTCACGGTCTGCACGGCGTCGCGCAGCTTGACGGGATCGTCGAGATTGTCGGGCGCGAGCGGTCCGACCAGCGACTCATGCAGCGCGCCGAGCAGCGCGGTGGCGGCAAGCGCGGTATCCTGCGCCGGCAGATGGCCGGCGCGCACCGCGGCATCGATTCGGATGGCGATCTCACCGGCGATCTCGCGCCGGCTGGCCAGCCGCGAGGCGGTGACATCGACATCGACCGGCTCGGCCAGGATGCCCCAGGCGAGCTTGCGCTGCGACAGCACATGGACGGCAACCGTGGTGACCGCGGCGGCCAGCGCCGAGGACGGCCCGGGCGCGGCATCCGCGGCCCGGCGAATCGCGGCGAGCTCGTCGCGCGAGACCTCGGCGATCAATTCGGAGATCAGGTCGGCCTTGGACGGGAAATAGCGGTAGACGGTTCCCGCCGCGACATGGGCGCGGACCGCCACCGGCGCGATCTGCACCGCAGCCATGCCGCCGTCCGCCGCCGCCTCGCGCGCCGCCGCTAAAATGGCGCTGCGCCGGGCGGCCAGCCGCTTTACCACCTGATGGGTTCGCCGATAGACCATGGCGCAGTTCCCGTCCCCAAACTCCCGCCGGCTCGGGATCGGCCGAACGAGACTTCACTATTTTAGGCGATCGAGCGCAGATCGCTGCAAAAGCTGAACACCTATTCATGGCGTCTGGCAAGACGGATTTGTGCCTTCTGGAATGCACAAAAAGGAGGGGTCCCGGCCCAGCGACCTTGGTTACTCCCAGCTTAAGGCACCCCCGTTCTGGTACTCGATCACGCGGGTCTCGAAGAAATTCTTCTCCTTCTTCAGGTCCATCGCCTCCGACATCCAGGGGAAGGGGTTGTCGGCTTCATCGAATACCGGCGCGAGCCCAAGCTGGGCGCAACGGCGATTGGCGATGAAGTGCATGTAGGTTTCACAAAGTGCCGCGTTCAGTCCGAGAAAACCGCGCGGCATGGTGTCCCATCCATAGGCCGCTTCGAGCTCGGCCGCCGTCCGCACCATGTCGCGAATCTCCTCCTGGAAGGGCTTCGTCCAAAGATGCGGATTCTCGATTCGGACCTGGTTGATGACGTCGATGCCGAAGTTCAGGTGGATGGATTCATCGCGCAGGATGTACTGATACTGCTCGGCGATCCCGATCATCTTGTTGCGCCGGCCAAGCGAGAGGATCTGCGCGAAGCCGGTGTAGAACCACATGCCTTCGAAGATGACGTAGAAAGCGACGAGGTCGCGCAGGAACGCCTGGTCTGCTTCCGGCGTCCCGGTCCTGAAGTCGGGATCGTCGAGATGCTGCGTATGTTTCAGCGCCCACGCCGCCTTATCAGTGATCGAGGGCACCTCCCGGTACATGTTGAACAGCTCGCCCTCATCGAGCCCCAAGCTCTCGACGATGTACTGGAAGGTGTGGGTGTGCACGGCCTCCTCGAACGCCTGCCGCAACAGATACTGCCGACACTCCGGATTGGTCAGATGGCGATAGATCGCGAGCACGATGTTGTTGGCGACGAGGCTTTCGGACGCCGCGAAGAAGCCGAGATTGCGCTTGATCGCGCGCCGCTCATCTTCGGTCAGGCCGTCGCGCGACTTCCACAGCGCGATGTCCGCTTGCATCGAGACCTCCGTCGGCATCCAGTGATTGTTGCAGGCGGCGAGATATTTCTCCCACGCCCATTTGTACTTCAGCGGCAGCAATTGATTGACGTCGGCGCGGCAGTTGATCATGCGCTTGTCGTCGACCGAGACACGGCTGCCATGGCGATCGATCGCACCTAAGCCGGTCTGGTTGCCGGCTGCGGCGACGTTCATGAGGGGGACCGCGTGGCGCGCGGTCGTAGCGGGCTCTGACCAGTCGAGCATGGCGTTATTCCTTATTCCGCTGCTCACTGGCAGGCTTCACATTCGGGATTGTCGATCGAGCACGCGATGGCGCCGGACAAGTCCGGTGCGCTGGACATCGCGGGAGCTACGCTGACTGCGTTGAGCTTGCCGTCGGTGCCCTTCAGCGTCGACTTCTCGACATGAGTGGCGCTGCGCGAGCGCAAATAATAGGTCGTCTTCAGGCCGCGCTGCCAGGCCAGGCGATACAGCGCATCGAGTTTCTTGCCGGAGGGGTTGGCGATATAGAGGTTGAGCGACTGCGACTGGTCGATCCATTTCTGCCGCCGCGCCGCCGCCTCGATCAGCCAGGCGCTGTCGATCTCGAACGCGGTCGCATAGAGCGCCTTGAGATCATCAGAGATACGGTCGATCGCACCTAAGCTGCCATCGAAATATTTGAGATCACTGACCATCACCTCGTCCCACAAGCCGCGCGCCTTGAGGTCGCGGACCAGGAAGGCGTTCACGACGGTGAAATCGCCGGACATGTTGGATTTGACATAGAGGTTCTGGTAGGCGGGCTCGATCGACTGCGCCACGCCGCAGATGTTGGAGATGGTCGCCGTCGGCGCGATCGCCATCACATTGGAGTTGCGCATGCCGACCGTCTTGACGCGCTCGCGCAGGCCGTCCCAGTCCAATGTGCGCGAGCGGTCCATCGCGACGTCACCGCGCGCTTCCGCCAGCAGCTCGATCGAATCGATCGGCAGGATGCCCCGGCTCCACAGCGATCCCTCGAACGACGGGTAACGACCGCGCTCGGCGGCGAGATCGACGGAAGCCGAGATCGCGTGATAAGCGATCGCCTCCATGCTGGTATCGGCGAAGGCGACAGCCGCGTCGGACGCAAGCGGGATCCGCAGCACGTGCAGCGCATCCTGCAATCCCATCAACCCGAGGCCGACCGGCCGATGCCGCAGGTTCGAGCGCCGCGCCTCGGGAATGGTGTAGAAATTGATGTCGATGACATTGTCGAGCATCCGCATCGCGGTCGCGACCGTCCGCTTCAGCCTGGCCGTATCGAGCCCGCGCTCGCCGACGTGATTGAGCAGGTTGATCGAGCCGAGATTGCAGACCGCAGTCTCCTCATCCGAAGTGTTGAGCGTGATCTCGGTGCAGAGATTGGAGGAATGGATCACGCCGGCGTGGCGCTGCGGCGAACGCAAATTGCAGGGGTCCTTGAAGGTGATCCAGGGATGTCCGGTCTCGAACAGCATGGTCAGCATCTTGCGCCAGAGATCGACGGCACGGATCTTCTTGGATACCCGCATCTCGGCGCGCGCGGCCTTGTCTTCGTAGAAAGCGTAACGCTCGGCAAAGGCCTTGCCGTAGAGATCGTGCAGATCGGGCGTCTCGTCCGGCGAGAACAGCGTCCATTCGCCGTCGGCCTCGACGCGCTGCATGAAGAGATCAGGCACCCAGTTGGCGGTATTCATGTCGTGGGTGCGGCGGCGGTCGTCGCCGGTGTTCTTGCGCAGGTCGAGGAATTCTTCGACGTCGATATGCCAGGTCTCGATATAGGCACAGACCGCGCCCTTGCGTTTTCCGCCCTGGTTGACGGCAATCGCGGTGTCGTTGGCGACTTTAAGGAACGGCACGACGCCCTGGCTCTCGCCATTGGTGCCCTTGATATGGGCGCCCAGCCCGCGCACCCGCGTCCAGTCATTGCCGAGGCCGCCGGAATACTTGGCGAGCAGCGCATTGTCCTTGATCGACTTGAAGATGCCGTCGAGATCGTCAGGAACGGTGGTGAGGAAGCAGGACGACAATTGCGGCCGCAGCGTGCCGGAATTGAAGAGCGTCGGCGTCGACGCCATGAAGTCGAAGGAGGACAGGAGATTGTAGAACTCGATCGCGCGCGCCTCCCGATCGATCTCGCGCAGTGCAAGCCCCATGGCGACGCGCATGAAGAACGCTTGCGGCAATTCAATCCGGTGGCCGCGGACATGCAGGAAATAGCGATCATAAAGCGTCTGCAGCCCTAAGAACTGGAACGCAAGATCGCGCTCCGGCTTCAGTGCCGCGGCCAGCTTGTTCAGGTCGAAGCGGCCGAGTTCGGGATCGAGCAATTCGGCCCTGATGCCGGTCTTGATACAGGCCGGAAAATATTCGCCATAGCGCACCGCCATGTCCGCCTGCGACGCTGTCGTTGGCGCGCCCTGCACGAAGGACAGCACTTCAGTGCGGAGCTTGTCGAGCAAGAGGCGCGCGCTGACATAGGCGTAGTTCGGCTCCTGCTCGACCAGCGTACGCGCTGCCATCACGCTGGCGAGCGCGAGTTCCTCCTGGCTGATGCCGTCATAGAGATTGCGCTGGATTTCCGCGACGACAGGCGCAGCGTCGACACCGTCGAGCCCGGCGCAGGCCTCGCCGACGATCATCGCCAGCCGCGCATGGTCGAGCGGCACCTTGCTGCCGTCCGCGAGCGTGACGTGGACGATTGGCCCGCTCGATGCCGTTGCGGATTTAGTTGCCTGCTGTTCGGCGCGCTGCCGCGCCCGCTCCTCGCGATAGAGCACATAGGCGCGCGCCACCTTGTGATGGCCGCTGCGCATCAATGCCAGTTCAACCTGGTCCTGGATGTCCTCGATATGAAAGGTGCGGCCTTCGCTCATCCGGCGCGACAGCGCGCCGACGACTTCGGCGGTCAATTCCTCGACCGCTTCGTGCACGCGGCGCGACGCAGCCGCCGTATTCCCCTCGACCGCAAGGAAGGCCTTGGTCATCGCCACCGAGATCTTCCCGGCATCGAATTGCGACACCGTGCCATTGCGGCGGATCACCTGCATCGGCAGCCGTGCTTCCGGCGCCGCGATTGATTCGGGGCGCAGGTGGATGAGAGGTGACGCGGTGGTTTCGCGATCGAGAGAGAGTGACATCTTGCAGACCCCGTGATGTTGCTGGGGCCGGATGCCAGAGGCGACGCTGCGTGATGATGCCGGCGGCGTACCGGCATGAGCCTGCAAGCGGCCGCCGGGACACCCCGCCCGTGGACGTTATTTGCTGTCACGGCAGGTCTCCTGGCTCGCAGGTCGGCGTCACTCCCCGTCTTCCCAATGCGATGCCGCATCAGTGACGTCTAAAATCGGGAGCAACTCACTGCTTACAGTTGCGGGGGCAGCGCTGGATTCTCGCGAGAAACGCGCGATCACCAGCTTCCCTCTTAGCCACCATTCCTTGCGTCATGATGGACCGTGACAGCTACATCTGGTGCGATTTGGAGAATGCTGTCAATGGCACGTATGGGCGAAGCGCAAAAATTCCGGTCCATGCCGTTGGCGCTGTGAACAACCGGCTCCACGCGCACGTGATGTCAGCCGAGTTGACGTTCGCGCGATCTTGCCGGTAAGTGAACGCGTCGTGGTTCTTCGGAGAGATCTTTTCCGGAGCTAAGAGGGAAGCCGGTGTAAAGCCGGAGCTGCCCCCGCAACTGTAAGCGGCGAGCCGCGGTCCACAATTGCCACTGAAGCCTGCAAAGCTTCGGGAAGGCCGGACCACAGCAACGACCCGCGAGCCAGGAGACCTGCCTCGACAACATACACGTCCTCGGGCGGGGTGTCCCGGTGGTGCGGTTGCGATTCCGTGCGCACCTCGCGCAGGGAATCCAGACGTGTCACTACGGCCTTTGCCCCCAACTCATGGGGTTAAGCCAATGTCTTCCACTTCACTTGTTGTTGCGTCCCTCGGCACGCCGCGGATCGGTCCGCGGCGTGAACTGAAATTCGCGCTGGAACGCTTCTGGTCCGGCGCATCAGACGAAAAGACGCTGATCGAAACCGGCGTCGGGCTGCGCGCGGCCAATTGGGCGCGGCAAAAGAAACTCGGTATCACCGTGATCCCGTCGAACGATTTCTCGTTCTACGATCAGGTGCTCGACACCTGCGCAATGGTCGGCGCTATCCCAGAAAGCTATGGCTGGACCGGCGGCGCGGTGCCGCTTGCGACCTACTTCGCGATGGCGCGTGGCGCCAAGGCCGACGCGCATGACGAGGCCTGCGGACATGCCCATCACGCACATGGCGTGGCGGCGCTCGAAATGACGAAATGGTTCGACACCAACTATCACTACATGGTGCCGGAGCTTCGCAAGAACCAGTATTTTGCACTCTCATCACGCAAGCCGATCGAAGAGTATGAGGAGGCGAAGGCGCTGGGTTATCAGACCCGCCCCGTGCTGGTCGGCCCAGTCACGTTCCTGAAACTGGCCAAGTCCAAGGAACCGCATTTCGCCACGCTGTCGCTGCTCGACAGGCTCCTGCCGGTCTATATCGAACTATTGCGCGAACTCGCTGCCCGCGGTGCGGAATGGGTACAGATCGACGAGCCCTGTCTCGTGCTTGATCTGGACGCCGCCGCTCAGCAAGCCCTACGGCGCGCCTATTCCGAAATCGCCAAAGCGGTGCCGGACATCAGGATCATGCTGGCGACCTATTTCGGCGGGCTCGGCGGCAATCGTGCGGTCGCGTTTGATCTTCCGGTCGCCGGCCTGCATCTCGATCTCGTGCGCGCGCCCCAGCAGCTCGGCGATCTCATCGACGTTCCGAAAGAACGGGTGCTGTCGCTCGGCGTGATCGACGGCCGCAACGTCTGGCGCGCAGATCTGAGCCGGATCCTCGATCAGCTTGGGCCCGTCGTCGCAAAGCTCGGCAAGGAGCGCATTCAGATCGCGCCATCCTGCTCGCTGCTTCATGTACCCATCGATCTCGCCCTGGAAACCAAGCTCGATCCCGAGGTGAAGACCTGGCTTTCATTCTCGGTGCAGAAGCTCGAAGAGCTTGCCGCGCTGGGCGCGGCGCTTGGAAGTGGCCGGGCCCCTGCGTCCGAAGCGATCCGAGCGTCCGATGCCGCCGCGGCCGCGCGCAAGACCTCACCGCGGATTCACGATGCCAAGGTTGCCCAGCGTCTCGCCGCCATCGATGGCGGCATGCGCCATCGTGCCAGCCGGTTCGCCGAGCGTGCCGAGGTGCAGCGCGAGCGGTTCAATCTGCCACGCTTCCCGACCACGACCATCGGCTCCTTCCCGCAGACAACTGATGTCAGAAACGCACGCGCCGCACATGCCAATGGTGCACTCAGCGATACCGCATACAAGACCTATCTGCAGCATCAGACTGCGCGCGCCATCCGTTGGCAGGAGAATATCGGGCTCGACGTCCTGGTCCATGGCGAGTTCGAGCGCAACGACATGGTGCAGTATTTTGGCGAGCAGCTTTCCGGCTTCGCCTTCACCGAGCTCGGCTGAGTGCAGTCCTATGGCTCGCGCTGCGTCCGGCCGCCGATCCTCTACGGCGACGTCTCACGACCACAGGCGATGACGGTCGAATGGTGGCAATTCGCGCAGTCACTGACGGCAAAGCCGGTGAAGGCGATGTTGACCGGCCCCGTGACCATCCTGAACTGGTCGTTCGTCCGCGACGACCTGCCGCGCAGCGACGTGTGCCGACAGATCGCGCTCGCGATCCGCGACGAGGTGCGCGATCTGCAGGCGGCCGGTGCAGGCATGATCCAGATCGACGAAGCGGCACTGCGGGAAGGCCTGCCGCTGCGCGGGTCGGAATGGAAGACCTATCTCGATTGGGCGGTCGATAGTTTCCGCATCTGTTCCTCCGGCGTGCAGGACGAGACCCAGATCCACACCCACATGTGCTACTCCGAGTTCAACGACATCATCGACGCCATCGCGGAGATGGACGCCGATGTCATTTCGATCGAGACCTCGCGCTCGAAAATGGAATTGCTCGACGCCTTCCGGAACTACCGCTACCCGAACGAAATCGGTCCCGGCGTCTACGATATCCATTCACCGCGCGTGCCTGACATTGGCGAGATCACCGACCTCCTCAAGCTCGCAAGAGAGCGGCTCTCCGACACGCAGCTCTGGATCAATCCCGACTGCGGCTTGAAGACCCGCAAGTGGGAAGAGGTGCGCCCGGCGCTCGCCAACATGGTCGCCGCCGCCCGCGAATTGCGGTCGCTTGGCTAGACAGCGCCGCCCCGTCTCTTATCCTGCGGCGGCTCGAAGAGGAGAACGCCATGCGCTTCTGGATTCAATGCACAAGGTTCGAGACGGAGCAGCCCATTCACATCAATATCGCGCTCGTCGGCAGCATGTGGCGCGACGGCGAGCGCACCGTACTCGCCTTCGTCGGTGGCGATGGCGAGAGAATTGAGGTCGTCGAGACACCGGAGCAGATGTTGGACCGGCATCTCGGCACGCACGGGACCGCATGACGATATGCAGGGCGGTTGCAACATCATTGCGAAGAAGGACCCATAACCACAGGCGTTTACAGTGTGCTCCGCTACGACGGCTTGCTCGCGCCACGACAGCCGCCTGTGGAATGAGTCCCGGGCCCCGGCTACGCCCAAGGGGCTTCGCCGCGGCACGCAAGCCCGGGACGACGATGGAATGTGGAGCAATCGCCAAGGCAAAAGCCCGGCACTAGGCCGGGCTTCTGTACGTCTTGCTCTCTGATCGCGCTTACGCCTGCGGCTGCGGCTCCAGGCCGGGGTCCGGATCCGGGCGCGGACGCGACTTGCCGGCAGGCGGCACGGCGGAGGCACGTGGCGTGGTCGGCTCGAGCACGGACTCGCGGTTCGGCTTCTTACCCTTCAAGAGATCAACGATCTCGTCGCCGGTCAGCGTCTCGAACTCGAGCAGGCCTTTCGCCAGTGCTTCGAGATCGGCGCGCTTCTCGGTGAGGATTCGCGTCGCCTCGTTGTAGCCTTCCTCGACCAGGCGCTTGATCTCGGAGTCGATCTTCTGGACTGTCGCCTCCGAGGCGTTCTGGGTGCGCGACACCGACATGCCCAGGAACACTTCATCCTGGTTCTCGCCATAGGAGACGGTGCCGAGCTGTTCCGACAGGCCCCAGCGGGTCACCATCATGCGCGCCAGACGTGTCGCCTGCTCGATGTCGGAGGCCGCGCCCGAGGTGACCTTCTCGCGGCCGAACACCAGTTCTTCCGCGACGCGTCCGCCCATCATGATCGCGAGACGCGAGGTCATCTGCTCCAGCGACATCGACAGTTTGTCGCGCTCCGGCAATTGCATGACCATGCCGAGTGCACGGCCGCGCGGAATGATGGTCGCCTTGTGGATCGGGTCGGTGGCGACGACGTTGAGGCCGACGATCGCGTGGCCGCCTTCGTGATAGGCGGTCAGAAGCTTCTCTTCCTCGGTCATAACGAGCGACTTGCGCTCCGCGCCCATCATCACCTTGTCCTTGGCCTCTTCGAACTCGGCCTGCGTCACCATCCGCTTGTTACGGCGGGCGGCGGTCAGCGCGGCCTCGTTGACGAGGTTCATCAAGTCGGCACCCGAAAAGCCCGGGGTGCCGCGTGCGATGGTCTTCAGGTTGATATCGGGCGCCAGCGGCACCTTGCGGACGTGAACCTTCAGGATCTGCTCGCGGCCGACGACGTCAGGGTTCGGCACCACGACCTGACGGTCGAAGCGGCCGGGCCGCAGCAGCGCCGGATCGAGCACGTCGGGCCGGTTGGTGGCGGCGATCAGGATCACGCCCTCATTGGCCTCGAAGCCGTCCATCTCGACCAGCAACTGGTTCAGCGTCTGCTCGCGCTCGTCATTGCCGCCGCCGAGGCCGGCGCCACGATGGCGGCCGACCGCGTCGATTTCGTCGATGAAGATGATGCAAGGCGCGTTCTTCTTCGCCTGCTCGAACATGTCACGCACGCGCGATGCACCGACGCCGACGAACATCTCGACGAAGTCGGAGCCGGAAATGGTGAAGAACGGCACGTTGGCTTCGCCCGCCACCGCGCGCGCGATCAGCGTCTTACCGGTGCCGGGAGGGCCGACCAGCAACACGCCGCGCGGAATGCGTCCGCCCAAACGCTGGAATTTGCCGGGGTCGCGCAGGAATTCGACGATCTCCTGCAGGTCCTGCTTGGCCTCGTCGACGCCGGCGACGTCCTCGAACGTCACCCGGCCATGCGCCTCTGTCAGCATCTTGGCGCGCGACTTGCCGAAGCCCATCGCCTTGCCGGCGCCGCCCTGCATCTGGCGCGACAGGAAAATCCACACGCCGATCAGCGCGATGAAGGGCAGCCAGGAGACCAGCAGCGAAACGAACCACGGCACGTTGTCGCCCGGCGGCTTCGCAGTGATCTGCACCTTGCCGTCATAGAGGCGCTTCACCAGCGTCGGGTCGTTCGGCGCGTAGGTCTGGAAGCTCGAGCCGTTGGTGAAGGTGCCATGGATTTCCGGCCCCTGGATCACGACGTCGCGGACATGGCCCTGGTCGACTTCGCTGAGGAGCTGCGAGAACGAGATGTCCTGCGAGGACGCGCGCTGACCCGGATTCTGGAAGAGCGTAAACAACGCCAACAGCAGCAAGACGATAATGACCCAGAGGGCGAAATTCCGCAGATTGGCGTTCATTGATCTTCCTTCGTGGTCGCGCGGATCGCGGCCTCAAAACTATCCTCGGGCGGCCTCAGGCAGGGCACTTCAGGAAATCCCTGGGAATCCCCCCTTAGCGACTGCATACAATTTAGGTGCCACGGGAGTATATGCCAAGGGAACTGCACAGGACTATTTAGCGCATCCTAGCCCGATTCCCGGTCAAATAATGGCGCAAAGATCCGGGTTTTTCGGGGGTAGTTAAGCGGATATGACGGGAATTTTCCTATTCGGCTGAATATCAGCGGGCCCGGCTCCTGCGCGGCGGTGCCGGCTCGACCCGGATCCGCCCATTGGCGAGCCCAATGACCGCGCCGGCGAGCGTCTGCTTCAGCTTGCCCGCCCTCTGCGTAACCGCCTGATCGAGTGCGGCCAGCAGGGCCTCGATCTTGCCCAGTTCGGCCGGCCCCTCATGGCCCACGCGGTCGATCGCGCGCTTGAGCAGGCGCAGCCGGACCTCCTCGGGAAGGGCCACAAAGGCCCCGGCATCGAATCCGGGGCGCGCCGCATTGCCATCGCGCAGCGCAAGGTAGCGCTCGGCACCATCAGCCAGCACTTCCACCGCGGCATTGGCCCGAGCGAGCCGCGCTGCCAGCCGCGCCAGGTTCCGGGCATCGCCGCCCTCTGCAGCCAGTGCCGGCATCAGCGCACGCAGCCGCGGACGCGTGAACGCAGTGTCACGATTGGTCGGATCGACCGCATAACCGATCCTGGCTTTCTCCAGGGTAGCGATCAGCCGCGCCTTTGGAACAGCGAGCAGCGGCCGCGCCAATCTCACCCCTTCGCGCTCGGTCTCGCGCGCCATCGCGGCGAGGCCGGCGATGCCGCTGCCGCGCAGCAGCCGCATCAGAAGCGTTTCGGCCTGGTCGTCGCGGGTGTGGGCCGTGAGGATATGCGTCGCCCCGCCCGCGCGGGCCGCTTCGGCCAGCAGGCGATAGCGCGCCTCGCGTGCCGCCTCCGGCAGGCCGCTGTTCGGCTTGGTCCCGGTCCAGCGCAACGTCCGATGGGGCAGATCGAGGGTGCCCGCAAGGCGCTTGACCTCACGCGCTTCGCGCGCGGCCTCCCGGCGCAGGCCGTGGTCGACAGTGACTGCAATCAGCCGCGGCCCCTGCTTGAGTGTCCGGCGCCAGCGCACCGCGAGCCACATCAACGCCACCGAGTCCGGACCGCCGGACACGGCCAGAACGATCGCTGGCGCGCGCTTCCAGTCGTCTAACAGACGTTTGGCTTCTGTCGCGGAGATCGCCCTGCTGTCATCGGACATGGCGGTGCCATTGGTCGCGGAGCCGATCGGCTCCTGCGGCACCGGTTTAGCACTTGATCCGCTTCTGCTCACGGTCAACGGCGGTCTTGACGCCCGCGGAAGCCCGCGGATATTTCCGCGTCACTTCGCCGAGCGCGGCGCAGGCGGCTTCCTTCTCCTTCAGCGCCGCCAGTGACTGGCCAAGCCGCAGCAGCGCGTCCGGCGCCTTGGCCGACTTGTCGAATTTCGTGGTCACACCGAGGAAGGACTCGGCGGCGTCACGATACTGCTGACGCTGAAAGTAGCTCTCGCCGAGCCAATATTGCGCATCCGGGATCAAGGGGTCGCTCGGATATTTCTGCGAGAAATTCCGCATGGTTTCCTCGGCGAGCGCATAGTCCCTGCGCTGCATATAGCCGATGCCAAGATCGAACTCGTCCTTCGATGTCGCCGATGGCGGCAAGGTGGTCAGTGCGGCGGTGGCGCCACCCCCCGCCGGTGCGCCGGCATTGCGTGGGCTGGTGTTGCCGAGGTCGAGCGGTTCGCCGGCGCCACGTCCGCCGGGCGCGCCGACCGCAGCATCCGGTGACATCGGCATCTGGCCGCCACCGAGTGCGCGCGGCGCCCCCGGGGCGTTCGGGTTCTGGTTGGGATCGAAGGCATCGCCACGGCCGCGGCGCCCTCCCGCCGCTGGCGCTGCCGGCTCCTGAACGATTGGAGCGGGAGCTGCGATCTGGGTCTGGTCGTAGCCGCCCTGCGATTGCCTGTAACCCGGCTGCGGTTGCCCATAGCCCTGTTGCGGCTGTCCATAGGACGGCTGGCCGCCTTGCGGCGGGTAGGACTGTGCAGGCTGTGCGGCCGGCGGCATGGCGGCAACGCCGGGCTGGGCGGCCTGGGGCTGGCCGCCGGGGCCGGACGGCGCAGCGCCGAGCTGACGCAGGCGCTCCTCCAACTGGCGGTTACGATACTGCAGTTCCTCGTTCTGGCCGGTCAGCTGCCGAAGCTGGTTCTCCAGGTGCTGGACCCGCATTTCGAGGTCGGCATCGTCGGATTGTGCGAAGGCCGGTGCGGAAATGGCCAGTCCCGCGGCAACCGCCGCGGCGCGTGCAACTCTAAGAAATCTGGATGACATCTTGCCCTGACGACGAAAATCGACGCGGAACCACACTGAGGCAGGGAGTACGCCGGAATTGTGACTGAAGCAAATCAACGTTTAAACAAAACCGGCGCCTCTCGGCGCCGGCGGCAAATCGCAGAGTTTTCGAAAGCTCACGAACTCGCGTTCAGCACCGTGACGGCGCGGCGGTTCTGCGACCAGCAGGAGATGTCGTTGCAGACCGCCACCGGACGTTCCTTGCCGTAAGAGATGGTGCGCATCCGGCTCGGATCGATGCCGCGCGAGGCGAGATAGGAGCGAACCGCCTGGGCACGACGCGCACCGAGCGCAATATTGTATTCGCGGGTGCCGCGCTCGTCAGCATGGCCTTCAATGGTAAAGCTGTAACGGTTGTAGCTCTGCAGCCACTGCGCCTGCTTGTCCAGGGTCGCGATCGCCTGCGGGGTCAGGTCGGTCTGGTCGCTCTCGAAGAAAACACGGTCGCCGACGTTCACGACGAAATCCTGCTGGCTGCCCGGGGTCGCCGCGTTCGCCATCGCGCCATCGGCGCCGAGATTATTCTTGGCGCATGCACCCATCGATAGCGCGACCGCCACCACCGCGGCGAGCTTCAATCCCTGGAGGATTCGCATCTGATATTTCATTCCCGGAGCCTCCACGCTCACGTTCTCGAACTCTCATCCGATCTACAGGGCGATGGTTAAGCGAACGTTCCGTCAACCTTGATGGGACCTTGCCAGACCCGATCAAATGCGGACGAACGGCGAAAAGCGCCCCCGATGGTTAATGGGTTGTAAATGTGGCGCGAGGGTGAAGACAAGCGCGGAGGCCGCCGGAATCGCCGATTTCCCGGCTTTACCGGGAAGAATCGGCGCAGAGTGCGGGACTTCAGCGACAGTTCGGGCGAAGCCGGACTATTCAGGAACTTGGAACGATCGACGCTTGCGCGAAGGAGGGCCGGACATCAGTGGTACCAGATTGACCCCGCCCCCGCTCGAACAGCATCCTTCGTTCGAACGCGCTCGAGCGCAGGAACGGATAGCGGGCGAGCACCCGCTCAGACACGTTCGGCAGGTGTGCGGCCATCAATCCGACCGGCTTGACCAGGCCCGGATAGAGGCGGGGCTGGGACCAGACCTCGTGCAGGAATACCCGACGGTAGAACGCCATGTGCTCGGCACGAACGATGGCCAACCCGTAGTCCGCATTGAAGTGAACGCCGGCAGTCGAGCCGAGCCGCACCGTGACATAAGGCAGTTCCGGAAAATTCCGCGCCTTTTCAGGGTCGGCGACAAAGCGCGTTGAATCGATGAAGACGAGGCCCTGATCGAGCTTGGGATGAAGCACGTCGCCGAACAGCTCAACTGAGGGCGACATCCGCCACTCGGACGTCAGCACGCTGATCCGGATAGAGCTGTAGAGTTCGCCGTGAACGTACACGCCAAACGTCCAGGCGTTCGGAGCGTCCTCATATTGATCGACGACGCGCTCGTCGGCCGAAGGCTGGATTGCGCCTTCACGGAGATAGGCGCGATAGCGGAGTCGGTAGATCTCGTCCTTTTCCTCAGGGGTCTCGGCGAGACGGTAATCGACTCGATCCAGCGGGTCCGCAAGCCGTCCTGTAGCCGGCTTGATGGCTTCGGCTGCGGACCTCATGGGCTACTCCAAAAAACTATCACCAGCACACACAACTTTTGCGCGCGGTAAACCTTTACGCGCATTTGAATAAATTAACAGCTTCTTAACTGGTGTGCAAAGCGATCGCGGCATTACGGTTAACCGCTACGCGCACGGCTTGTACGCCGACCATGCGTCGGTACGCCGGTAAGACTACGGTATCGGGTGATCTCAGGCGATCGAACGCGAGGCAACCACGAACGGCTGATCGTCGGTATGGCGGCTGTGGGAAGCCTTCAACAACTGGCGGATGCGCACCGCAGGAACGGGGCGGCTGAATAGATAGCCCTGCGCCTCGGTGACCGCACCATCGGCGCCGACCAGCTCGAGCTGCTCGTTGGTCTCGATGCCCTCGACCACGACCAACATGCCGAGATCGGCCGACAGCCGCGCCACGCCGCGCAGCAGCGTCAGCGGGCGGTCGGTATCGATACCTTCGAGGAACGAGCGGTCGATCTTGACCTTCTGCAAGGGGAAGTTGTGCAGATAGCTCAGACTCGAATAGCCGGTGCCGAAATCGTCGAGCGAGATCCGTACACCCAGCGCATGCAGCTGCGACAGCACGTCGTGCGTCACTTGCGTATTGCGCAACAGTGAGGACTCGGTGATCTCGATCTCAAGACGTCGCGCTGGCAGGCCCGAAACCTCCAGCGCATAGCGGACCTCGCTCAGCACGTCGCGCTGATGGAATTGCTGCGGCGACAAATTGACCGCGACGCTGACGGATTCGGGCCAGGTCATGCATTCCATACAGGCCTTTCGTAGAATCCAGCGGCCGAGATCGACGATCAACCCCATGTCCTCCGCTACCGGAATGATCTCGATCGGAGAGACCGTGCCGCGCACCGGATGATTCCAGCGCAATAGCGCCTCGCAGGTCGTGATCCTGCCGGTCTTGAGATTGACCAGCGGCTGGTAATAGAGCTCGAACTCCTCGTTCGCCAGCGCCTTGCGCAGGTCGAGCTCGAGGATGCGGCGCGCTTCGACGATCTGGGCCATCTCGTCGCGGAAAAAGCAGAACGTGCCGCGCCCGTCAGCCTTGGCGCGATAGAGTGCCATATCGGCGTTCTTCAAAAGCGTGTCGGCGCTGACGCCCGGCGACGTCATGGCGATGCCGACGCTGGCCCCGATCTCGACCAGGTGATTGTGAATCTTGTAGCGCTCGCTCAGACGATCGACGATGCGACGTGCAAGGCTGGCCGCATCCTCATGTGATTTGATGTCCTGCTGGAACACCACGAACTCGTCGCCGCCGAAGCGCGCCACGAAATCTTCCGGCCGCAGCATTTCGCGGAGCCGGCCGGCTACCGCGCAGAGGAGCTGGTCGCCGCAGGGATGGCCGAGCGTGTCGTTGACCTGCTTGAATTGGTCGAGGTCGACGAACAGCAGGGCCGACAGTTGCGCGGCGCCCTGCTGGCCGGCTAGGAGGCGACCGATCTCGTCCCGGAAATGGACACGGTTGGGCAACGCCGTGAGTTCGTCGTAGCGCGCCAGATGGTTGATCCTGGCCTCGGCATTGCGCCGCTCAGTGATGTCCTGCAGCAGCGCGACGGCGCCACCGCCGGTCATCGGCTGGAACGTCCAGGACAGCGCGCGGCCGCGCGTGGCGTCCGGATCGTTGGTAACCATGTCCCGCGTCTCGGTGTGTTCGATCTCGGCGAGAATCTTCCTGCCACTTGCATCGGAGATCGAACCGGAGCTGACGCAGGCTGCGATGATGTCGGCCGCGCTGGCGCCGCGCTGCACCAGATCTTCCGACAACTGCATCATCTCGCTAAAGCGATGATTCATGACGGCCAGCCGGCCATCGGCGCGGAACATGCACAGGCCGTGCGGCATGTTGTTCAGCGCGGTGTCAAACTGGCTAGCCAGCGCGGCCTCGCGCTCGCCCGCCACCAGCGCCTGCACGAAGATCCGCTGCAAGTTGGTCGATATCTGTTTCAGGGCGAGGAAGAACACCGCGGCCACGATCGCCATCCCGATATAGTAAGGCGTTCCCTTCATCGCGAGCGCGATCGAGGTCGGACCACAGGCGAGCGCGATCTGGACATGGAATATCCACGGCCGGCCGTAGGTGCGGCCCGCGCCGGCCGCCACATAGCCTGTTGTGACGGACAGGCAGATCATGTGCGCGACCGCATCGTCGCTGCCGAGCAGCGTGACCGTACACCAGACGCCGAGCGCGATCGCATAGGCCATCGCGCCGATCTGATAGCGGACATCCCAGCGCGCCACCTCCTCGGTGGTCAGGACCGACCTGCGCGACATGTACCAGTGCATGTCGACCGCGCGGGCGGCGCCGGTGATCACCAGCAGTGCGACACAGGGCCAGAGCCAGAGCAGCTGCGTCTTCATGGCGGTCAGCACTGCCGCCATTGCCACCAGCGCAGCACCGGCGAACAGGGGCGCCGGATTCTGGAACAGCGAATCGATCAGTGCCGCGTAGATCGACGGCGACACCTTCTGGTCGGAATCCGCGCTCTGGTTGGCGAGCTGCATGCTGCTCATACACGTCCTGTTGCAACGTGCAGTTCTACCCGGCGCTGATGAAGTCTTTCTGAGGGAATATCGTTACCAAGACCTTGTTTCGAGTTTTATTCAGAAGAAATCCTCTTTTAGTTTCAATGGACTGGGAAAAATTTTCCGGTTAACGGGAATGGTTACCCGCTTAAGCCCCCGGCAATTTACGACAATAGCGGCGACCACGCCGGATCTGACGCGAAGCCCGGCGTCGGCACACGCAGTTCGTTGCGGCCGGAAACGTCGACGGTGAAGAGCGACGGTCCCTGGCCGGGATCGCGGAAGAACATCACAACGCGCCCGTTCGGCGCAAAAGTCGGCCCCTCATTGTGATAGCCCGAGGTCAGGATCCGCTCGCCCGAGCCATCGGGCTTCATGATGCCGATCGCGAACTGGCCGCCGCCCTGCTTGGTGAAGGCGATGTAGTCGCCGCGCGGCGACCACACCGGCGTCGAGTAGCTGCCGTCTCCAAAGGAGATGCGCTGCGCCTGCCCGCCGTTTGCGGCCATCACATAGATCTGCGGCTTGCCGCCACGATCGGACTCGAAGCAGAGGCGCGTTCCGTCGGGTGCAAAGGACGGCGAGGTGTCGATCGCCGGGGTGTCGGTCAGCCGCGTCATCGATTTCGAACGCAGGTCCATCACGAACAGGTTCGAGTTGCCGCCCTGCTGCAGGCTCATGATGATGCGCTGGCCGTCCGGCGAGAACCGCGGCGAGAACGACATGCCCGGGAAATTGCCGACGATCTCGCGCTGGCCGGTCTCGATGTTGAGCAGATAGACGCGCGGGTCGCCCTGGCCGAACTCCATATAGGTGATTTCCTGGGTCGACGGTGAAAAGCGCGGGGTCAGCACCAGGTCGGAGCCGCGGGTCAGGTAGCGTACATTGGCGCCGTCCTGGTCCATCAGCGCGAGCCGCTTGACGCGGCGCTCCTTCGATCCGGTCTCGTCGACGAAGACGATACGGGTATCGAAATAGCCCTTCTCGCCGGTCAGCCGTTCATAGATCTGGTCGGAGATGATGTGCGCGATGCGCCGCCAATATTCGGCCGAGGTGTCGTATTGCTGGCCGGCGAGCTGCTGGCCGGTATTGACGTCCCAGAGGCGGAATTCCGCCTTCACGCGCCCGTTGTTCTGCCGGGTCATGCGTCCGGTGACCAGCGCCTGCGCGTTGACCGACTTCCAGTTCTGGAAGTTCGGCGCGGCGTCGATATTGATGTTCTTCTCCAGATAGGCGGCCTGGTCGATCGGCGCGAACAGACCGCTTCGCTTGAGATTGTTGGTGATGACCTGGGTGACGCCGGCACCGACCTCGGTATCGCCGGGGGTACCGGCCGTGAAATTCGGGATCGCGATCGGCAGCGGCGCGAACTCGCCGTCGGGAATCTGCACGCGCTTCGGCCCTTGCGCGAATGCGCCACGCGGTGAGGCGGCAATGGTGCCGAGCGCGGCCATGCTGGAAATGATCTGGCGGCGGCTCGGGCGGAAAAACGTCTCAAACGATTTGTTCTGATTGGTCATCGTTGGCGAACTTTGCTTTATGGGACCTCAAGCGCACATCGCGCTCAGGTCTTTCGTTCGGTGAACACGGGCGAAAAATATTTCCATTCGTCGAAGAAGGCCGCCGGCAGATTGTACGGCTGGCATTCGATGATCGCGCGCAACGCGCTCTCCTGATAGACGCGCAAATAAGGCGTCGCTGCCGTGCCTTCCGGCACCGGCATGCCCTCGAGCGTGCCGTCGCGCTTCAGGCGGATCACGAAGGCGGCTTCCGTCTGCTGCGCCTCGATGCCGCCATAGGGCTTCTTCCAGCACCGCTCCACCTGGCTCTTGAACATCGCGCCCCAGGTCGCCGAATTGTCGGCGGCCTTGCCATGGGAAAGGCCGAGCGCTGCGTTGGAATTGAGCGTATCGCCGGCTGCCGCCTGGCGCGTCGGATCGCGCTTGTCGAGCAGGGCTGCGATCTTCGACTGGTCGAACACGCGCTCCTTCAGCTTCTGCTCCGGCGGCGGCTTGGCAGCCTGCTGTTGCGGCTTCGGCGGCGGCTTCTTCTCTTCCTTCTTGATCGCCTCGGCAATCGGATCGGGCTTCACGGGGTCCGGCTTCTTCTCGGCCTGCTTCGGCTCCTGCTTTGGCTCTTCCTTCTTGGCCTCTTCCTTTTTCGGCTCTTCCTTGGGCTTGGTCTCTGCGACTGGCTTCGGGGGATCGGGCTTCTTCTCGACCGGCTTCTCTTCCACCTTCGGGGTCGGCGGCGGCGCGGTGTCGGTGACGACGGGCGGCTTCTTTTCCTCGATCTTGCCGACGGCGTCGTCGACCGGCTTGGCCTCGGCGACCTTCTCGACGAGCGGCTTCGGATTTTCCTTCTTGCCGGTCCTCTGGCCCGCCATCACATGGGCAAGCTGGTCGGAAGAAATGACGTCGACCGCGACGGTCTCCTCGTCCGGCAGGACGTAGGCCTTGGACGAAAACGACACGAGGCCCCATCCCAGCACGAGCACGTGCAGGGCGATCGATGCCACCAGTGTCTTGTCGACCTTGACCTTCAATTTTCCCTGCAACTTACCCTGCTCTGCCACAGCTTAAGATCTCAAGATCCCCCCTCCGGGATGATGACGATGTTGGCCTTGAAGCCGGCGGTGCGAATCTGGCCCAGGAGCTTCATCATATCCGTGTAACAGACGTCCTTGTCCCCGCGCAGATATACCACGGCATCGTTATCCGACCGGGTCTCCCGGATAGCCTTGATTTTGGGCAAGAGGTCGGCAGCCGAGATCGGGGCGTCCCCGAGATAGAGTTCCACGTTCGAATTGCAACTCCCGCCGGTGCGCTTGACCGACAGCGTCAAGGGCGGGGTGTTCTGGGCAATAGACTTGCCGCCGCTCGCGATCGGCAGGTCGATGTCGATATTCGACGTCATCAAGGGCGCTGCGACCATGAAGATGATGAGCAGCACCAGCATCACGTCGACCATCGGCGTGACGTTGATTTCCGCCATCACGGCGGCGCGGCGCCGGCCACGGCGGCCACCGCCACCAGACGAACCGGCCATGCTCATCGCCATGGCCTAAAACCCACTACTTGCGTTCATCACTTGCTGCCTCATCAGGCCCGTTCGTCGATCTGGCGCGACAGAATCGCGGAGAACTCGTCGGCAAAGCCTTCCAGCCGCTGGGCCTGTCGGTTCACCTCGGAAATGAACTTATTGTAGAAAATAGTCGCCGGAATTGCGGCGATCAGGCCGATTGCGGTCGCAAACAGCGCCTCCGCGATTCCCGGCGCCACCACCGCCAGTGAGGTATTCTTTGATGCCGCAATCGACTGGAAGCTCGACATGATGCCCCAGACGGTGCCGAACAGGCCGACGAAGGGGCCGGCCGAGCCGACGGTCGCGAGCACCAGCAGCCGCCGTTCCAGCCGCTCGACCTCGCGCGCGATCGACACATTCATGACCTTCTCGATCCGCATCTGAAGGCCGCCAAAGGAGCGCGAATGGCTCTCGAAGGAGCGCTTCCATTCGCGCATCGCCGCCACGAAACAGGCCGCCATCGACTGGGTCGGCTTGGCCGACAGCGTGCGATAGAGTTCCTCGATCGACTGCCCTGACCAGAACGCCTGCTCGAACCGGTCCATCGCGCGGCGGGTGCGCGAATACAGAAAGATCTTGTCGATCGCGATCGCCCAGACCCAGACCGAGCAGGCGAGCAACCCGAGCATGACCGCCTTCACGACCCAGTGGGCCTGCAGGAACAGCGCGATCAGCGACACGTCGCTCGAGGCCATGGGCAGCGCTGCCTGCGCCACGTCGGCGGGATTCATCGGCAATATCCTTTCAACGCAAAGATCCTCTGTCCTTCCCGGAGCAAATGGCTGCCGGTCCCGGATTTTCGTTTCGACGCGTTTTCCTCACGCGAACCGGTCTCCACCTCGCTTGAGCCGCCCCTCGCAGCCGCGCGCCCAGCGCGGCGGTAAGCGCCAGCCGCGAAAAGCTTTCATCTGTCGCATGGGAGGGCCGTCCAAGGCCGGGCCCTGCTTCCTCCGCCAACATGTCAAAACAAGGGCTGTTCGCGCGTCATTTCCGTCCCTCACCTGACTCTAACCGTGGTTAAGGCGAGGTTACCAAAGCCCGGTTTGGCGGCTGGAAATGCAGGAAATCCGGCCGGTTACGGGAATGGGCGGGTTCCCTGCTGCTTGTTCCCCATCCTAAGGAGATAGGCTGGCTTCAATTGTCAAACAGCGAAGGGGATATGACTCCGCATTCTCGCGGCATGACCTGCCCGAGCTTTGCGTTCGTTTCGCCCTCTCATTGAATAGAGGGCGCAGGGAAAGCCGGGTGCCGGTTGCACCCATGGGTCCCGTGCAACAAAAAGCACGGGGGTAGGACCACAG
>NZ_JCAMOR010000043.1:0-65783 GCF_059512385.1 Bradyrhizobium sp. Crot121 | reverse complement strand
CGTTCGTCTTTCGCAACACCCGCGTCCACCGCATCTCACCGCAACGTTCGTGACGATCGCGACCCGCCCCTCATCTGGGTGAGACGCGCGGAGTCATAGTGCTGATTTGCCCGACGGCGAAAGCGGAATGTTTTTTGCGCGAGGGCTGGACGGGCCAAATCACCTTGATTGAATTAAAGAAAATCGCGCGAACGATACGACGTCGTCATGCCCAGGCAAAAGCGCGAAGCGCGTCTTCGCGCAGATGTCCCGGGCATCCACGTCATTCCACGCGCTCGAGAACGTGGATGGCCGGGTCAAGCCCGGCCATGACGGTGAGGAGGGAGTGTCGCGCCCCGGAATGACGGAGAGTGAGGGGTCCGTGGCATCCCTCGAGACACCGCTTCGCAACTCCTCGAGATGAGGACGCATGGGCTAACCCGCCGCTTCATCCGAGAGCGAGCTTGCTTCCAGCCATTCTTCTTCGGCGCGCTGCAGTGCGGTTTCTGCGCCGGCGCGTGCCTGGGCGAGTTGTGCTGCCTGCTTCGGATCGCGTGTGAACAGGTCCGGCAGCGCGAGCGCCGCGTCGATCTTGGCAATGATGCCGGTGATGCGTTCGATCTCGGCTTCGGCTTGCGCGATCCGCTGCTTCGGAGGGATGCGCTTCTCGCTTTTCGGACGCTCGGGCTTGGTGCTCTCCTTGCTGCGTTCGCGCGAAGCCGGGCGTATCTCATTCGCGGACAATATCGTCCTGCGGTAGTCGTCGAGATCGCCGTCATAGCTCGTCACGGTGTGGTTGGCGACGACCCAGAGCCGGTCGGCGCAGGCCTCGATCAGGTAGCGGTCGTGCGAGACCATCAGCACGGCGCCGGGAAAATCATTGATCGCCTCGGCGAGCGCGGCGCGGCTGTCGATGTCGAGATGGTTGGTCGGCTCGTCCAGGATGATCATGTTGGGCGCGGCGAAGGTCGCAAGGCCGAGCAGCAGCCGTGCCTTCTCGCCGCCCGACAGGCTCTTCACCAGCGTATCCCCCGCCTTGCCGGAAAAGCCGATGGCACCGACGCGAGCGCGTACCTTGCTCTCCGGCGCATCCGGCATCAGCTTGCGGATGTGGTCGTAGGGCGAACCGTCGAGATTGAGCTCGTCGACCTGATGCTGCGCGAAATAGCCGACCGAGAGCTTTTCCGCGCGCGTGATCTTGCCGGAGAACGGCGCGAGGCGGCCCGCGAGCAGCTTCACCAGGGTCGACTTGCCGTTGCCGTTGGCACCTAACAGCGCAATGCGGTCGTCGGTATCGATGCGCAGCGTCACGCGGTTCAGCACGGGCTTGTTCGCATCATAGCCGACAGCGACGTCATCGACGGCGATGATCGGCGGCGACAGCGTCTTCTCGGGCACCGGAAACGAGATCTCGTGTACGTCCTGCGTCACCAGCGCGGTGACCGGCTTCATCCGCTCCAGCATCTTCATCCGCGATTGCGCCTGCCGCGCCTTCGAAGCCTTGGCCTTGAATCGGTCGACGAAGGCCTGCAGCCGCTTGCGCTCCTCAGCCTGGCGCTTGGCGTGCTTTGCATCGAGCATTTCGCGCGTGGCACGCTGCTCCTCGAACGAGGAATAGGTCCCCTTGTAGAGCGTCAGCCTGCGGTGATCGAGATGCAGGATCTGGTCCACGGAGGTGTCGAGCAGGTCGCGGTCATGGCTGATCACGATCACGGTACGCGGATAGTGGGCAAGATGATCCTCCAGCCACAGCGTGCCTTCGAGGTCGAGATAGTTGGTCGGCTCGTCCAGCAGCAACAAATCGGGCGCCGCAAACAGCGTCGCGGCAAGCGCAACCCGCATGCGCCAGCCGCCGGAAAATTCGGCGCATGACCGCGCCTGGTCGGCCGCCGAAAAGCCGAGGCCGCTGAGGATCGCGGCGGCGCGGGCAGGGGCGGAATGGGCGTCGATGTCGACGAGCCGGGTCTGGATTTCCGCGATCCGGTGCGGATCGTGCGCAGTCTCGGCTTCGCGCAGCAGCGCGTCGCGTTCGATATCTGCCTTCAGCACGATCTCGATTAGGCTTTCGGGACCATTGGGCGCTTCCTGCGCGAGGCTGCCGATCCGCCAGCGCGGCGGAATCGTGATGCTGCCGGCTTCGAGCGGAAGATCACCGCGGATGGCATGAAACAGCGTCGACTTGCCGACACCATTGCGGCCGACAAAGCCGACCCGGGCGCCGGGAATGATCTGGACCGAGCTGTTCTCGATCAGAAGCCGCCCGGCGATGCGGACGGATATGTCGGAGATAGAAAGCATGCGGCGTTGTCACCGGAGCCGCCGCCAAACGCAACCCATCACTCCGGTAAATTATGCTCCAGCTTTTCAACTTTGCAGAGTTGCTCGCTCGACCCCGCGGGGCCTTCCTTCGTTTGAGCATGATCTTTTCGGAAAGCCGGTTTCCACTTTTCCGGATCATGCTCTAATGCAGGCCGTCTTCCTCGCGCCGGCGCAGCTCGTTCAAGAGATGCTGCAACTGAGAGGTCAGCGACGACTCCGGGCGCAAGCTTTGCTGCAGCCGTTCGCCGACCGCGTCGCAAATGGACCGGCAGGTCTTGTGATCGAGCAGCTCAAAATCAGCGTGGCTTCGGCTATTCATGATCGGTCTCTCGGCGAGTTCCATCTCGCCTTGCTTGAGCGAAAGCTCGCAAGGTCAAGTCCGACAGGCTGAATTTGTTTCCGATTGTCGCGCATCGACATCCTCGCTCGCAGGTAGCAGACCAGCGGGTTCCATGCGCAAAAAAAGCCCCGGCGTTGCGGCCGGGGCGCTCAAGTCTTGGGGGAGTTTAGGTTGGGGGAGTTCTGGTCAGGTCAGTAGCAGCGGTTGACGAGGCGCCAGCGGGGGCCCCAAGGGGTCGGCACCAGGCGGCGCGTGTAGCAGCCGCCATAGCCGGGGCCGCCGTAGTAGGCGGGGCCGCCGACAACGACGCGCGGACCCCAGCCCCAGCCACGATGCCAGCCACCGTGCCAACCGTCCCATGCCGAGGCGGAGGTCGGCGCCAGCGCAGCCGCGCCGAGCGAGGCCGCGGCAAGAGCGACAAGCGAGAATTTACGTAGCATGGTCGTCTCCTCGAGTTTCGGCGCCGTCGGAAGCGCCGGCGGTGACAATATCGCCCGTGACGCCCTCGCTTTAGCTGTGTGGACAAGCTTCGAAGGCGTCCGATCGATGCAGAGCTTAGGCCGCGCCGCCTGAACGGGAGCGCGACGGCTGCTACAGAATGGGTTCACGTTCGTGAAATTGTCGTAATCCGGGCCGGCTAAGGCTGTGCCGGCCCCGGGGGCTGACGCTGATCCTGATCGCCAAATCGTGCCCAAACTAAAGGGCGAGGGCGACACCGGGTCGCTTGCCGTCGCAGGATCACGCCGATATAAGCCCCCGCAACTCGTTAACCAGCGTTTGCAAGGACGATATTATGGCGACTGAACGCACTTTCTCGATCATCAAGCCCGACGCGACGGAGCGTAACCTGACCGGCGCGGTCAACGCACTGATCGAGAAGGCCGGGCTCCGAATCGTGGCCCAGAAGCGGATTCGCATGACCCGTGAGCAGGCCGAGACCTTCTATGCCGTCCACAAGGCGCGCCCGTTCTTCGGCGAGCTGGTCGAGTTCATGACCTCCGGCCCGGTCGTGGTCCAGGTGCTGGAAGGCGAGGGGGCGATCGCCAAATACCGCGACGTGATGGGCGCCACCGATCCGTCCAAGGCCGCCGAAGGCACAATCCGCAAGCTCCATGCGAAATCGATCGGCGAGAATTCCGTGCATGGATCCGATGCTCCGGAGACGGCCGCGATCGAGATCGCGCAGTTCTTCTCGGGCAACGAGATCGTCGGCTAATACGCTGGAGGAGTTTCGGTTCTGATGGAATTCAGAACCGAAACTCTAGATTCTTGT
Organism: Bradyrhizobium sp. Crot121; assembly: GCF_059512385.1. Classification (NCBI taxonomy): domain Bacteria; kingdom Pseudomonadati; phylum Pseudomonadota; class Alphaproteobacteria; order Hyphomicrobiales; family Nitrobacteraceae; genus Bradyrhizobium; species Bradyrhizobium sp. Crot121. The sequence goes on along the minus strand of NZ_JCAMOR010000043.1, from coordinate 61,872 downwards.
TTTGACGCGTTTTCTTCACGCGAACCGGTGCCCACTTCGCTCGAAAACGCTCTAATACAACGAAGTTGCGGCGGGCTGAGCGTCGCGAGGGGTGGCCGCAAGGCCGAAAGGAAGCGCTGTGGACTGGCTGTGGCAGATCGTTGATCCCGCGAATCTCGCGGCTTTCTTCACGCAGTTCAAGAGCGAGATGGCGACCTCGACGTTTTGGGTCGCCGTCGGCAAGATCATCTGGATCAATGTGCTGTTGTCGGGCGACAACGCCTTGGTGATCGCGCTGGCCTGCCGCGGGCTCGCGCCGCGCCAGCGGCTGTGGGGCATGATCTTCGGCGCGGCGGCCGCGGTGATTTTGCGCATCATCTTCACCGGCATCGTCGCGACCTTGATGGAATTCCCCTACCTCAAGCTCGTCGGCGGGTTGGCGCTGATCGTGATCGCAGCAAAGCTGCTCGTTCCCGAACATGATGACGAGGACAGCGTGGATGCGGCCGCGCATCTATGGGCGGCGGTGCAGATCGTCGTCGTCGCCGACATCGTCATGAGCCTTGACAACGTGATCGCGGTTGCCGCCGCTGCCAATGGCAGCGTGCCGCTTCTGGTGCTCGGCCTTGCGATCAGCGTGCCCCTGATCGTCGCGGGCGCGGCGTTGATCATGGCACTGCTCAGCAAACTGCCGGTGCTGGTCTGGGCCGGCGCGGCCCTGCTCGGGTGGATCGCCGGCGATGTGATCGCGACCGATCCGGCGGTCGATCCCAAGCTCGATGCGCTGTTTGCCGGTCCGGTCGGCAATACGCTCGATTCCTGGCTGGGCACGCTCGGCATCGGTCCGCATTTTGCCGGCGGCGGCCATGGCGGCGAGATCGCGCTGGCGCTGCTTGGCGTCATCGTGGTGCTGGTCGTCGGATCGATCTGGCGCCGGCGCGCGCTGCATCACGCCGAGCGGGCCGCCAAGGCGGCGTAGCGTATAAAATTACGTCGACTTGCATCCGCGATGAATGCTGCGCTCCCTCTCCCGCTCGCGGGCAGGAGTATCGCATATAGCTGTTTGATGGCCGTGAACGAGGCGGGCCTCATGGTTCTCCGAGCGATGCAGCATCGTCTCGAGACGCGCCGCAGGCGGCGCTCCTCACCATGAGGGTCTAAGATTCCGCCGCGAAATCAGACCTGAGGAGCCCGCCAAAGGCGGGCGTCTCGAAGGATGGGCTGCGAAGGAACTCCCAACCAAGTTCTATTTCATATGCGATAGCCCTGCCAGCAAGCGGGGGAGGTGAAAGTCGCTAGCGCCGTACGATCGAACCGGTGCGTCCGACCAGACGCGCCAGTTGCCTGAAGCGGCTGCCGACGCGGTCGGCGACGAGATCGACCATCCGGTGCTCGAACACCAGCATGAGTTTGCGTCCGTCGGTGCGGAAATGGGTTGCCGGCAGCACGCCGGGCCGTGCCGCCGAGATCAGGTGCGCGACGCGAAACGCGGCGCCAAGCAGGCGCGCGCGTTCGAGCATCGTGTGCGGCACCATCTCCTGGACGATTTCCGGCGGTTCGTTCTCCAAGCTCAGGCCGGCGTAGCGGTAGAATACCGAGAGCGCGACGAAGGTGCGGCCCTGATGGGTGATCGAGCCGAAATTGCCGTTGGTGATGAGGCTGAGCGTTTCCTCGCCGCGGTGATCGGGATGCACCCGCCAGCCGATATCAGACAACAGGCAGGCGGCATGGCGCAGCCTACGGTCCTCGTCGGTCTCGCGCAGCCTCACGACGCGCACCAGCCGATCGGTCCAGGCGATCAGTTCCTCCGCGTGGCGTGCCGATCGCGAGAGCAGGCCGTTCATGGTCTGCGCTGCGCAGATCAGGCCATCCTTGGCGCGCTCGGCTGGCGGCAGCATTTCGTAGAACAGGCCTTCGCGCACGCCGAAGGTGGAGAACACGATCGTCTTCGGCTTTGCCACCCGGATGATGTATTCAAGAACGAGCGCGGCGTAGGTGAGCAGCGGCCGCCGCGCGTCGGCCACAGCCTCGATATTGGCGAGCAAATTGGCGGCCGCCAGCCGGCGCAAGCGCTGCGCGAAATCGAGCGCGTCAGCGGCGGGAATCGAGTAGCCGTGCATCACCTTGAGCGGATAGCCGCTCTGGATGATGTGAATGCGCGCCAGCGCGCGCCAGGTGCCGCCGACCGCGTAGAAATTGCGGCCGCGGCCCGCCTTAAGTTGCGGAACCTCGGACAGTTCGTTGCGGACGATGCGCTCGGCGCGTTTCAGCGATTTGTGCGAGAGGTCCTGCAGCGCGAGGCTGCCGAGCGGCAGCGTCACGCCGCTGTGGACGCGATTGCCCTTGACGTCGATCAGTTCGACCGAGCCGCCGCCGAGATCGCCGACGATGCCGTCGGGCTTGTGCACGCCGGAGACGACGCCCAGGGCGGAGAGCTTGGCTTCCCGTGGGCCTGATAGAATCTCGATCCGCGTTCCGCAGATGCGCTCGGCCTCGGCGATGAAATCGGCACCGTTCCTGGCGTCGCGACAGGCGGCGGTCGCGATCGCATAGACGCGGCCGACCCTCTGGATCCGGCACAGCGCGCGAAACCGCCGCAGCGCCGTCAGCGCCTTTGCGACCGCATCCTCGGCAAGAAGCCCGGTGCTCTGCACCTCGCGGCCGAGACCGCACAGCGCCTTCTCGTTGAACAGCGTGGTGAGGTTACGTGACAGCGACTCGTAGATCACGAGACGCACCGAGTTGGAGCCAATATCGATGACAGCGACGCTGGTAGCGCGCTTGCGCGGTCGCTTCACCGGAAAGTCCCCTTGTGGTGGCTAGAGCATTTTCGGTTCTGATTGAATCAGAACCGAAGCTCTAGATTGTTGTTTTGACGCGTTTTCTTCACGCGAACCGGTGTCCACTTCGCTCGAAAACGCTCTAGCGCTCGTTGCGGCGAGTGAGACGGCGCGGTGAAGATTCCTTGAGAGACTTTCCACGGCCCGACAGACTCGGATTCGTCATGAAGTAATTATGAAGGTTGAAAGGCTCTTCGCCTTTCGCGGCCTTCATACGCGTTGACGATCCATCGGGCAACAATCGCCAGCTCTGCTCCGTATCCTTCAGATTCGCGACCATGATCTGTTCGAGAACCTGCTGATGCACCGTGGGATTTTGCAGCGGGCAGAGCACCTCGACACGGCGGTCGAGGTTCCGCGGCATCATGTCGGCAGAGGAGATATACACAGCCGCTTTCGCGCTGGGCAGCCCATATCCCATGCCGAAGCAATAGATTCGGCCGTGTTCCAGGAAGCGGCCGATCACCGATTTGACGCGGATGTTCTCGGAAAGTCCTGATAACCCCGGCCTGAGGCAGCAGATGCCGCGCACCACGAGCTCGATCGGCACTCCCGCCTGCGATGCTTCATAGAGCGCGTCGATGATGTCGGGGTCGACGAGCGAGTTCATCTTCATCCAGATCGCGGCCGGCCGGCCATGACGCGCGTGACCGATCTCGCCCTGGATGTGCTCGATGATGCGCTTGCGCAGCGTGAGCGGCGACACCGCCATCTTTTCGATGTCGCTCGGCTCGGCATAGCCGGTGACGTAGTTGAACACGCGCGCGGCGTCGCGGCCGATGACCGGATCGCAGGTGAAGTAGGAGAGATCGGTGTAGATGCGGGCGGTCACCGGATGGTAGTTGCCGGTGCCGGTGTGGACGTAAGTGGTAAGATTGCTGCCCTCGCGGCGCACCACCATCGACAATTTGGCGTGGGTCTTGAGCTCGATGAAGCCGTAGACCACCTGCACGCCGGCGCGTTCGAGGTCGCGCGCCCAGCGGATGTTGGCTTCCTCGTCGAAGCGGGCCTTCAGCTCGATCAGCGCCGTGACCGACTTGCCGGCCTCAGCCGCTTCCGCGAGCGCGCGCACGATCGGTGAATTCTGCGAGGTGCGATAGAGCGTCTGCTTGATGGCGACGACCTCGGGATCGCGTGCGGCCTGCTGCAGGAACTGCACCACGACGTCGAAGGATTCGTAGGGGTGGTGGACGATCAGGTCCTTCTGGCGGATCGCGGCAAAAATATCGCCGCCATGGTCGCGCACCCGTTCCGGATGGCGCGGCACATAGGGGGTGAATTCGAGATCGGGCCGGTCGAGCCGGGTGAGTTGCGACAGCTCGTTCATGGCCAGCACGCCGTCGACCAGGAAAACCTCGTCGTCGGCGGCGTTGAGTGCGTGCTGCACGAACAGGCGCAGCTCCTCCGGCATCTTGGCCTCGATCTCCAGCCGGATCACCGATCCGCGCCGGCGTCGCTTCAACGCGGTCTCGAACGTGCGGACGAGGTCTTCGGCTTCTTCTTCGATTTCGATTTCGGAGTCGCGGATGACGCGGAAGGCGCCCTGGCCCATGACCGTGTAGCCCGGGAACAGACGTCCGATGAAGAGGCCGGTGGCCTGCTCCAGTGTGATCAGGCGCAGCCGGCCCTCACTGGGGATGCGGATGAAGCGGTCAATCTTGCCGGGCATGCGGATCAGCGCGTTCATCGCCTTGCCGTCGGAGATCCGGGACAATTGCAGCGCCACCGTGAAGCCGAGGTTGGGAATGAACGGGAAGGGATGTGCCGGATCGATCGCGAGCGGTGTCAGCAGCGGGAAGATGCTGTGGAGGAAATGATCCTCGATCCAGGCCCGCTCCGTCTTGGTGGCGTCTCGCCCGTCGACGAGCTGGATGCCGACTTCCGAGAGCATCGTGCGCAGGTCGCTCCAGATCGCCTGCTGGTCGGAGGCGAGCTTGGAGACGGTCTGGTTGATCAGGACGAGCTGTTCGGATGGCGTCAGCCCGTCAGGGCTGCGCTCCGGGATGCCTTCACGGACCTGCGCCTTGATACCGGCGACGCGGACCATGAAGAACTCGTCGAGGTTATTGGCTGAAATCGACAGGAATCTCACCCGCTCGAGCGCGGGGTGGCCGGGATTGACGGCCTCTTCCAGCACGCGGCGATTGAAATGCAGCCAGGAAAGCTCGCGGTTGATGAAGCGCTCGGGGCTCGTCGCGATCGCCGGTAGCCCTTCAGCAACCTGTTCTTTCTCTTGTACTTCAATAGGTTGTGCCGATTCCATGAAGTTCTCGATCCATTCGAGTTCAGGCCCAGAGCCACTTAAGCAAATGCAACGCAAACCCTGTGATAAGTGGATGACGTTTCGATGACATTGACGTTCCGGAAGCCCGCGCCGTCAAGTCACAGGGATCAGGCGTTGCGCCACAGTTCCGCTGCCAGCGCCCGCGTCACCGGCCGGCCGAGCCGCAGCGCCTCGGTGTCGAGCAGCTCCACCGCCTGGCGGGCGGCGGCGTAGGAACGCTCGATCCGGCTGGCGAGATAGCTCACCAGTGATTCGTCTACGGTCATCTGTCGGTCCGTGCAGTATTTGATGATCAGGCCGCGAAACAAGAGATCGTCTGGCGGCAACAATGACACGGCCGGTACCGCGCGCAGCCGTGACCGGAGGTCGCGCAATTCGATCTCGAACGCGGAGGGCGGAATGCGAGCGGTCATCAGCACGAAGGCTTCGTCCTGGCGGGCAAGATTGAGCAAGTGAAACATCGCGCGCTCATCGAAGCCGTGCGGGTTCAGGTCTTCGACCACGAGTGCACCGGTCGCAAGGTCCGCCGGCACGGTCTCGGCCGACAGTGCGTGCGCCGCTGTCGAGCGCGCGCCGGCGCGCTCGGCCCAGATCGCGGCGAGGTGGCTTTTGCCCGCTCCTTCGGGGCCGACCAGCAGCATGATGCGGTTCGGCCAGTCGGGCCAGCTCTCGATCAGAGCAAGGCCGGCCTCATTCGCCGTTCCCTCCAGGAAGTCGTCGCGGGTCAGGCTCTCCGCATGCGGCAACGCCAACGCAAGCTGACGAGGGTGAACGCTACCTGCCACGCAAACTCTCCGGGACTTCCGTTCTCTTGACGCGTTTTCTTTACGCGAACCGGTGCCCACTTCGCGCGAAAACGCTCTTTACGCTCTAACGCGCTTCGATCGTGCTCATGTGCCGCACCCACTCCACGAGATAGAGGGAGACGGAAACCAAAGTAAAGATGGTGACAAATCCCATCAGGATCAGATCGTAAGGCCTTGGCTGGAAACCGAAACCGAGCGAGGCCAGCACCAGGGCTGCGAAGGCAACCTGAGCCCCCGTGTTAAGTTTCGAGACCATCAGCGGTTTTATCTCGACCGGCTTGTCGAACAGCCAGGACACGATCACAGCCGCTACGATCATGATGTCGCGCGAGACCACGAGGATGACGAGCCAGCGCGGCACCGCGCCCCAGATCCCGAGCGCGACGTAGATCGACACCAGCAGCGCCTTGTCGGCCAGCGGATCGAGCAGCGCGCCAAGCTCGCTCGTCATGTTGAAGCGCTTGGCGAGGAAACCGTCGACGGCGTCGCTGACGCCGGCAATCACGAAGATCGCAAACGCGATTTCCATCTGGCTGGAGACGATCGCCCAGACGATGACCGGCACCAGAATGATGCGGCCCAGCGTGATGATATTGGGTATGCTCAACTCGGTCGCTTCCCGGCTACCGGCCTGAATTCACGGAAGATTCGGCCCTTTTGGGGGCTGAGCCGGCTGTTATCTACATAGTATACCGCCTGCCGCCTTGCGAGCCATTGCGCGGGGGCGGAATTCCTCGTAACCAGCCGTCTTCAACTGGAATTTTGCATGACCGAGCGCAAGAACGGCCTCACTTACGCGGATTCCGGCGTCGACATCGATGCCGGCAACCGGCTGGTCGATCTGATCAAGCCGATGGTCCGCGCCACCGCGCGCGCCGGCGCAGACGCCGAGATCGGCGGCTTCGGGGGTCTGTTCGACCTGAAGGCGGCCGGCTTCAAGGATCCCGTGCTGGTGGCCGCGACCGATGGCGTCGGCACCAAGGTCAAGATCGCGATCGAGACCGGGCTGCATGACGGGATCGGCATCGACCTGGTGGCGATGTCGGTCAACGACCTCGTGGTGCAGGGCGCGGAACCGCTGTTCTTCCTCGACTATTTTGCCTGCGGCAAGCTCGACCCGGAGGCGACCGCCGCGATCGTCGCGGGTGTCGCCGAGGGCTGCCGCGAATCCGGCTGCGCGCTGATCGGCGGCGAGACCGCGGAGATGCCGGGGCTCTACAAGGACGGCGATTACGACCTTGCCGGGTTTGCAGTCGGCGCCGCCGAACGCGGGACGCTCTTGCCGCGGCCGGATATCGCCATCGGCGATGCCGTGATCGGCCTTGCTTCCTCCGGCGTTCACTCCAACGGATTTTCGCTGGTGCGCAAGATCGTCGAGCAGTCGCGCGTCAGCTTCGACGCGCCGGCGCCGTTCTCGCCGGTCATGACGCTCGGCGGCGCGCTGCTGGCGCCGACCAAGCTCTATGTCAAATCGTGCCTGCGCGCGATCCGTGAGACCGGGGCGATCAAGGGGCTCGCCCACATCACCGGCGGCGGCTTCACCGACAACATTCCGCGGGTGCTGCCGAAGCATCTGGGCGTCGGTATCGATCTGGCCCGGCTGCCGGTGCTGCCGGTGTTCAAATGGCTGGCGGAAGCGGGCGGCATCGCCGAGCTCGAACTGCTGCGCACCTTCAACTGCGGCATCGGCATGATCGCGATCGTGAAAGCGGATGCGGTCGAGCGCGTCATGGAGGTGTTCATCGAAAGCGGCGAGACCGTGACGCTGCTCGGTGAGGTGATCCACGCGACCGGCGATCATCGCGTCGTCTACAACGGCCATCTCGATCTTTCGCAATGAAGCGCAAAGTCGCCATCCTGATTTCCGGGCGCGGATCGAACATGGTCGCGCTGATCGAGGCCGCGAAGGCGGAAGGCTTTCCGGCCGAGATCGTTGTGGTGATCTCCAACCGCGCCGACGCCGCGGGTCTCGCCAAGGCCAGCGCGAGCGGCATTCCGACCATCGTCATCGAGAGCAAGCCGTTCGGCAAGGACCGCGCCGGCTTCGAGGCGATGCTGCAGCGTGCGCTCGACGAGAAGAACGTCGAACTGATCTGCCTCGGCGGCTTCATGCGGCTGTTCACGGCTGAATTCGTGCAGCGCTGGTACGGCAGGATGCTCAACATCCATCCGTCGCTATTGCCGTGCTTCCCCGGCCTCGATCCGCATGGTCAGGCGCTCAAGGCCGGCGTGAAGATCTCGGGTGCAACCGTGCATTTCGTGATCCCGGAGACCGACGCCGGGCCGATCGTGGTGCAGGGCGCGGTGGCGGTCGCCGATGACGATACGCCGGAGACGCTGGCGGCCCGCGTCATCCAGATCGAGCACCAGATCTATCCGGAAGCGCTGCGGCTGCTTGCGGCAGGCCGGCTCAGGCTGGAGGGCGATGTCTGCAAGACCGCGGAGAGCGCAAAGCTATCCGGCACGCTGATTTCGCCCGCGGCGAAATAGTGCAACGCTACATCTGACGCCATAAAGAAATCCCCCCGGGGTGATGCCGGGGGTAGCAATCATGATTGCCTGAGTGGATCGTGATGGAGTCTAGGAGACCTTGAGGTTTTCCGCGGATGCCTTGCCGCGGTTCTCCACCAGGTCGTACTCGATCGTTTGGTTTTCGTTGAGCGTAGAGAGTCCCGCACGCTCAACCGCCGAGATATGGACGAAGACGTCCTTGTCGCCGACGGCCGGCTTGATGAACCCATAACCCTTGGTCGGGTTGAACCACTTGACGGTACCCTTCGGCATCGCCTGTCTCCTCGTCTAGACGTAAAAAAGACGCGGCCACGCTTCGCGCGTGCCACGCCACAAACCGGCTTCCGGCAGTCTGATCAAATTCCGATTCTTAGACTTCAAGGTCACGAAACGCACAGTCGAACGGCCCAATCCGATTGTACCGGCGATTGCAACACGAAAATTGCGGGTTAGCAAGCCTTTGGTGTGCCACGGAAAATCGGTGCTCCGCGGCAACGCCTGTGGCCGATCGACAACAACGTTGCGGCTTCGGGCGAAGTGTGCCGGGCCGCGCGATTGACGGTCCCGGCGAGTTAAGGGCAAATCGGCCGATATCGATCGCTTTTTTCGCATTTTTCAGGCTCGCGTCGTTTGGGAATTAAATACATGCGCTGCTCGTGGCGTCCGTCGCGAGCAAGCTCCGCCGGAGGGGGCCGCGGCCTTGCATGGGCGTTTGCGGCCGCGCTTTGCCTGGCCATCGGCACGATCGGTTCGGCGCAGGCGCAATCGCGGCCGCCGACGATGCCCACACTAACCCCGACTCCACCCCCAGCGCCGAGCCCGACGCCGAGCGTAAGTCGGGCGCCGATCCCGTCGCCGAGAGCCAGCATCGTTAACGCCGATCTCGCGGCGGGCCCGGCGATAGCCAATCTTGGCAGCAACTTCCTGGAGCGGATCGGCAACCAGGCGACCAGTGGCTTCAACCGCTTATGGCGGACCAACCCCGGTGGAGGAGGTGCCTCCGAGAGCGTCGAGGCGCCGCGCTTTCGCACCTGGTTCGAGGGCTACGGCATCTCCGCGCGCAACGACGCCGTCGGGGATTTCGTCGGCGACCGCCGCAAGACCTGGGGCGGGGTGGCCGGCATCGGTGCGCGGATCGCCCCAGGCGTCAATCTCGGTTTCTCCGTCGACCAGAGCCGCACCGACATCGAAGTGCCTCTCGCGCTGCAATCGGCGGCCATCGACCTGACCCAGCTCGGTGCCCACGCCACCGTCGACAAGGGACCGTGGACCTGGGCGATCGCCGTGGTGCACGGCTTCGGCAACATCCGCTCCAGTCGCGATACCGGTCTTGGTTTTGCCGCGGCGGGTTACAACGCCAAGCTCGATGGCGCGCTGAGCGAGCTCAGCTATTACTGGGACAAGGACCAGAGCCGCATCGTGCCGAAGGCGAGCCTCGAATATGTCCGCGTCAGGACCGGATCGTTCCAGGAATTCGGCGGCCTCGATCCCGTTTTTGCCAGCGCCGCCACCGTGGAGCGGATGCGGGTCATGATCGGGGTGGAAGTCGGACACTACTGGATCTTCGACCAGAAGGTGTTCGACCTCTCAGCCTATGGCAAGTTCGTCGACAATGTCGCGCAGAACTTTGGCGATATCACCGTCAGCCTCGGCAGCCAGAGCATCACGCTGCAGGGCATTGCCGAAAGCCAATACGGCGCAGATGCCGGCGCGGCGGCGTCGCTCAGCCTGACCAATGCCGCGCGGCTCTATCTCAACTACGACGGCAAATTCCGCGCCGCGATGCAGTCGCACCAGGGCACACTCGGCGTCGAGTTCAAGTGGTAGTGGCCCCCGTCGGGAAAGGCTTTGGAGCCACGTAGTTCTGCAATCCGAAATGTTCGCGCGATCCCACCATCAACGGCGTCAATTCGTCGGGATGGATGAATTCGTCTCGGAAGCAGGCATAGACCTTGGGATCGAAGATGCTCTTCAGCCATTCGATCATCAGCGTGTGACGGTCCGAGTGGCGGAACTGACGATGATAGCAGAGCCATAGATCCAGTTGGTGGTTGACGCCGAGGTCGACTGCGACCAGCGGCGCGCCGAGCGCAATCACCGAGCTCGGCAGGAAGCCGATTCCCGCGCCCTGTTCGACGGCGTAGAGCGCGGCCACGCTGGAATTGGTGGAGATGCCGACGATGCCCTCCAGCGAGTCCACGCCGAGGATCCGCTTGTAGGTGCCGTCGCCATGCGGCACGCCATCCTGCTTGACGATGCGATGGTGTCTTAGCTCGTCGAGCGACGTCGGCAGGCCGTAGGCATCGCAATAGGCTTTCGAGGCGAAAGCGTGGATGTGCAACCGGCCGATCTTCGTCGCGATCAGTTCGGGATCGCTGGGGCGCTCGACCTGCAGCGAGATGTCCGCCTCCTGCCGCGGAACTTCAGCGCAGTCAGATACGCAACGCAGCTCGACGATGATGTTGCGGTAGGTCCGCTCGAACGTGATCAGCCGCGGCAGCACCCAGAAGTTCCCGGGTGCCTCGGTCACCGCGATCCGCACGGTGCCGCTCACCTCCGCCGGCGCCCGCGCGCGCCTGACGATGTTGAGGCTGAGACGCTCCATCTGTTCCACATCGAACAGCAGCGCCCGTCCTTCGCCGGTCAGCGCCAGTTGTGCCTCGTCGCGCGAAAACAGTTGGCAGCCGAGATCGTCCTCGAGCTTGTCGATCTTGCGCATCATTGCGGTTGCCGGCACGCCGAGGACGTCGGCGGCGCGGCTGAAGCTGCGGCTCCGTGCGCAGAGCAGGAACACCCGCAAATCTCCCCACTCAGGGCGAAGCGCGTCTTCAAGTTTCTTGCGCTGCATGGGCGCAGCGCTGCCGACCAGATCATGCGGCATACGTTTCTTGTCCCGTGTAAAGGGATGATGCCGCAACCTATGGGATGAAAGTGCACAAAGTGTTGCTTGCGACCTGGAATTTCAACACAAGTCCGCTGGGTTTGCGCACGGCGATAACTACCCGGCTACTCCTTGGCGCGTTCCACCTTGACCACGCGTCCCTTGTCGATCGCAAGCGCCAGCCGGCCGTGCTTGAGCTTGAGCGCCGCTTCGCCGAATAATTCGCGGCGCCAGCCGTGCAGGGCGGCGACGTCGGCATGATCGTCGGCGGCGATCTGCTCGAGATCGTCGACGGTCGCGATCACCTTGCTTGCGACTGCGTGCCGCTCGGACGTCATCCTGAGCAGCACCTTCAACAGTTCGACGATCGCCGCACCGTTGGAATTGTTGCGCGGCTTCTCGATCTTCGGCAGCTTGGCGAAATCCCGGGCGAGCCCGCGCTGCACGGCGGCAATGATGTCCGTGCCCCATTTCGAGCGCTCAAATCCTTTCGGCAGCGAGCGTAGGTTGGCAAGCTTCTCCAGCGACGTCGGCGCATGCGTTGCGATATCGCCCACCGCCTCGTCCTTCAGCACGCGCGAACGCGGCACGTCGCGACTCTGCGCCTCCTGCTCGCGCCATGCGGCGACCTCGATCAGCACCGCGAGCTCGCGCGGCTTCCGCACCCTGGTTTTCAGCCGCTCCCAGGCGCGCTCTGGATGGAAGTCGTAGGTGCGGGGCGAGGTCAGGATCTCCATCTCCTCGCTGACCCAGTCGTTGCGGCCGCGCTTCTTCAGGTCGGCATCGAGCGCGCTGAAGACATCGCGCAAATGCGTGACGTCGGAGACCGCGTATTGGGTCTGCTCGGCGCTGAGCGGCCGACGCGACCAGTCGGTGAAGCGGTGGGTCTTGTCCGGCCGATGGCCGGTGATGCGCTCGACGAGCTGGTCATAGGCGATGCTGTCACCATAGCCGAGCACCATGGCCGCAACCTGCGTGTCGAAGATCGGGTGCGGGATGGTGTTGGCGCGGTGCCAGACGATCTCGATGTCCTGCCGGGCGGCGTGGAATACCTTCAGCACCTGCTCGTTGGCCATCAACTTGAAGAACGGTGTGAGGTCGATGTCGGGAGCGAGCGCGTCGATCACGACGGCCTCGTCCGGGCTCGCCATTTGCAGCACGCAGAGCAGGGGGTAGTAGGTCGTTTCCCGCAGGAACTCGGTGTCGACGGTGATAACGGGGTGGGCGGCCAAGCGGTCGCAGGCCGCCTGCAGTTCCCAGGTGGTGTTAATCAGATCCATGAACAGTCCATGACGCTTCCGACACGCGTTCTGCCGAAAGCGCAGGTATGTCAAGGGGCTTGGCTGCAATTCTGGCCCTGCATAGGCTCAGGTCAGGCCGCGCGGAACAGGCGGCGGACGCCGCGTGGGCGTCGCAGGGCGCGAAAACGGTGGTTGGGCCGCCGCCTTACTCGTGACGACCGTGCCTGGAGGGCCGACGAGCGGCGGGCATTGCGAGCACGACCAGGCAGAGAGCCACCATCGCCATTCCCACGAATTCAAGAGCAAAGGCTTCCATCGGCAATCTCCCTAACAAAGTCGTAAGACTTGTCGGGATCGGGTTGACGGTCTGTTAAGGGATTTGGTTACCGGCCGTCCGCCGCCGCGATGGTGGATGCCGGGTTAATGGCGGGGCCGCGTGACGGTCGCTGGTGAGGCGGGCACTGTCACCCCTCACGGTGAGGAGCGCACCGGGTCCGCGCAAAGCGCGGCCCGAATGACAGGCTTCGCGCGTCTCCGGACGCTGCTTCGCATCGCCTTGAGAACCATGAGGCCCCGCCGGAGGCCTCGCCCTTCGAGACGGTCGCTTCGCAACCTCCTCAGGGGTGAGGGAATGGCTCGAGTACCCATCCTGCGGTTAACGAATAGCCCGACAGCGTTGGCTGCCGGGCGCACGTAAATATGCCTACATGAACGCCTCACCCTAGAACACGAAGGCGACCGAAATCCTATCCGGAAAAACACTGGTCAAGCGTCACAGGATCGCCGCGCCAATTCCCGCGATGGCGCTGAAGGCGACGACCACGAGCGGCGGTGCGCGCCAGGCGATGAGCAGCACGAATCCGACGAGGGCAATCGCAAAGTCCGTGGGCGTCTGCACCGTGTTGGTCCATACCGGATTGTAGAGCGCCGCGCCCAGGATGCCGACGACCGCTGCGTTCACGCCGCGCATCATCGCCTGGGCGCCCGCACGTTTGCGAAAGCTGTCCCAGTACGGCAGCGCTGCCAGCAGGATCAGGACGCCCGGAAGGAATATGCCGAACAAGCCGATGAGGGCTCCGGCGATGCCGTGCGACGACGTTTTGACGACGGCGCCGAGGGGATGGCTTGGCCGGACCCCATGATCAATTTTGCTGAACTTGACGCACAGAACTGTGAAGAGCGGTCCGGGGACGGCCTGGGCGGCGCCATAGCCGGTCAGGAATACGTCGTCGCCGACCCAGCCCGGCGTCACCACGGCCTCGCGCAGCAGCGGCAGCACGACATGGCCGCCGCCAAACACGAGCGCGCCGGAGCGATAGAAGGCGTCGAACAAGGCAATGCCCGCGTACGGCCACAGCCGTGCCAGGACCGGCAGGCCGACGAGCAGGATCAGGAACGCCGCCAGTGCGACGAGAGCGGCGGCGCGCGACACCGGCACGGCGAAATGGCTTTCTCCGCTCGGCTGCGCGGCGCGGCAGAGCCATAGTCCGGCGATGCCGCCGAGCAGGATCGCGCCGATCTGCGCTACCGATGATGTGCTGAACAGGATGATGAGTGCGGCGACCGTCGCGATCGAGGCGCGCTCGCGGTCGGGGCATAGGGTCCGCGCCATGCCCCATACCGCTTGAGCTACGATCGCGACCGCCACGAGTTTGAGGCCGTGCACCAGCCCCGTTCCGACCGGTCCGCTCAATGCGCTGGCGCCATAGGCAAACAGCAGGAGCGCGACGGCCGATGGCAGCGTGAAACCCGTCCATGCCGCCAGCGCGCCGCGATAACCTGCGCGCATCAATCCGAGCGAAAATCCGACCTGGCTGCTCGCCGGACCGGGCAGGAATTGGCAGAGCGCCACGAGGTCCGCATAGGATTGTTCGTCGAGCCATTTGCGGCGCTCGACGAATTCGCTACGGAAATAGCCGATATGGGCGATCGGGCCGCCGAACGACGTCAGCCCGAGCTTGAGGAAGACCAGAAGCACTTCGAGCGGCGAGCCCGCGCGCGGAGGTTTGGCCTCGCTGTCTGAAGTCCGCTCAATGTTCATCGTCCAGAATTCCCATCAGACAAGTTCCCGCGCCGGGATCGATGCAGGAACCGCAGTTCTCTTGAACTGTTAGCGCGCCAACCGTGACGCCCGTCCATCGAGTGCGTCGGGCTATCACAACTCAGCACGAGACTGGTCATGGCAAGTGCCGCCGAACGGGATCCCCGCCATCATACGCAGAAAATGCGAAAGGCGTTACACGACATAAAAACCCACCTTCGCGAGGACATCGCGAAGGTCGATGAACCACAGCTCAAGGCCATGTTCGAGACCTCAGCCGAGGTGATCGGCGGGCTGGAGAAAGCGTTCACGGATTACGAGCAGAAGAACGAAGCGGCTTGGCGCTAGAGCAGGATGACGGCGGGCATCATCCCTGTGAGGAGCCTGTGAGATGAACCGGGATGTCGATATCAGGAAACGCGCTCTGATCACGGGGACTGCCGTGACGGGAATCATCGCGACCGCGGGACTGATCCCGCCGTCACTCGCTGTAGCGCGGTCCAAGGAGGAAAAGGAGAAGACAGAGGTCACGCCGCCGGAAGATTTGATGCGCGAGCACGGCGTGCTCGATCGGGTGCTTCTGGTCTACGAAGCGGGGCTCCGCAAGTTTGCCGCTAAGGAGGATTTCGACCCCTCGGTCATGACGCGCGCTGCCGAGATCGTGCGCGACTTCATCCACAACTATCACGAGGAGTCGGAGGAGCACGCGGTCTTTCCACGCTTCAAGAAAGCCGGAAAGATGGTCGATCTCGTCGACACGCTGCTGATCCAGCACAAGGCCGGGCGGGGTGTGACCGAGACGATCCTCCGAACGGCACCGGGCAGTCGGCAGGATGGCGAGGACCGGCGACAGCTTACCGACTCGGTTCGCGCCTTCATCGCGATGTATCGTCCCCACGCAGCGCGCGAAGACACCGAGCTGTTCCCGATGCTGAGGAGCCTGGTTTCCGCGCATGGGTTCGATGCAATGGCCGAGGATTTCGAGCGAAAGGAACATCAGCTCTTTGGCGACGACGGGTTCGAGATGATGACAAAGCGGGTGGCTGATCTGGAACGACAAACCGGGATCGACGATCTCTCCCAATTCACCCCGCGATGAAACGCGCGCCGCAGTTGCGGCAGATCAATACGAGGTGGGCCAGCGGCACTAGGATATCAATGTAGCCGAACAGCTTGACGGCCAGGTTGTTGAGGTTATGGGGCTCGGCCTCCTAGGCACACCGGGCCCCACCTTAAATCTTCGTAAGATTGAGTGGAGCGAAATCCGTAGGATGGGTAGAGCGAAGCGAAACCCATCATTCGCGGCTTGCTCATCGCGATGGGTTTCGCTTTCGCTCTACCGATCCTACCGCGATTATCATCGTTCGATGGTGCCGGTGCGACGGATTTTCTTCTGCAACAGCATGATGCCGTAGAGCAGGGCCTCTGCGGTTGGCGGACAACCGGGGACGTAGATGTCTACCGGGACGATGCGGTCGCAGCCGCGCACGACTGAATAGGAATAGTGATAGTAGCCACCGCCATTGGCGCAGGAGCCCATCGAGATCACATAGCGCGGCTCCGGCATCTGGTCGTAGACCTTGCGCAAGGCGGGAGCCATCTTGTTGCAGAGGGTTCCCGAGACGATCATCACATCGGACTGTCGCGGTGAGGCGCGTGGCGCGGCGCCGAAACGCTCGATGTCATAGCGCGGCATAGAGACCTGCATCTGTTCGATGGCACAGCAGGCAAGGCCGAAGGTCATCCACATCAGCGAACCCGATCGCGCCCATGTCACGAGGTCATCGAGCGGCGCGACGAAGTAGCCGCGATCGCCGAGGTTATGCTCTACATTTTCTGCCAGTGACAGGGTGTCCAACATACGCGGTCTCCCAACACTCAGGCGGTATGTCCGCCCGGATTGGCATTCTTTGGTGTCTTCTTGGCCCGTTGCGGCGTCATCCTTGCCGGGTCCGGTTGCCCGGGCACTCCGCGCGGACCGAATTGCTGTCGTTGAAGATCATCCTCGGAGAACTCAGGCTCGACGCCGTTCGGCTCGACGCGCTTTATCGGAGTTCCCGGATCGCGATTGCGCTCGTTCATGCCATGCTCCATCGCTGATGGGTGTCGGGCCAACGACGGGAGCGGCGAATTGTTGCTAAGGAAGGCAGGCAAGCTTAGCGCGTCATTCCGGGATGCGCCGTAAGGCGCAGGCCCGGAATCCATTGGACCGCCTGCGCTGGCGGCGAAATGGATTCCGGGCTCGATGCTTGCGCATCGCCCCGGAATGACGGGGAGGTCGGCTCACGTCCCGCAAAATGTCTGCAGCACGCGCTGATCCGGCAGCGGCGGCTCGGCGTAAGCTGCGTATTGCGGCTGGTCGTCGTAGGGTTTTGACAGCACCGTCAACAGTTCCTCGAACGGCGCGTAGTTGTCATCGTTCGTCGCCGCCGCAATCACTGCTTCGACGCGGTGGTTGCGCGGGATGAAGGCGGGGTTGACGACGCACATGGCCGAGTGGCGCTCGGACGGCGTTTGTGGCTCGAGGGCAAGGCGTTCCCGCCAGCGCGTGGCCCACTCGTCGAAGGCCTGCGGATCCATGAACTGGGCGCGGACGTTCTCGTCGGCCGATGCATCCAGGGCTGCATCGCCGAGGCGGCGGAAGGTGAGGGTGAAGTCGGCCTGGTTTTTCGCCATGGCATCCAGGAGACCCTCGATCAGCGCCTCATCGCCGTCGCGTTCGCTAAACAGGCCGATCTTCCGACGCAGACCCGCTGCATAGGCGGCGCTGAACTTCTCGGAGAAATCGCCGAGGATGAATTGCGCCTGTTCGATCGCCTTCTCCTGGTCGTCGGAGAACAGCGGCAGCAGGCATTCAGCCAATCGCGTCAGATTCCACAGCGCGATCCGCGGCTGGTTGCCATAGGCGTACCGGCCCATCTCGTCGATTGAAGAGTAGACTTGCGCGGGGTTGTAGTCGTCCATGAAGGCGCAGGGGCCGTAGTCGATGGTCTCGCCCGAGATCGAGGTGTTGTCGGTGTTCATCACGCCGTGGATGAAGCCGACCAGGAGCCAGCGCGCGACGAGCTCGGCCTGGCGGGCGACGACGCCTTCGAGCAAAGCGTGATACGGACGATCCGACTTTGCCACTTCAGGATAATGCCTGTTGATCACGTGATCGGCGAGGGCACGCACGCCATCGGTGTCGCCGCGGGCGGCGAAGAACTGGAAGGTGCCGACGCGCACATGGCTCGCCGCCACACGTGTCAGCACCGCGCCGGGAAGCGCGGTCTCGCGGATCACATGCTCGCCGGTGATGACGGCCGCGAGCGAACGCGTCGTGGGAATGCCCAATGCGAACATCGCTTCGCTGACGATGTATTCGCGCAGGACCGGGCCGAGCGCGGCGCGGCCATCGCCGCGGCGTGAGAACGGGGTCGGGCCGGAACCCTTGAGCTGGATGTCGCGGCGGACGCCGTCCCGGTCAATGACCTCGCCGAGCAGGATGGCACGGCCGTCGCCAAGTTGCGGAACGAACTGGCCGAACTGGTGGCCGGCATAGGCCATCGCGATGGGGTCGGCGCCCTCGGGCAGGCGCTTGCCGGCGAGGATTTCCGCCCCTTCCGGGGTGTCCAGAAGGTCCGGATCGAGCCCGAGTTGAACCGCGAGCGGCCGGTTGAGCTTGATCAGGCGCGGGGCGGCAACCGGGGTCGGCGCGACACGGGCGAAAAAGTTCGCCGGCAGTGCCGCATAGGAGTTCTGGAAGGGGAAATGCACCGTCATAGTGTAAAGATAGGCTCGGGCCCCGATTAGGCAAACACTTCGCGCCATCGGGGCCGAAAATGTCCGGTTCGGGCGCAAATCAAGGCGTTCCCTTGGTTGCCGCACCTCGCGGCCTCGGGTAAACCGACCCCCAAATTCGGGCAGGCCGCTGGTCGCCCGATTCGAACCCTCCGACATCTGTTTGGGAAGTCCATGCATCGCTACCGGTCACATACATGCGGCGCGCTCCGCGAGAGCCACATCGGCGAGACGGTCCGCCTTTCCGGCTGGGTTCATCGCGTTCGCGACCATGGCGGCGTGCTGTTCATCGACCTACGCGATCATTACGGCATCACGCAATGCGTGGCGGACCCGGATTCGGCGGCGTTCCACGATGCCGAAAAGCTGCGCTCGGAATGGGTGGTGCGGATGGACGGCAAGGTCCGCCGCCGCCCCGAAGGCACCGACAACCCGGAACTTCCGACCGGGCAGGTCGAGATCTATGTCAGCGAGATCGAGGTGCTCGGCCCCGCCGCCGAGCTGCCGCTGCCGGTGTTCGGCGAACAGGAATATCCTGAAGACATAAGGCTTAAGTACCGTTTCCTCGACCTGCGTCGCGAGAAGCTGCACCAGAACATCATGACCCGCGGCGCGATCGTCGATTCCATGCGCAAGCGGATGAAGGAGCAGGGGTTCTTCGAATTCCAGACGCCGATCCTCACCGCATCCTCGCCGGAGGGCGCGCGCGACTTCCTGGTGCCCTCGCGTATCCATCCCGGCAAGTTCTACGCGCTGCCGCAGGCACCGCAGCAGTACAAGCAATTGATCATGATGTCGGGCTTCGATCGCTACTTCCAGATCGCGCCCTGCTTCCGCGACGAGGACCCGCGCGCCGACCGCCTGCCCGGCGAGTTCTACCAGCTCGACGTCGAAATGAGTTTTGTGACTCAGGACGACGTATTTGCGGCGATGGAGCCGGTCATCACGGGCGTGTTCGAGGACTTCGCCAAGGGCAAGCCGGTCACCAAGAACTGGCCGCGGATTCCATTTGCTGACGCGATCCGCAAATACGGCACCGACAAGCCCGATTTGCGCAACCCGATCATCATGCAGGAGGTCTCAGAGCATTTCCGCGGCTCCGGCTTCAAGGTGTTCGCGCGGATGCTGGAAGACTCGAAGAACCAGGTGTGGGCGATCCCGGCCAAGGGCGGCGGCAGCCGCGCGTTCGCCGACCGCATGAACTCCTGGGCGCAGGGCGAGGGCCAGCCGGGCCTCGGCTACATCTTCTGGCGCGAAGGCGGCGAGGGCGCGGGCCCGCTTGCGAACAACATCGGTCCCGAACGGACCGCTGCGGTCCGTGAGCAGCTCGGCCTGCAGGAAGGCGACGCGGCATTCTTCGTCGCCGGGGAGCCCGACAAGTTCTGGAAGTTCGCCGGCCTCGCGCGCACCAAGCTCGGCGAGGAATTGAACCTGATCGACAAGGACCGGTTCGAGCTCGCCTGGATCGTCGACTTCCCGATGTATGAGTACAACGAGGAAGACAAGAAGGTCGACTTCTCGCACAACCCGTTCTCGATGCCCCAGGGCGGATTGGAAGCGCTGCAGACGCAGGATCCGCTGACCATCAAGGCCTTCCAGTACGACATCGCCTGCAACGGCTATGAGATCGCCTCCGGCGGCATCCGCAACCACAAGCCGGAAGCGATGGTGAAGGCGTTCCAGATCGCGGGCTATGGCGAAGAGGACGTGGTCGAGCGTTTCGGCGGCATGTACCGCGCGTTCCAGTACGGCGCGCCGCCGCATGGCGGCATGGCGGCGGGGCTCGATCGCATCGTGATGCTGCTCTGCGGCACCACGAACCTGCGCGAGATTTCGCTGTTTCCGATGAACCAGCAGGCCGTCGATCTCCTGATGGGCGCGCCGTCGGAAGCCACGACGAAGCAGCTCCGCGAGCTTCACATCAGGGTGAATTTGCCCAATAAGTGATGCTCAGAGTCCCGTCGAGGCCTCGACCTGGAATTGCGCGAGCGCGATCAGCGGGTCGGTCTTGAGGAGCTGAACGAGCTGAAGCCCCGGCACCTTGCCGCGGGGCGTCAGCTTGATGATCAGCGTTTGTCCGGGACTCTCGACAAAGCGGACCACGGCGTCCACCGCGGCGGCGGCATCGGGATTGGCGGCGACGGCTTGGCCAAACGCCTTGATCTGGTCGATGATGGCACCTCTCGCCGCCTCGCGACTGACATTCTGAGCTCGGGCATATTGCGCGACGATCAGATCGACGCAGCCACCGTCGCGCAAGCTGAGCTCGATGGCTCCGGCCTCAATCTGGCCGGCGAGGCTCGCTGCTTGCATCGGATCGGTGGAGAACACGGCTCGCGGCACATTGGCGAGCGCAACGCGGGCGGACGCCTTCAGCAGGTTGCCGATCTCGAGGCTTGCGGGCGCGAGCACGAAGGCGCCGGACTGTTCGGTCCAGCCCGCGCCGAGATCCAGGGCGATGGCCGCCCGGTCGATGCCGGCCGCCACAAGCGGCTGCATCGCCGGATCGGTCGCGTCTACGGGCACGTTCAGCTTCGCCACCAGATGCGCCTTGCTTGGGACGGGGCCGACGAACTGGCCCCAGCTCAGGCTGATGGTGTCGATATTGACGAGCTTGTCGGTGTCGCGGAAGGGCGTGGCCGCGCCCTTGACCTCGATGCCTTCGAGCACCCTGAACAGACCGAAAATTTCATCCGGCGTGGTCCTTGGCTCGGCGTTGGCGCGCGCCGCGAAGCGCATCAATTGCGGGATGTCGAAGGAATTCAGCGCAAGACGGTCGAACCTGAACGGCCCCTTTGGCGTCTCGACGTCCAGGCCCTCAAGCGCCAATTGGCCGCGGCCGTTTTCCAGATTGGCGCGGATCGCCGCCAGCTTGAAAGGCCCCTGCGGCGTCAGCATCGTGTGTCCGCGCAATTCCGCATTGCCGATGCGGATGCCCTCATAGACGTCAGCCATCTTCGCCATGATCTGGCGCGCCTGAGCCTGGGTCGGAGGGCCGGCTCCGGGCTGCGGCATCAGCGCGAGGATCGCCGCCAGTTGCAGCTTTGACGGCCGCACGGCGATATCGTCGACCGTGATGCTGTCGATCTGCGCCCGCATGCCCTGGTCGGTGGCCAGCACATAGGGGCCGGCCGAGACTTCCCGGTAGATGCGGTGATAGCTGTCGTCGTTCGACCTCCCGGGATCGAGCACGGTGCCGGCCGCAGCGGCGTCGAAATCATGGGCGACGAGATTGGAGAGAGTGCCGGTCAGTTTCGCGCGCTTGCCCGCCTGCGGCGTGTTCAACGTGAAGGTGAAGCTGTCCGCCTTGGTGCTGGCGACCTTGCCATCCCTGATGTCTTGCAGCGCAACGCCCGAATAGGCGAACTCGCCACCATCAGGCGTCGCCGCGCCGCCATTGATCGTGCCGGTCACCGACGGGATCGTGACCGATGAGGCCGCAACCGCAGTGAACTGCTGGAGCGCAAAGCGATAGATGTCGAGCAGGGATTCCGAGGCCGGCAGTTGCGCCGAGTTGGAGGGGCCGGAATAGTCCTTCACCGTGAAGCGCGGCACCTTGTAGGTCACCTTGACCGGCATCTTGTCGGTCACCTCGGTTGCCAGCTCGATATCGGCCAGCTCGATGCTCTCCGCGGAGACGCGGGTCCGGTCGGGCTGGCGGACGCCGGCGGCGGTCAGGCTCGCGATCCTTAAGCGCGCCGGTGGCTGCGCCGCTGATTCGCCCACGATGTCGACGACCGTGACGGTGCGCGCCAGCATATCCACCGTCACCTTGCCATGACTGGCCTTGCCGCCGGCGGCGCGGACCTGCGCGAAGGCGGCCTCGATGCCGCTGGTCATGCGATGCTGCACGTAGAGATTGAAGCCGAGCAGGCCGGCGGCGGCGACCACGACCGCGGCGATCAGGCCGATCAAAATCCGTATCATCCGGTCAGCTCCGAATTACCGATCATCCCGGGGACAAACTGCCATGTTCTCAAGGGGATGACCGGAGAAGGAAAGGGCGGTATGGCCTCAAATATTGCGCAGGCGGGCGGCTGTTGACGGGAGTGCGATCCGATGTTGCATCGAGGGGGCCCGGCGTGCTTCACATCCGGCTCCATCTGCCGGACAACTGGCCTTGTTAGACTGCATAGAACAAGACTTGCATAGAATAAGAGCTTGAGGCCGGAAACGCGAGAGTACGATGTCATCCTCTTCTGAAGATCTCCATTCGGCGGCGCTGGCCTATCACCGGCTGCCGCGACCGGGCAAACTCGAAATACAGGCGATCAAGCCGCTCGCCAACCAGCGCGACCTGGCGCTCGCCTATTCGCCCGGCGTCGCCGCCGCCTGCACCGAGATCGCAAAAAACCCCGCCGAGGCGGCCTCGCTGACGGCGCGCGCGAACCTGGTCGCGGTGGTCAGCAACGGTACCGCGGTGCTTGGGCTCGGCAATATCGGCCCGCTGGCCTCGAAGCCGGTGATGGAAGGCAAGGCGGTGCTGTTCAAGAAATTCGCCGGCATCGACGTGTTCGACATCGAGATCAAGGCCGACACGATCGAGCGCGTGGTCGAGACGGTGGCGGCGCTGGAGCCGACCTTCGGCGGCATCAATCTGGAGGACATCCGCGGCCCCGAGTGTTTCGAGATCGAGGCGCAGCTCAAGGAGCGGATGAAGATCCCGGTCTTCCATGACGACCAGCACGGCACCGCGATCATCGTCGGGGCTGCGATCGTCAACGCGCTGCTGCTGAACGGCAAGAAGCTGTCCGAGGTGAAGATCGTCTGCTCCGGTGCAGGCGCGGCTGCGATCGCTTGCCTCAATCTGCTGGTGTCGATGGGGGCGCAGCGCAAGAACATCTGGGTCTGCGACATTGACGGCGTCGTCCATGAGGGCCGCAACACCTCGATGGACCGCTGGAAGGCGGTCTACGCGCAGAACACGGATGCGCGGGTGCTGGCCGACGTGATCGGCGGCGCCGACATCTTCCTCGGCCTCTCGGCGCCGAATGTGCTGAAGCCGGAAATGGCAAAGCAGATGGCGGAGAACCCGCTGATCATGGCGCTCGCCAACCCGGTGCCGGAGATCATGCCGGACGAGGCGCGGAAGGCGCGCCCCGACGCCATGATCTGCACGGGACGTTCGGACTTCCCGAACCAGGTCAACAACGTCCTGTGCTTTCCCTTCATCTTCCGCGGCGCGCTCGACGTCGGCGCAACCGCGATCAACGAGGCGATGAAGCATGCGGCGGTCGACGCGATCGCGCAGCTCGCGCGCGATCCGCCCTCGGATGCGGTCGCGTCGCGCTACGACACCGGTGAGACGCAGGGTTTCGGGCCCGGCTCGCTGATCCCAAGCCCCTTCGACCCGCGCCTGATCCTGCGCATTGCGCCGGCGGTGGCAAGGGCGGCGATGGAATCGGGCGTAGCGACACGGCCGATCAAGAATTTCGACGAATACACCGCGCTGCTCGAGCGCTTCGCCTTCCGCTCCGGCCTCGTCATGAAGCCGATGTTCGCCAAGGCCAAGACGCAGCCGGTGCGCGTGATCTACGCCGAAGGCGAGGACGAGCGCGTGCTGCGCGCCACGCAAGTGGTGCTGGAAGAGAAGCTGGCGCGGCCGATCCTGGTCGGGCGGCCCTCGGTGGTCGAAGCCCGCATCAAGCGGTTCGGCCTTGCGATCCAGGCCGGCAAGGATTTCGACCTCGTCAACCCCGAGGACGATCCGCGCTATCGCTCCTATGTGCAGTCCTATATCGAGGTCGCCGGCCGGCGCGGCGTGACGCCGGATGCGGCGCGTACGGTGGTGCGCACAAACAACACTGTCATCGCGGCGCTGGCGGTGGTGCGCGGCGAGGCGGATGCCATGCTGTGCGGCGTCGAGGGCCGCTACATGAGCCATCTGCGCCACGTGCGCGAGATCATCGGCTTCCTGCCCGGGGTCAGCGACTACGCGGCGCTGGCGCTGATGATCTCGACCAAGGGCGCCTATTTCATTGCCGATACGCAGGTACGGCCGAATCCCAGCCCGGAAGAGCTGTCGGAGATGGCCTCGCTCGCAGCGATCCACGTCCAGCGCTTCAACTTCAAGCCTAGGGTCGCGTTCGTGTCGCATTCGGATTTCGGCAGCTACGACACCGAATCCTCGCGCAAGATGCGGCGCGCCACGCAGCTCCTTAAAGAAAAGCATCCGGAGATCGAGGCCGACGGCGAGATGCAGGGCGACACCGCGCTGTCCAAGGCCGTGCGCGACCTGGTGCTGCCGGGATCGAAGCTGGAAGGCGAGGCCAACATCCTGATCATGCCGAATCTCGATGCGGCCAACATCGCCTACCAGATGATCAAGTCGCTGGGAGACGCGCTTCCCGTCGGCCCGATCCTGATCGGCCCGGCGCGGCCGGCGCATATCCTCACGCCGTCGGTGACGGCGCGCGGTGTCCTCAACATGACGGCGGTCGCCGCGGTCGAGGCGCAGGAGCGTGCGGGCCGCGCGCAGCCGACCTTGTTCGGCTAGAGCATGATCCGAAAAGCTCCTGCTCAAACAAGAAGATGAGATCATGATCCGATTCATCGGATCATGATCTTGGCGGAGACGAATTCGAATTGCTCGCGGCAGGCGGAACGACCATAATCGTTCCGGGCTCGGTTCACGACTGCGATCAATGGGGACGACCATGCCGGGGTTCATTGCTTTCGGACGAGTTTTGTTCGCCGTCCTGTTCATCTATTCGGGAGCAACCAAGCTGTTGGCGATCCAGGCGACCGCGGATTCCTTCGCAGCCAAGATCACCATTCCCGAGATTGCAGCGCCCTATGCGCACCAGCTTGAAACCTTGGCGGCAATGCCGATCATGCAGTTGATCGCGATTTCGGTCGGCGTGTTCGAAGTTATCGCCGGCCTGATGATCGCATTGAACTGGCTGGTGCGATTCTTCTCGATCCTGCTCATCATCCTCGTGGTCGGCGCGACCTTCTACTTCCACGATTTCTGGAATCAGCCGGCGCCTGACAACGCCCACACGCTGATGGAGGCGCTGAAGAACCTGTCGATCATCGGCGCGCTGTTCATCCTCGCCGGCTACGGCCGCACGCCGCGGAGCACTGAGGCAGCTTACGGCGATGCGTGAGAGACTTGTAGCCCGGGTGGAGCGGAACGCGTAACCCGGGATGGCGGTATCCGTATTTGCGAGCGGCCCCGGGTTACGCTGGCGCTTCCACCCGGGCTACGGCAGCCTCACGCTGTGTCGCGCCGCCACGGCGTGACGGTGACGCCTTGGTTGGCATCGAGGATTTGCGGCTCGCCCGGCTTCAATCCGTGGGATGCAAGGATCTGCTGCGGCGAGCGGGCAGGGACACCGGGAAAGCATGGCTCCCCGTCCGGCAGGTTCACCCGCGGCGCCTGCGACAGCCAGAACGTGTCGTAGCGGTCCATGAACATATCGAACACTGAAGGACCGCCGATGATCGCGACAGTGCCGGAAGTGACACCCGCTTGCGCGCTCGCCGTCTCGAACGAGGCGCCGGCGGGATTCCAGAGCGTAGCTTTCGGATTCGCGGGATCGGCCGCGATGGCGGGCACCTTGCGCGTCACGATGATGCGTTTTCGCTGTGGCGAGTTCGGCTGGTCTTCGTAGGAATTGCGGCCATGCACGATCAAGTCGGCACGGTCGAGGGCGGCGGAGAAGAACTTCTTGTCGCCCTCGAACTTCAATTCGTTCGGCATCACATTATTTGCGTTCGCCAGCCGGCCATCGGCGGAGACAATCACATAGCCTTCGAAACGCAACGCCGGCACGACGACTCGGGAGGCTATTCGTTGACCGTCGTCACGACGCTGTTGACCGGCCGTGCGCTCACCGTCGGCAGCTTGGCGTCCTTGGCCAGCTCTTCCTCATATTTCGGCAGCACCTGCACCGGGGATTTGGCGCGCATTGCGACGACCTTGTAGCCGCCGGCCTTCAGCCGGCTCAACAATTCGGGCAGGGCTTCGGCGGTGTGCTTCTGGAAGTCGTGCATCAGGATGATGCCCTTGCCGAGCTTGTCGACCTTCTTCATCACGGTGTCGATCACCGTCTGCAGCTTGCTCGCCTTGAAGTCGAACGAGTCGAGGTCGCAGGAGAAGATGGCGACGTTGCGGGTGCCGAGATAGGTCACCATTTCGGGCGGATGCTGCAGCGCCGGGAAGCGGAAGAACGGTGAAGGCGAGACGCCGAGCGCCCATTTGACCGCGGCGAAG
Source organism: Bradyrhizobium sp. Crot121 (assembly GCF_059512385.1). Lineage (NCBI taxonomy): Bacteria > Pseudomonadati > Pseudomonadota > Alphaproteobacteria > Hyphomicrobiales > Nitrobacteraceae > Bradyrhizobium > Bradyrhizobium sp. Crot121. Next base: position 35,291 of record NZ_JCAMOR010000043.1, on the reverse strand, counting down.
CCCTTCTCGATCTCGTCCTTGCGCTGGTCTTCAGTCAGCTTCTTGTTGTTCAGGTTGGCATGCGACCAGGTGTGCGCGCCGACGGTGTGGCCGGCGTTGTAAACCTGCTTGAGGATCTCGGGATGGTAGGTCGCGTGCTTGCCGATCGGGAAGAAGATGCCGGTGGTGCATTCGTCCGCCAGCGCCTTCAGCACGGCGGGCGTGTTGTTCGGCCACGGGCCGTCGTCGAAGGTGAGGACCACCTCGTGGTCGCGCAGGAAGTCGAGCTGCTTGAAATGCTCGAAGCCGAAGCCGGGTCCGCCTGTCGTGTCGATCTCGACCGTGCGGCCGACGCCGAGCGCGTTCGGATTGTTGCAAGCGGCGCGTGCTGGCTGCGGTGGCTGTGCGGGGGCGGCCGCAGGAACCGGCGCAGGCGCTGCCTGCGGAGTGGCCGCCGGCTGCGCGGGCGCCGGAGCGGCGTTCGCGCCTTTGGCGACGGGAGCACCTTTGACCGTTGGGGGAGTCTGCGACCAAACCGCGGTGGACGAGAGCAGCGAAACTGCGCCCGCCAAAATCAGACCTGCCGCAATGCGCATGGCTGTGTTCCCTAGAGCTATCGTGCGGGTGGAGGTATCCAAAGCCCGCTCGAACTGCCGCCCACCCCAACTAATAGTAGCCTAGATGGTCACACCCCGCCAATGCAACGGAGGCCGACTTCCTGCACAGGTAAATTGCAGGGGATCAGGCCGCCGCCAGCGCCCGGGCGATGGTGGTCTTGACCCTCGTGTCCTCCGGCGCAACCTGTTCAGGGAAGACGTCGGCGATGTAGCCGTCGCGGCCGATCAGATATTTGTGAAAGTTCCAGCGCGGGACATCCTTCGGACGCGCCTCGGCAGCCCATCTGTAGAAGGGATGCGCATTGGGGCCTTTCACGACGGCCTTGGCCGCCATTGGGAAGGTGACGCCATATTGGTGATGCGCGGTCTCGGCGATTTCGGTGGCGCCGCCGGGCTCCTGGCTCCCGAAATCGTTGGAGGGGACGCCGATGATGACCAGGCCACGGTCGCGGAACTCCGTCCACAGCGCCTGCAGCCCCGCATATTGCGGGGTGAAGCCACAGAGCGAGGCGGTGTTGACGATCAGGAGCGGACGGCCAGCATGCTCGGCAAGCCGGATGTCACCGCCCTCCAGCGCCGGAAACGAGAAGGCATAAGCGGTGACCCGGCTCATCGCCGGCTCCGCTCGCAAGCTCCGGGAGTACAAAGGTCCGGCCAATACCGCCACCGCACCCGCGACAAAAATCCTGCGGCTGATCATGGCCATTCCCCTTCAGCGTGAAGATTCGGTGAACAATAACCCGGCCGGGTGGAGCGGGGCTTTCAACAAGACGTTACGGCGGAGAGGCGAAGCCGTGCTTGCGGCGTCGATTTGCGTGTCATTCCGGGGCGCGCGAAGCGCGAGCTATGATGTGCAATTGCACATCAGAGAATCCATTCATCCGCACGTGTTGTGGCCCGATGGATTCCGGGTCTGCGCCTTCGGCGCATCCCGGAATGACGGAGGAGAGAGCCTCAATTTATTGTGCTGGAGAAGGCCGGAGCTGGTCTGCGCTCCCAGCCAAGACGTTCAGCGCAGCGGGATGATGAAGTCCGTGCCTTCGCCGGTCTCGCCCTGGTTGATGCCCTGGTCGGAAACGATGATCGAGCCGCCCGTGGTCAGCGCCTCGTTGACGCGCGCCATCGCGTCCTGCGGGATGGTGATGCGGTCGAGCGCTTCTGCCGGGCTGCTCGCGAGCGGCTGCGGCTTGACCTCGGCGGAGGCCGTCGCGCCGCGGCGGCGCCGTCCCGGATAGGCATCTTCCTCGAGCCGCGCCGCTGTGCGTGCAGTCGGCAACGAGACCACCGACCAGCGCAGGAGGTTGGGATCGCTCTTGTCGACCCGGGCGGTGAACACATGCGTGCCCAGCGGCCGGTCGCCAGGCGCGATCACCACGGGCACCTCGAACAGCGGCGCAAAATTCTGCCGAACGTAAAGCTTGGAATCCTTGCGGCTGATCAGGACGGCGATCTGGCCGGTCCGCTTCGGCTGATCGAGCTTTGCGGCGGCTGGCAAACGTGAACCATCCTTCTTGACGTCGGCAGCGGGCGCGTCGCCCGGCTTGGCGGGCTCGGCCGCTTGCTCGGATTCTTTGGGCTCGGTCGATTTGGCGGCGTCGACTTTCGGTGCATCCTGCTTGACCGCTTCGGCCGTTCTCGCGGCTTTCACACGTTCACCGGCAAGGATTTCGGATTTCGAAGCTTCCGTGCTGGCAGTGATGTCGATCGGATTCTGCTCGCCGGCTGAGTTCGCTTCGCCGACCGCGCTGTTGTCCAGCCGGGTGGCCGGCATCGCACCGCTAGCGTCCGCAGTATGGGTCTGCTCGCGCAGCGATGTTTGCAACTCGGCATGACCCACGGTGGCGCGCAGCTCGATACCGGGTTCGTTGGCAGGCTTGAGCTCCGCGCCCTTGTCGCCCTTGACGCCAAGCGGAGCATCCACCTTCGGTTCTTCGGCAACGGGTTGCGGCGCCACCTTTTGCGTGGCGAGCAGCGGATGCGACAAAGCAACGGGTGTGATCTCGCCGGGCGTGATGATGACGCGCGCGCCCATCTTGGTCCAATTCCACATCTTGATCGCGAATGACATCGGCATCCGGATGCAGCCGTGCGAAGCCGGATAGCCGGGCAGCACGCCGGCATGCATCGCGACACCCGACCAGGTGATCCGCTGCATGTAGGGCATCGGCGCGTTGCTATAGATGTTGGAGTGATGGAATTTGTGTTTCTGGATGACGCTGAAGATACCCATCGGGGTGGAGTGGCCCTTCATGCCGGTCGAGACCGGGCTCTCGGCAAACAGACCGTTGGCGTCAAAGACCCGCATCTTCTGGTCATGGATCGAGACCGTGATGATCAGCGGAGTCTGAGGCTTGATACCGGTTTCTTTCTCCGGGGCTGCAGCTTTTGCAGCGGGCTTGCGCGGCTTCTGCCGCCGCGGCTGAATCTGCGGCTCGGGCTGATAGTAGGTGGGATCATAGTCACGGTAGTAGTAGAGCGCGGCATCCGCCTGCGAGGCGGCGCCGAGCGTGCCTACCGTCGCCAGAAGCGCGATCTTCCAAGCCCGTTCACTTGCAGTATGCAATGTTGAAACCCGACGTCCGCTCACGCGCATAGTCCTTAAGATTCCCAGTCCGCTATTGGTTGGTTGTCGCAGAGGCGAAATACGTTCACCAGCGCAGGCACTTTAACCCTTCTGTGATCGTAGCGCTTTTCGTAGAAAGCGTAGCAAAAAAGCCTCACATTAGGTTAAACCGGCCAACGCGCCTCTCAATGCGCGCAGCCTTTCCTTTCAGCCTTTCCTTGCAGCCTTTTCGCCATACATAGGCCGCGCCAACAACGTAGCGGAGCCATCATGCACGCCAAAGCCATCACTTCTCCGCAACTGCCTTGGAAGAGGCTGGCTTTGGCCACAGTCGTCCTGGCGCTGGGACTGGTGCAGGCGGCAGTCGCTGCCGACGAGCCCGACCTGATCTTCCGCCGCTCCACCGTGTTCAAATGGATTTCGCCCAACGACAAGCTCGCGACCTATGGCGTCGACGATCCCGAGGTCGAGGGTGTGGCCTGTCATTTCACGGTGCCGGAGAAGGGCGGCTTCAAGGGCTGGCTGGGAGTAGCGGAGGAAGTCTCCGACATTTCACTGGCTTGCCGGCAGATCGGCCCGATCCGCTTCAAGGACAAGATGAGCCAGGGCGACGACATGTTCCGCCAGCGCCGGTCCCTGTTCTTCAAGAAGATGCAGATCGTCCGCGGGTGCGATGCCAAGCGCAACGTGCTTGTCTATATGGTCTATTCGGACAAGCTGATCGAAGGCTCGCCGAAGAACTCGACCTCTTCCGTGCCGATCATGCCGTGGGGCGCGGCCGACGCTGTCGTGCAGAAGTGCGGCGACTTCATCCAGTAGTGGAGGAAGGGCTAGCGCATTTTCGGTTCTGATTGAATCGGAACCGAAGCTCTAGATTCTTGTTTTGACGCGTTTTCACGCGAACCGGTGTCCACCCTCGGATCAAGTCCGAGGGCATGCTTCGCTCGAAAACGCTCTAGAACTGCCGTTTCTTCCAGTCGGACCCTCGCATGCTGGCCTGGAGGCGGGCTTGGGGATCGCGGCAGCCTACGAGGCGGACAAGCTTCTGCTGCGCGCATTCATTGTCACCCATGACGTGGATGTCCTGCTGCGACATCGCACCCGCCATCTGCTGCTGGCCGGGTTTGCGGGTCGCGGTTTCCTTGCCAACGTCGATGTTGCCATTGCCCACGACTGCGATCCTTCGTTGGATTGAGAGAAGTAGCTAACGCGCGACCATCAACAAAGGTTGCGAGTTGTGCGACTGAGTCGGCGGAGCAAGCTGTTGGGTTCAGTTCACTGCAGTGCTCCTAGCGGCCAAAGATTAAGAACTCGCGACGTTGTTGACCGGCACCCCAATAATCTAGCGCCAAACCGCGGTTGCCGGCGTTGATCTATGTCATTCGCGCGGTGATCATTTCTTCGCTAGTGGCGAGGCACGGCACGAGGGCGCTGGTGTACCAGAAATGCGGGTACTGAAATCATTGCGTTTTTCGCACCAATGTTTCGTCGCACGGAGCTGACGAAACATTTCGGCAGTGGAATGAAACCATTTTGAGGTTTTCGCGCAGATGTCCGGAAACAGGGCGTGGTTATCAAACCGCCATACGACGGCGGGAACGCTGGAAGACCGGAGACAGCCAAATGCGGACGATCAGCTTCATCCTTGCCTTCGCCTTCGTCCTGGCTGGACCCTCAATGGCCGGGTCCTCCAACAGCGACCTTCCGGGGATCGGCAGCTTCTCCTATACGGGTTCGCCGATTGCAGGCGCCACGATTCAGGCTATCGTCGTTGCCGCCAACTGAGCGTCGTAAAGAAGTCTGCAGGAAAGCCGACGGTAAATGAACTGCATGCTCTTGCGCACCTGTCTCGCCGTCATCGCGGCATCGATCATTTCTGCCAGTTCGGCGCAAGCGCAGGCGCCGACAGCGCATCAGACGCAGCCGGTGCAATTCCGCACCCTGTTCAAGGTGCTGCCCGACCCGCGCGGTGAATTCGTGCGCCAGTGCGCCCCCCACATGCTTGGCCGCTGGGCGCATCCGGAAGCCGTATGCGGCTGTCTGCACGACTATGCTGCCGCCACCGTCGAGGATCCCGATCTGCGCGAAGCCTTGCTGCGCGGGATCAGCGAGACCGGCGTGCCGACGATCGAGACCGACTGGGTGCCGCCGTCAAAGCAGTCCGAGATCGGCCCGACCTTCACCAAGATCGCGAAGCCGACGCTGCAGTGCATGTTCGATCCGGCGACGGAGTGAGCGGCGTTTCTCGATCATCCCACGAGGTCATCGTCCGGCCTTGACCGGCGATCCAGTATTCCGCGGCGCTTCTTGTGCGCACAACTGGCGATGTTGGTTACTGGATGCCCCGCCTGGGCGGGGCATAACGGACACCTCAGCGCTTCTTGGTGCCGAGGCGCGGGATGCATTTGCGCACGCGCGTCACGCCCTGGCTCGTCATCTGCGAGCCCGAGACTTCCTTGATCTGGCCCGCAGGGCATGATCCGTCGTCGACCATCACGCGCTGGCCCAGCCGCAAATCGATGATGTCCTGCTCGCGTCCCAGCACCTGGGCTGACGCTGACAGCGGTGATGCAAGCCAGCCAAGCAGCACGATGCAACCGACGCGCAGAACTCTTTTCGAAATCATCAGCATCACTTGCCTTGGATCTTCAACCCGTCGGGGCCGACGTTGATCTGGAAACCTTCGGGCTGCTTCTTGGCCTGGTAGAGCTGGTAGCTGAGCACGCCGATGGCGGCAAGCAGCACACCGATGATCAGATACAGGACGTTGCGATTGCCGGGCATCCGGTATCTCCGCCGTACAGCTTTTCATTTTCAGCTTAATGAGGCGCCCGCGATTCTCATAGAGCCGCGGGCGCCGTTGACGTTTTGGCGACGCGGGCTCTCGGCTTACGGCTCTCGTGCAGCGCGGTGAGCGAGGCCTTCGCCAGTCGTTCGGCCGATGCTTTCAGTTGCGGAAGGTCGTGGCCGGCAAACCCCAGCACGAAGCCGGGCAGGGGACGCGCACGATGATAGGTCTCCGCGAGCAGCCAGCCGTCGACCCCGGCCGCGCTCCTAGCCTCTGACGCGACGAGCGGTTCGGTCGATGGATCGAACCGTGCCACCAGATGCAGACCCTGCGAGGGCACCGGCACCGACAGCTCGCCTTCGGAAGCCGCCGACAGCGTCGAAGCCAGCACGTCGCGGGCCTCGCGGTAGAGCCTGCGCACCTTCTTCAGGTTGGCGGCGAAGGCGCCGGAGTTGAGCATGTCCGCGACCGCGCCTTCCATCAGCGTGCCGGGAAAGCGATCGAGCGCGGCGCGGGCCGCCGTCACCGAGCCGATCAATTTTTCAGGCAGCGCGCAATAGCCGACGCGCAATCCGGGAAACAGTGTCTTGGCAAATGTGCCCATGTAGATGACGCGCCGCAGATGGTCGATGCCGGCGAGCGACAGCAGGGGAGCGCCGTCATACCGGAATTCGCTGTCGTAATCGTCCTCGAACACGAAGGCATCGGCGGCCTTGGCCCAGTCCAGCAGTTCCAGCCGGCGCGGCATCGACATCTGCACGCCGAGCGGAAATTGATGCGATGGCGTCACATAGGCCGCACGGGCCGCCGGTGCCCGGGCCCGGCCGTTCGCAACCACCATGCCCGATGCATCGACCGGAACGGAAACCGCGCGATAGCCGCAATGCTCGATGGTTCGGCGTGCGATCGGGTATCCCGGGTCCTCGCACCAGATCTGGTCGCGCGGCCTAAGGATCGCGCTGAGCACGATCCGCAGGCCGTGCAGCGTACCGGACGTCAGCATGATCTGCTCGGGATCGCAGCGCAGGCCGCGCGCCGACAACAAATGGTCGGCGATTGCGGCGCGGAGCTCGCGGCTGCCCCTGGGATCGCCGTAGTGGAAATGCTCGGCGCTGAAGGCGCGCATCCTTCGGCCGACGAAGGCGCGGAAGCGCTGCAGGGCGCGGCTATCGATATGCGTGCAGCCAAGCGCCAGCGCGCCTTGCTGGGGCGCATCGATGGTGATCTTCGGCTTCGGTGCCTCGCGGGCTCGCGCAGGGATGCGCGCCGCGACGAACGTCCCCGAGCCCGTGGTCGCCACTGCGAACCCGTCCGCGATCAAACGCTCATACGCGGTGACGATCGCGTTGCGGCGAAAGCCGGTCTGCTTTGCGAGAGTGCGGGAGGGCGGTAGCGGCTCGCCGGGTTTGACGATGCCGCCGAGGATGGCGTGGCAAAGCGCCTGGTAGAGGCGCTGCTGGGCGGAAGCGCCTGGTGTGACATGCGGTCCGGAAAGGTCGAGCGGCAGCTCGGCCTTGCGCGGCGACGCAGAATTGGTCGAAATTTTTCGCATGGAATTGGCACTATCGCAGACCAAATCCGGCGCTACAACTGCTTCGAAACGTTCAAAATCCAGAAACAGGAGCTGCCGTGAGCGAAGGTGCTGCCGCCTCTTATCCGCTGTCACCACGAAACCAGGTGAAGCGCCGCCATGATCGCGGCTTCTATGATCATGAAACCGTGCACCGCATCCTCGATTCCTCGATGCTGTGCCACGTTTCCTATGCGATCGACGGCCAGCCCTATTGCACGCCGACCTTCTTCTGGCGCGAGGGGACCAAGCTTTACTGGCACGGCAGCAGCGCGAGCCGCATGCTGAGGAACCAGTCCGCCGGCCAGAGGGTCTGTCTCACGGTTGCGCATCTCGACAGCCTGGTGCTGGCGCGCTGCGGCTTCAATCATTCGGCGGACTACCGCGCGGTGATGGCGTTCGGGACGGCCTATATCGTCACCGATCCGGACGAGAAGCAGCGTGCGCTGGTCGCGATGGTCGACCGCTTCTTTCCCGATCGCACCGCGAGCCTGCGGCCGAGCAATACGCAGGAGATCAAGGCGACCTCCTTCATCGCGATGGAGATCGAGGAGGCCTCCGCCAAGATCCGCGCCAAAGGCGTCGCCGACGATGATGAGGATTACGAGCTCCCGATCTATGCCGAGCGCATTCCGGTGCGCACCGTGCTTGGCGCGCCGGAACCGTGCTCGCGGCTGCTCGACGGGGTGACGCGGCCGGCGTCGCTCGACGGCTATTCGGAAGGCAGGCTGCTCGAAGAAGCATTGCGAGATGCCTATTTTGCGCAGTACCCCGGTGGCTGAGATCACGCTATAGCGTTGATCGAACCTGGAGTTGGAGCCGCCGCATGAGTGCCGATACGCAACAAAGGATCCTGGACGCCGTTGATGCCGGCTTCGACGCGCAGCTCGCGACCACGAAGGAGTTCGTCGCGATCCCATCGACGCGTGGCGCGGAAGGTCCGTGCCAGGACATGATCGGCGATCTCCTGCGCGCACGCGGCTACGAGGTCGACGACTGGCATATCAATGTTGACGATCTGAAGAACCTGCGCGGCTTCGGCCCGATCGAGCATGATTTCTCCAGGGCCCGTACGGTGGTCGGCACCTATCGGCCGCCCAGCAATGGCGGCAAATCGCTGATCCTGCAGGGGCACTGCGACGTGGTGCCGACCGGCCCGCTCGACATGTGGGAGACGCCGCCATTCTCGCCGACCATCAAGGATGGGCGCATGTATGGCCGCGGCGCCTGCGACATGAAGTCGGGCACGATTGGCGCCCTCTATGCGCTGGATGCGATCAAGGCTGCAGGCTTGCGCCCCACGGGGCGGATCCACTTCCAGTCCGTGATCGAGGAGGAGAGCACCGGCGTCGGTGCGCTCTCGACCCTGCAGCGCGGTTATCGCGCCGATGCCTGCCTCATCCCGGAGCCGACCGACGGCAAGATGATCCGCTCGCAGGTCGGCGTGATCTGGTTTCGGCTGAAGGTGCGCGGCTTCCCCGTGCATGTGTTCGAGGCCGGCGCCGGGTCGAATGCGATCATGGCGGCGTATCACTTGATCCACGCGCTGGAAAAGTTGGAGGCTGAATGGAACGAGCGCGCCAAGGCCGACCGGCACTTCAAGGACGTCGCCCATCCCATCAACTTCAATCCCGGGATCATCAAGGGCGGCGACTGGGCTTCCAGCGTGCCGGCCTGGTGCGATGTCGACTGCCGCATCGCGGTGCTGCCGGGCTGGTCGATTGCGGAGCGCCAGAAGGAGATTTTGGCCTGTGTCTCTGCGGCCGCGCGCGATCATCGCTTCCTTTCCAACAATCCGCCAGAAGTGCAGTGGTCGGGCTTCCTGTCCGAGGGCTATGAGCTGACTGACGCGGCCGAGCCGGAAGCGGCGTTCGCGAAGGCGTTCGGCGCCGTCTATGGCGGCACGGTGGAAGACCGCGCCTTCACCGCGCTCACTGACACCCGCTTCTATGGATTGAACTACAACATCCCGAGCCTGTGCTTCGGAGCCAGCGGCGCGGCGATGCACGGCTTCAACGAATATGTCGACCTGGAGTCGCTGCGCAAATCCACCAAGGCCACCGCACTGTTCATCGCGGAATGGTGCGGGGTGGAGAGGGTGTAGGCTCCCTCCGTCATTGCGAGCGCAGCGAAGCAATCCATGCCGCCGCGCGTGGAGAAATGGATTGCTTCGCGTTGCTCGCAATGACGAAGGCGAGAGCGAGGCTCACGACGGCCACAGTGCAGCTACTATCGCATCCAGCCCATCGGTCAGCGCGGCTGGGCCCGGCTGCAAGATGATCGTCGACTTGATCTCGACGATGCGGTCGTTGCGCACGGCGGGGATGTCGTTCCAGCCGGGGCGGTTGCGGATACGATCGGGCACGACCTTCTTGCCGCACCAGGAGGCGAGGATCACGTCAGGCGCGGCGTCGCGCACAATCTCGGGCGCGATGATGCGATCTTTCGCCGCCTTCTGTAACCGCAAGCCCGGCAGTGCGTCTTCGCCGCCGGCGATCTCGATCAATTCCGATACCCAGCCGATGCCGCTGATCAGGGGATCGTCCCATTCCTCGAAATAGACTTTTGGCTTCGGCTGCGGACGCGGCGTCGCGGCGATGCTGGCGAGGCGCTGTTCAAAGCTCGTCGCAAGCTGGTCGGCGCGTTCGGCGGCGCTGACCATGGCGCCGAGAGTGCGGATCATGGCCATGATGCCGGCAATGTCGCGCTGGTTGAAGACGTGGACGTCGACACCGGCCCGCACGAGATCGGCGACGATGTCAGCCTGGATGTCGGAGAAGGCGAGCACGAGGTCGGGCTCGAGCGCCAGGATTTTCGGGATGTCCGCCGAGATGAACGCCGCGACGCGCGGCTTCTCGCGCCGGACCTGTGGCGGCCTCACCGCATAGCCGGAGACGCCGACGATGCGGTCCTGCTCGCCGAGCAAATACAGCGTCTCCACGGTCTCCTCGGTCAGGCAGACGATCCGGCGGGGAGGGAAGTGGCGCATCGGAAAATCTCTCTCATTGGCGCATTGTCACATCGGCCATTACCTCGGGCGTCATTGCCTGATTTACCGGCTCCGTCCATTCTCCGCCGCTGCCGCGCGCACAACAAAACGGGAGGACGCATGACGCCGCTGGAAAAGATCCAATCGATGAAAATGCCGTTTGCGGAACTCAAGGGCGTCACGTTCACAGAGGCCGACAAGGACCGCGTGGTGGCGAGGATGCTGGTGCGGGCGGACCTCTGCACGCTGCATCACACCATTCACGGCGGCGCGGTGATGGCGTTTGCGGACTCGGTCGGGGCGGCTGCGACCGTGATCAATCTGCCCGAGGATGCCAAGGGAACCACCACGATCGAGAGTAAGACCAACTTCATCGGCGGCGCCAAGGAGGGGAGCACGGTGATCGCCATCGCCACGCCTGTGCATCGCGGCCGGCGCACGCAGGTCTGGCAGACTCGGCTGGAAACCGAGGACGGCAGACTGGTCGCCATCGTGACCCAGACCCAAATGGTACTATAGTGCGCTCGCCGTCCCGAAATTCATCAATAGATTCAGGGTGAAAGATCAAGTGAATCCAAATGCAACATTCGGTGAATCTAGGTACTTGAATTTCATGCTGCGACGCACAATATTGGGCATCTAGGGACTCGACGCCTCCTCGAGGGCTACCACGAGGAGTTATGGAATGAACTACGATTCTACCCGTTCGGCGCCAGCCAAGGGCACTGTTCGGACGCTGAGCCAATCGGAATTGCCGCTTCTGCAGGACCATCTGCTGAGGCTGGACCGAACCAGCCGCTATGATCGCTTCCATGGCTTCATGGATGACGGCTTCATCAAGCGCTACGCCGAGAAATGCGCCAACGACGGCACTGTCATCATCGCCTATTTCGAGGACGGCGTGGTGCGTGGTGCGGCCGAATTGCATCCGCCGGAGCAATCGCCGGACGGAGAGCCTGAGATCGCCTTCAGCGTGGAGCGCTCGGCGCGCCGCAAGGGCGTCGGCAGCATCCTGTTCCGCAATGTGATCGCGGAGGCGCGGGCGAGGGGCTATCGCTCGCTTCGGATCACCACAGGCGCGCAGAACCAGGCGATGCGTGCGCTCGCCAGCAAGTTCGGTGCGAAGCTGACCTTCCGCCACGGCGAATCCACCGGCAGCATCGATCTTGCGCGGCATGGCCAGCCGGAACTGGTCCCCGCGACGACCGTCGCGCCGCTGGAGGCCGCGCGCGCGATCGCCGATCTCAACCGCGCCTATTGGCAGATGGTGTTCAAGATGTACGGCTGGGGCCGCGCCGCCTGATCGGCGCGCGCACTCGTGCGCCCCAATTCTGCGGGCAATTCGCTCAGCTGAACGAATCGCCAATCGCAGTTCAGGTGCCAGTGCGCTTGTCGTTGCCAAACCGCCGGACCACGCGCCGCTCGACCACGACCGCGCGCTGCGCGCCTTGCTCGCCCGTGATCACGCGGGTCGCCGACCTCGCGGTGGTGCGCGCCGTCTTCTTCACCTCAGCCAGGACCTCCTCGTAAGGGAGGCCCATCAAGGCGGACGCGATCTCGGCCTGTTGCTCAAGGTCGTCGGTGATGCCGACGGCGGCGAAGATCGCTTCCTCCAGCGTCGGCGGATCGCGCCTCACGCGTCGGGGACCATATTTCGTTTGCCAGTCTTCGCTCATCGGGGCCTCACTGGGAGCGGGATGAGGGTTCCATCAGTCGTCATCCGCCCGCCGCTTCGTTTTGAGCATGATCTCCGCGCAAACGCTTCGTCTGTCGCGAGGAAATTCCGGTAGCTATTTTTCCGGATCATGCTTTGGGCGGATACCTAGGCTGCATATTGTTGCATTGCAATATGAAACTGACATGGCAATCCAGCCATGCACGGTAGACTTTCTCCAGATCGCGCGATCGTGACCGCTTATGCACCGCAATCGTGCGTCGCTACGCGGTCGTCATCCGGATCGAGGGCGCTGTTTCGATGGCCGCAGCATCAACCGGCGGCTGTGGCCAACGTTTCAACGCGGCGCGGCCCGCTTCGGTCAGCACATAGATTCCACGCTCGGCGCGGTCGAACCAGCCGTAGACATTGTGCAGCAGGATCTTGCCGGCATCCGGAATATCCACCCGGAGCTCGCGCACGCGCCGCGGTCCATTGGCGAGCGCTGACGCGCAGGCGAGCGCCTGCTGGCGGTAGGCCGTCATGATCGGCGAGCGCGTGCTGCCGCCCATCACGGGATCGCCCTTGCGGCGATTGTGCTCGGCAACCAGGCGCGAGCGCTTCTTCGGATCACGGCGCGGCGCCGTGGTCGGCGGCTTCACCAGCACCTCGACCTCGCCGGCGCTGGTCACTCCCAGCATGCCGAAGCCGAGGCGGCGGCAGAGATTGCGGTAGCGCGCGTCGCTCTCGCGGCCTTTGCCGCGCGACGACAATTTGGCGGCGATCCAGATCTCGTCGCAGGCGCCGGCGCGACCGACCGCCTGCAGGATCAGTTCCAGGTTGAAGGTGAGCTTCAGCTCACCGACCACGACGACCGGCGGATCGTCGCCGCTGAGCGCCACGAGGTCGCACCCGCCGATCTCGCCCTTCACCGTGAAGCCGAGCTTTTCGAGAAATCGTTTGACGGGCAGATAGAGCGAGGTTTCCACGCGCAAAACTCTCCAGTCGCGAAATGCCGCGACTCAGTTGCAGAAGTTTACCGCAAAGCGTTTGCCGGGACGGTGGCAAAACGGTTAGTCTTCCTGCGGGACGACTAGACCAAATGGCAATCGGTGAGCCTGCGCGAGCAAACGGTCCGCGCGGGGTATGGTGCATTTGTCGCGTGAGAAGCAGGCGCCAGGGTGCTGCAGGGACTATACAAATTCTCGTTCAGGACAGTGCGGGGCACTGGCTGCGGCGTGATGTTCGCAACCGCCTCCGGCAAGTTCTATGGCGGCAATTCCGGTTCGTCCTTCATCGGCAGCTACACGGAGGAAGGCGGCATCATCTCATCCGAGGTGAAGATGACGCGCCACAACCACGATCCGAACTATGTGCCGATGTTCCCGGTCGACAACATCGTCATGACCTTCAAGGGCACGCACAAGGGCGACGAGGTTCATTTCGAAGGCGGGACCACTGCCTTACCCGGCGTCGTGTTCACGGCGATCCTGACCCCGATCAACGACAAGGATGCGCCTGCGCCGGGCAAAGTCGGACCCGACGGCATCGGCAACGGGCTCTATTCCATCCACATTCGCATGCTCGATGGGCTCGACGGCGGCAATACCGGCGTGATGATGCTGCATGACGGCCGCATCTGGGGCGGCGACGCCTATTTCGACTATATCGGTGCCTACACCGCCGCGAACGGCCGGTGGAAGGGCGAGATCGTCAACCGCGAGCATACGCCGAGCCTGGGAGAGCGACCGCTGTTCGGCCGCCACGAAGTCGGCATCGGCTTCTCCGGGACCTACGATTCCGAAGGTGCCGAAGCTGAAGCCACTGCGCTCGCTGGCAAGCGCAGCGTCCGCTTCAAGGCGGTGCTGAAGAAGCTGGTGGAGGCGTGAGCGAGAGAGTCAAACGCGGCCATTCACCGGCAACAGCGCGCCGGTGACTGCGCTCGCTGCGTCGCTGGCGAGGAACAGGATGACGTCGGCGAGTTCCTTTGGCGCCACCCATTTTGAGAAATCCGCCTTCGGCATGCTGGCGCGGTTTGCTGCGGTGTCGATGATCGAAGGCAACACGGCGTTGACCGTGATCTTGCCTTTGTGCTCGGCGGCGAGCGCTTCGGTCAGGCGGTGCACGCCGGATTTGGAAGCTGCATAGGCGCCCATGCCGGCGCCTGCCTGCAGTGCACCGAGCGCGCCGATATTGATGATACGCGCGGCGCTGGACGCAAGAAGATGCGGGATCGCCGCGCGCGAGGCGTTGAGCGCGGTCGTGACATTGAGCGCATACATCCGCTGCCAGGTTGCGGGATCGCCGTCTGCGACCGTCTCGAAGGCAAAGCCGCCGGCGATGTTGATGAGCGCATCGAGCCGGCCGAAATGCGCCGCCGCAGTGTCGATCGCCTTTTTTGCCTGGGCTGCGTCGGTCAGATCAACGCCGCCGAACTCGATCCGGCCCGACGTCGGCGAAAGCGATGACGGCGCGTGATCAATGCCGGACACGCGTGCGCCGCGCGCCAGGGCTTCCTCAGCGACCACCTTGCCGAGCGCCCCGGATGCGCCGGTGATGACGATAACTTTTCCGTTCATGAGACAGCTCCGCACTACCCGAGCAGACAGACTAAACTCAGCGGAAATTCATTTGCAATGCCGGCAAAATCGTCGCGAAATAGGCCCTCAACGTTAAATAGTATTCAATTTGTGAGGCCCGAAATGATTGACAATTTTGCAGATGCCGAATTGCCTGATCAGTTGATCGCCTTCAAATATCCGCTGACACGCCTGGCCGAGGCGCTTCGGCACGGCGGGCCGCTCAAGATCGTGGCGATGGGATCATCGTCGACCGCTGGCCGGGAAGATGTCTTGCCTTATCCATACTGGCTGGAAATGTATCTGAGGCGTGCCTGCGATAATCCAAGGATCGATGTGCTCAACAGGGGGGTAGGCGGTCAAGAGGCGATCGAAGAACTGGATCGCTTCGATTCGGACATTTTCGCCGAAGCGCCGGCACCGTCACTGGTGATCTGGCAGGTCGGCACCAACGCCGTCTTCCACAAGGAGAAGTACAACGTCGACGACGTCGCGGAGAAAATTGCCGTCGGCGTAGACCGGCTTCGTGCCCATGCAGGCCAGATGGACGTGCTACTGATCGATCCGCAACATGTCCCGGCGATGCTGATCGACGATAAGGCCGAGCTTTCCGAGCGCATGGTCTGGCTGATCGCCGCAGTGGCAGAGCGGGCAGGAGTCAATGTGTTTCGCCGCTGGGCGCTGATGCAGCATTGGCACGCGCAGAACAATATCGGTTTCGATCGTATGGTCGACCCCACCGATCCCGATCGATTGCATCAGAGCGACGGCAGCACGCTCCGCATGTCTAGGGGCCTTAACGATGCTATCCGGAAAGCTGCCGCCGTAGCGTAGCCATGCACGTAAGACTACGGCCTTGCCCTTGATTGGTAAAATTTGCCGGACTTCCGTAAGTCGATTGCAGAATCCGTTCGCTAGAAGCGAGGTCTCATCATGGCAGGGGATCAGACCATGGGAAACTTACCCGATCACGGTTTACCGCTCGTTCAGCTTAAGGAGCAGCGGCGGGACTTGGTCGTCGCGCTGCAGAATCGCACCGGTCCGGTCAGCGGCTGGGAGTTGATGCACATCGCGGCCGTGCAGCAGGCGATCTCGGCTTTCGAGGAAGTCATTGCCGACCTCGACGCCGAGCTGGAAGCGGCTGCTTAAGTTCTCTCGAGATAGAGCGCGGCAAGCTGCTTGCGCTCGCTCTCTCCGACACCAAGGCCGTCGCGGATATAATTGTCGAGGCCACCATAGCCGGCGCTGATGGCCTCGAACGACGTGGCCAGGAACGCCGCCCGCACCGTGCCGATCACCTGCAGGACAGTGTCCGGTAGATCGCTCGGCACGGAAGCATCGCGCCGATAGAAGCGGTTGGTCAGCAGATAATCTTCCGAGATCACCTCGTCGGGAACGCCGAGCGTATGCAGGATCAGCGCGCAGGCGAAGCCGGTGCGGTCCTTGCCGGCGCTGCAATGGATGACGAGCGGCGCGCGGTCCTCCAACAGATGCGCAAACAGCGCGCGGAAGCGCGGCGTGTTCTCCTGCACATAGCTGCGGTAGGAATCGCGCATCACCTCGATGGCGTCGTTCTCGGTCGGCGGATTGCCGCTGGCGGCGATGGCGTGCAGCGCGGCGATCACCGTCGGTTCGACCGGCAGGGAATGCACGGTGATCTCGGCCACGCCGCAAAGCCCCTCGGCGCGCTCCTCGCGGCCACGGAAATCGAAGGCGCTGCGGACGCCGAGGCCGCGGATCACCGCAACATCGTCGTCGGTGAGGCGGCCGAGATGGTTGGAGCGAAAGATCTGGCGCCAACGGACGCTGCGGCCGTCGCGCGTAAGGTAGCCGCCGAGGTCACGGAAATTGCTCGCGCCGGCGAGATTGAAATGTCGGGCAGGGGAGTCTTGCATCGGGTGACTTAAGCAATCGTGTACGGCAAGCAGATGACCGGATAGGAGATGGTGCGCATCCCGCGCTCGTCTATACTCAAGGCAGCTCCGGGGGCGAAGCATGAATCATCGGCAGGCGGCCATTTTCGCGGCGGTCTTGGTGGCGGGAACCCTCGCCGGCAGGTCGCAAGCCTCGGCCCAAAGCTCGTTCCAGAACTATCGCTGCGCCGACGGCACGCAGTTCATCGTCGGATTTTTCCAATACGACTCCCGCGCCCATCTGCAGCTCGACGGCAAGGCGATAACGCTGTTGAAGCGGCTGACGCTATCAGGCGCGCGCTACTCCGGCAGTGGCGTTACGCTAAGGATCACGAAAGCCGGCCTTGCCACGCTCAAGCACGCCAAGCGCCGGGCCACGGCCTGCGAGCTGGCATGAAAAAGGGCCGAAACGCGCTCGTTCCGACCCTTTTCGACGCTACCGATCCCCGACATTCCCGTCGGGAAGCTATCCGATATTGACCCGGCATTAGTGGTCACGCGTTGGCTTGGATTCTTCGATCGCCGCTTGGTGGTACCAGCTACCGCTGCAATCGGCCTTGTTCACCTGTGAAGCAGCAATCTCGAGCGCCGACTTGGTCTCACTATAGCGGCGTCCTGCGATGGACGCCCGGCCGCCAACCGGGAATTGGTAGATCTTGGCAGATCCCTGATTCAGACCCGTATTCATGTCATCCTCTCCTCTGATCGGAGCCGCGATCCTCCATGGTGCGCCCGACTCGTTCTCGTGTGGTTACTTGGATAGTTACTTGGACTTGCGATATCGGCCGTGCCCCGCCCGGATGCAAGTTGATCAAAAAATGTCACTCGATGATTATTCTCTAGGCATTTTTGGTTTTGCTTCGCGTGAGGCAACAAGCAGGTGACCAACGCTTGAGCCGGGCCGAGGGTTGCGGTCGGGCGGCGGCGTCTCCGAGCAATGCCGCGAAAGCCTGCCAAGGCTTTAATCGGACGGTGGGCGCCTAGAGGAAATTGCCGGAGAATCGGGCGCTGGCGGTACCCTGGGAGCGTCAATTGGCCGCTTGGTACGCATGCCAGCCGCGCTTCTATGTCGCAGTAAAAAAGAGCTAGCGCCGTCTGGACTTTTCCCCAGAGACCCGCTCCCGCATTGCAGCGATTGGCATTCAAATTGCTTGGTACATTCTTGGCCGATGGTGGCCGGGTACGCGCGGGGCAACCGAGTGGCTTTTCGGCCCCTCGCGTTTTGCATCATCAACAGAGAGGCTCAATGACTAAGTACAAGCTCGAGTATATTTGGCTCGACGGGTATACGCCGACACCGAACTTGCGCGGCAAGACTCAGATCAAGGAATTCGCGTCGTTCCCGACGCTCGAGCAGCTTCCGCTCTGGGGCTTCGATGGCTCCTCCACCATGCAGGCTGAAGGCCACAGCTCCGATTGCGTGCTGAAGCCGGTCGCCGTCTATCCGGACGCTGCGCGCACCAACGGCGCGCTCGTGATGTGCGAAGTCATGATGCCCGATGGCGTCATCCCGCATCCGTCCAACAAGCGCGCCACCATTCTCGATGACGCCGGCGCCTGGTTCGGCTTCGAGCAGGAATATTTCTTCTACAAGGACGGCCGTCCGCTGGGCTTCCCCTCGAGCGGCTATCCCGCTCCGCAGGGCCCGTACTACACCGGCGTCGGCTACAAGAATGTCGGCGATGTTGCCCGCAAGATCGTGGAAGAGCATCTCGACCTCTGCCTTGCTGCCGGCATCAACCACGAAGGCATCAACGCCGAAGTGGCGAAGGGCCAGTGGGAATTCCAGATCTTCGGCAAGGGCTCCAAGACCGCCGCTGACCAGATGTGGATGGCGCGCTACCTGATGCTGCGCCTGACCGAGAGCTATGGCATCGACATCGAATTCCACTGCAAGCCGCTCGGCGACACCGACTGGAACGGTTCCGGCATGCACGCCAACTTCTCGACCCAGTACATGCGCGAAGTCGGCGGCAAGGAGTACTTCGAGGCGCTGATGGAAGCTTTCAAGGCCAACCGCGCTGACCACATCGCGGTCTACGGCCCTGATAACCATATGCGCCTGACCGGCAAGCACGAGACGGCCTCGATCGATACCTTCTCTTACGGCGTGGCCGACCGCGGCGCTTCGATCCGCGTTCCGCACTCCTTCGTCAACAACGGCTACAAGGGTTATCTGGAAGATCGCCGTCCGAACTCCCAAGGCGACCCCTACCAGATCGCTTCGCAGATCCTGAAGACCGTCTCTCAAGTCCCGACCGGCAAGAAGGCCGCGGCCTAAGACGCTCCCGGCCCGGGCTGGGGGCGCCTGGGACCGCAATCAAGTCCGCCAATGCCGTTCGGCTTTGGCGGACTTTTGCATTTTAAACGGCATTGGACTGGTTGCGCTTCCAGACCGTCGACACGCTTTGTTTAGCGCAAAGCCGGTATCGACCTTGCCGAAAGCGCGCTACACTTGGCTTGGATGCGCGCGGGCCGGGGGCCGAAGTGGGTTTCGGAGGCTTCTACAAGGTCAGATTTCAGCTCAATGATGCGGTCGGCCGCAGCGTCATGCACGCGCATGACGGCAAGATGCTCGGCGGCAATTCGGCCTTTGCCCATATCGGCACCTATGAGGAAAGCGGCGACGATGTCTCGGTCGTGGTCAGGACCGTGCGCCACAATCCGGATCCCAACTATCCCGCCATGGCCGGCACCGATGATGCGACACTGGTGGCGCAGGGCCGGCCCAATGGCGACACCTATCGCTTCGAGGGAGGGTTGCGGGAGGTGCCGGGCGTCCCGTTTCAGGCATTGTTGACGCCGATCGAGGAGCAGGCGGTCCCGATCGCCGGCGGTGTCGGCGAGGGCGGGATTGCCAACGGCCTTTATTCCATTCATCTCCGCCTGCTCGATGGGGTCTCAGGCGGCCTGACTGGCGTGATGCTGCTCAAGGATGGCCGGATCGTCGGCGGTGACGCGTTCTTCTATTATCTCGGTACTTACGTTTCGGAGAATGGCCGCTGGAAAGGCCAGATCCTCAACCAGGAGCACACACCGGCCAGGGGCGAGAATCCGATCTTCGGCGGCCACGAAGTCGGCATTGGCTTTTCCGGCACCTGTAATGAAGAGGGAGCGGTGCTGGAAGCAACCGCGCTCGCCGGCAAGCGCAGCCTGCGATTGACGGCGGTGCTGAAGCTGATGCGCCGACTGTAAGACGCGATGCCCGACACCATTCGCCTGCTCTCCACGTTGGCGCTGAAAGGCGCAGTTGCCGATCTTGCCGGACAGTATGCGGCCGCCGGCGGCGTGCGGATCGACGCCGATTTCGCGCCGACGCTCGCCCTGCTTGACCGGATCAGGCGCGGCGAGGGCGCCGACATCCTCATCCTGACGCAAGAGGGGCTCGCCGAGCTCGCGCGGGAAGCAAGCGTCGCCGCGGCGAGCTGCGTCGATCTCGCGCGCTCTTGTGTCGGCATCGCGGTGAAGGAGGGAGCCTTGCATCCCGACATCGCCAGCGAGGCGGGGTTGCGCGCGACGCTGCTGGCTGCGCGCTCGGTGGCGTATTCGCGGATCGGCGTCAGCGGGATTTTCTTCGCGCGACTGATCGAGAGCCTGGGCATCGCGGCCGAGATCAACGCGCGCGCGACCATTATCCCGTCGGGCTTCACCGCGGAACGGCTCGTCACTGATGAGGCCGATCTCGCCGTGCAGCAGATCAGCGAATTGAAGCAGGTTGCCGGCATCGAGGTCGTCGGACCAATTCCGCGCGTGTTGCAGACGCCGGCGGTGTTCTCCGCCGGCCGCATGACAGCTTCGGGGAAGGCGGAGCAGGCCGACCGGCTGCTGCGCTATCTCGCTTCCGACGAGGTCGCGCCGGTGCTGCGCGAGTCGGGGCTTGAGCCTTGAATTTGCCGGCCGTTGGACGCAACTTGCCAGCCATGATCAAGCGAATTCATGCAGCCGCACTTCTCGCCGTCACAGTGCTCGCGGCGCCGGGCCATGCCCATGCGCAATCGGCCGACCTCGTGCTGTGCGACCGCCTCGCGGCCGATCCCTCCGATCCCGACAAGCCCGCCGACGTCAAGGGCGTGCCGGAGGTCGCCTCGGCCGACATTGCGACCGCGATCAAATACTGCGCAGTTGCTGCGAAATCCTCGCGCCGGGCGATGTATCAGCTCGGGCGTGCCTATGCAGCCAATCGGCAAACGGCGGAAGCGGTCGCGGCCTGGCGGAAGGCGGCAGACAAGGGCTCGACCTCGGCGATGGTCGAGCTCGGCGTGCTCTATGGGACCGGCGCGGGCGTCGCGAAGGACGAAGCGCAGGCGCGCAAGTTGTTTGAGCGCGCGGCGCAGGCCGGCAATCCGCGCGGCGTCACCAATCTGGCCGCGCTCGGCGGAGCCTCGGCGGCCGACCCGGCGCGCGCCCGCGAATTGCTCGCGAAGGCCGCCGAGACCAACCCCGAGGCGCAATATCAGCTCGGCCTGATGCTCTCCGAGGGCTCCGGCGGCGAGAAGGACGATGTCGCGGCACGCGCGCTGTTCGTGAAGGCGGCGGCGCAAAATCATCCCGCCGCGCTGGAGCGGATGGGCGCCTTCGCGCAATCCGGCCGCGGCGGTCCGAAGGATTCGGATGCCGCAAAAGCCTATTACGAGCGCGCCGCCGCCCTCGGCGACGAGGACGCCAAGAAGGCGCTGGAGCGGGCGCGATGTCCGATGACGATCAAGGACAAGCGCGGCAACGTCGTGACTAATCTCTGCTTCTAGAGCGATCAATGGTAACCCAGCCGTGATTGCGAGCGAAGCGAAGCAATCCATCTCTCGAAACTTGCGGTGACAATGGATTGCTTCGCTACGCTCGCAATGACGGCTGTTGTGTTGCTTGGCCGAATTTCCCAGGCGGCTTTGATCAAGCGCAAGACTCCCACGACTCTCCTCGCTAGGCTGCAAGCAAAACAATGTTCTGCGGTCGCTGCCGCGGGAAGAAATGGAGTTTGCGATGAAACGGCGTGCTCTGGTGATGGCTCTGCTTCTGTCTGCGGCGTCGACAACATTGGCGATCGCGCAGTCGGATCTGAAGCAGCCTTCTTCGAGCGACCGATATGTCCCGCGGCTTGGCGACATCATGAGCGCTGCGCAACGGCAACACCAGAAATTGTGGTTGGCCGCCACGGCCCAGAATTGGGAGCTTGCGACGTACGAACTGGGCCAGCTCGAGTCCAGTCTTGCGGAGGCGGCCATGATGTATTCCGGCATCCCCGTCAGCAATGTCACCACGCTGAAGGATCCGTTGCAGTCGGTTTCCGACGCGATCGCGGCGAAGGATGGCCGCAAATTTGCGAAGGCTTATGCCAGTCTGACCGAAGGCTGCAACTCCTGTCACACATCGATGGGCCGAAGCTTCATCGCCATCCGTGTTCCCACCGGGCCGCAGCCATTTGGCAATCAGCTCTTTCCGCCGCAGCGCAAGCCGTAATGGAACCGAGAGGGTGCGGCGTGGTTGATCGGGCAAAAGGAGACCCGACCATGATCCGCAAATTACGATCCGGCGAATACCGCCTCTATTCGCGGAAGGTCAATCCGAAGACCGGCAAACGTCGCAATCTCGGCACCTTCAAGTCTCGCGCCGCGGCCGAAAAGCACGAGCGCGACGTGCAGTATTTCAAGCGGCACTAGCAGGGCTCGTTTCGGAAGGAAAATCGCGCTGAAGCGGAGCGGGTGGCGGAACGTCTTTGCGCTGGCGGGCGAAATCGACTAAGAGCGCCCCGCACAGATGTCCCACCAGATAGCGCAATGATCCGTCTCGACAACGTCAGCAAGCAGGCCGGCCACCAAATCCTCTTCATCGAAGCTTCCGCAGCGCTCAACCGGGGTGAAAAGATCGGCCTCGTCGGGCCGAACGGCGCCGGCAAGTCGACGCTGTTCCGGATGATCGCAGGCCAGGATGTGCCCGACGAAGGGCAGGTGGCGGTCGATCGCGGCATCACGATCGGCTATTTCAGCCAGGATGTCGGCGAGATGTCCGGCCGCAGCGCGGTCGCCGAGGTGATGGACGGCGCAGGCCCCGTCAGCATCGTTGCGGCCGAGCTGAAGGAGCTCGAGGCTGCGATGGCCGATCCTGAACGCGCCGATGAGATGGACGACATCATCGCGCGCTATGGCGAGGTGCAGGGACGGTTCGAGGAGCTTGACGGTTACGCGCTCGAGGGGCGGGCGCGCGAGGCGCTGGCCGGCCTTGGCTTCAGCCAGGAGATGATGGACGGCGACGTCGGCTCGCTCTCGGGCGGCTGGAAGATGCGCGTGGCGCTGGCGCGCATTCTCTTGATGCGTCCGGATGTCATGCTGCTGGACGAGCCGAGCAACCATCTCGATCTCGAAAGCCTGATCTGGCTCGAGCAATTCTTGAAGGGCTACGAGGGCGCGCTGTTGATGACGTCGCACGACCGCGCGTTCATCAATCGCGTGATCGGCAAGGTGATCGAGATCGATGGCGGCGCGCTCACCACTTACTCCGGCGACTACGAGTTATATGAGCAGCAGCGCGCGATGGCCGACAAGCAGCAGCAGGCTCAGTTCGAGCGTCAGCAGGCGATGCTGGCGAAGGAGATCAAGTTCATCGAGCGCTTCAAGGCGCGCGCTTCCCACGCGGCCCAGGTGCAAAGCCGCGTCAAGAAGCTCGACAAGATCGAGCGGGTCGAGCCTCCGAGACGCCGCCAGACCGTGGCGTTCGAATTCCTGCCGGCGCCGCGCTCCGGCGAAGACGTGGTTGCGCTGAAGAACGTCGACAAGGGCTACGGCAGCAAGCGAATCTATGAAGGACTGGACTTCATGATCCGCCGGCGCGAGCGCTGGTGCGTGATGGGCGTCAATGGCGCCGGGAAGTCGACGTTGTTGAAGCTGGTGGCCGGCTCGACTGAGCCGGACAATGGCACGGTCGTGCTCGGCGGCAGCGTCAAGATGGGTTATTTCGCGCAGCACGCGATGGATCTGCTCGACGGCGAACGCACGGTGTTTCAATCACTCGAAGACGCGTTCCCGCAGGCAGGGCAGGGCTCGCTCCGCGCGCTTGCCGGCTGCTTCGGATTTTCCGGCGACGATGTCGAGAAGAGGTGCCGGGTGCTGTCGGGCGGCGAGAAGGCACGGCTGGTGATGGCGAAGATGCTCTACGATCCCCCGAACTTCCTGGTGCTGGACGAGCCGACCAACCACCTTGATCTCGCGACCAAGGAGATGCTGATCAACGCGCTGTCGGAGTTTGAGGGCACGATGCTGTTCGTCTCGCACGACCGGCATTTTCTCGCCGCGCTCTCCAACCGCGTTCTGGAACTGACGCCGGACGGTATCCACCAATTTGGCGGGGGCTATACGGAGTACGTCGCCCGCACTGGCCAGGAAGCACCGGGGCTGCGGAGCTAGCTTTCGACTGCCTCGGGGACGGCGAGGGCGGATCAACGGTTCAGGGCGACGTCCCTGAACGCCTCGACCAGCGGCCGCTCGAGCTTGCCCTTCATGCCCTGCAGGACTTCGTATGCCGCCGCCCGCGGCATCGCCTGTTTGTAGGTCCGCTGCTCGATCAATGCGGAGAAGATGTCGGAGATGGTCAGGATACGCACGATGTCGGAGATGCTTTCGGCGCAAAGCCCGTCCGGATAGCCGCTGCCATCAAGAAACTCGTGATGGTGCCGTACGGCATCGAGGATTTCGGCCGAGATGCCGGGCGTTCCCTTCAGCACGGCATGGCCCGCGGCAGGATGGGTTTCGATCAGCGTACGTTCCTCGGCATCGAGCTTGCCGGGCTTGTCCAGGACGGCGAGCGGAATCCTTGCCTTGCCGAGGTCGTGAAACATTGCCGCCGCATAAAGACGCTCGATATCGGCCTTCGCCATGCCAAGGCTGAGGCCGAAATCGACGGCGATGCCGGTGACCAATAAGCAGTGCTGGTAGGTGCCCTCATGGTGACGGCGAACTGTCGCGAGCCAGTCGGACAGCCCACGCTCGGCGATCGTCTCTGCGATCACGTTGCCGGCGTCCTTGGCCTCCGCGACATTGACGGCCCAGCCGCAGGTGACCGCCGAGAACATCGAGGCGAAGCTGGCCGCTCCGACCGATGCAGCCTCCCGCGCGCTCGAGGCGGGTTCGCTCGGAACGATCGATGAGGTCTCGCCCGGCGCGAGCTTTGCCAGCAACTGGGCCGGCTTGACCGGACTGAGCAACGCATGCGTCGCGCCGAGCGCGTAGGCCTGGACCACCGCCAGCCGGGTCCGCTCGTTGACGACGAAGATGCGCTTTGGGATTCGCGAGAACGTGCCTGACAGGGCTTTGAGCGCCGTGATGTTGTCGACGACACGCAGGTCGGCGTTGACGACAACGGCCGCGATGTCATTGCCGCGAATGCTGGCGGCTCCAAGCAGATCCCCTGTAACGGGATGCTTCGGCTCCAGCATGGCGCACAAGGACGAAAGCCCGGCCTGCGTATCGGCTACAACGTAAATAGACATCGAGATGGTATTGCCGGCATTGCTTCAGATGTTGTCGAAGGCGCGCTGCTCGGCCTGGGTGAGAAAATGATCGAGGTCACTGCAGAGACTGTGCGCGACATCCTCGTTGAGTTCGAATCGCAGCGTCTTTCCGGCCATGTCGATCTCGACGATTCCGCGCAGCGGCTCCGCGCAATTCGTGGTGACGGAGAAGGCTGCGATCTTGTGGACGGTCATCGGTCGTTCCTCCCTGGGAAAATTGTGCGGCGGGCATGCTCACTTTGGAATGATGGCGCGCCCTTTCTTCTTTCGTTCGGCGACAAACTTCACACCGATCTGCATCCCGTCGACCCGGATCAGTTCGCAGCGCCGGAACGCAAGTCCTCTCGATGACAGGATCAGGAAGAATTCCTGCGCCCGCAGCACGTCGAGCGGGCCGTCGACCTCGAGCTTGGCGCCGGTCTGCGACACGTCGAGAAGAACGCAGCTTCGTTGCCAGGTGCCGTCAACGCCCATCAGGTTGACCGGATAGCGGTGCTCGAAATGAACGCGCTCGGCTTTTCGGTTTCCATAAGCCATCAATGCACTCCCCCAACTGAAGCTGTATCGGCAGACAAGGGCCTGGCGCCGATGTCGCTTACGGATCCGAAGCGGATGGCGCGCTGCGCGGTGGAAAGCGAAAGCGTGTCAAAGGCCTCCTTGGCCTGTTCGAGTTGTTGCGGCGAAGCCGGCTTCACGCCCTTGCGGCTCCTGATGATGGCAACCGCGGTCTGCCAATCGAGCCGCGACGCCCGGCAGGCGAGGACCAGGCCGTAGCAATCCTCCGTCTCCAGGAGCGGCTCGATGGTTTCGATCGGAACGGTTGCCAGCAGCGACAGCGCGGCGATGACACTGGGGTGGTCGCGCCGGATCGCAAAACGGTTGACGATGGAATCGTTCAACTGGCCGGCATTGTTGAGCGCGAGCACCGTCGCCTTTGCCTCGGAATAGTCCACGGCAACAGGCTTGCGGGCGCGCCCGCGCGCGGTGGTCTCTTCGATCAGCGTTCTGATCGCGACATGTCGCTCGGGCGGCGCGGTCTTGAGCAGGCGGGCCTGCGCGGAGGGGCTGCACTTCGCCACCAACTCGCAAAGCACATCGCGCGGCAGATCCGGCCGCTGCACCAGCGCGTCGGCGATATCATCGTCGCGCAGGGCCATATCGACCAGGGTCGCAAAGCCCACAACAGAGAACTGCGCACCGGGATTCCTTGCGAGGATGCCGCAGATGGCGGCATCGCCGCGCATCAGCAGGGCATCCGTGAGCCTGCGGCTCACCGCGCTGCGTCCGGCGATGGCGCCGAGGTGCTTTTCGCCGCGGGTCCTGATGACCTCGATGAGGTCGTCCTCAGACAGGCATTCGCACTTGCGAAGGATCGGGACGGCGACGGCCGCGTCCTCGTGCTGGGCGAGGCGGCGCACCGCCTCCCTCGGGGCCGACCTCAAATCGGCAAGGGGGGCGCTGAGTTTGGTCAGCGTGCGTGCTTCGACCGCCCCGATCAGACGGACCAGGACGTCGTCGAATATTTCGATCTGGTGCTCGCTGAGCCGGTCGGCGTCCGCGAGGAACAGGCTCGCCACCTGCCGCAATATCCGGATGCGGCGTTCGGGCGAACCGGCTCTGACAACATCTTCGAGTTCTGCAATAAGCTCAGTCGAGGCAATGGCAGTCATGGCGGCACCAATAATCCGCTGCAGGACGTCGCTGTCCCTCAGCCGATTTCGCGCCTAGATTGTTAATTACCACTGTAAATTGGTCTTTTGGGGTTGTGCCCTCTTTAAGATTCTACCAGAAAACAGTATCGAAATTCGGCAATGGTATTTTGCCACGTTGTCTTTCGCAGTCACTGCGCTCCAACTGGGTGGAGACTGGAGAAGAGTACGAGACGAGTCGTCGAGCGAAGATCGCCGCTTTTTTGCAGCGCGGCATGATTGCCGTGCCCTCGACTGGTGTTGCTCTTACAAGAACTATTTTAAATGAACGATCATTCACCGGCGCCGACGCTGGTGCCGAAGATATTTCGGTTCGATGATATCGACACGTTTCGGAGCTTTATTCGAAACGTGCAGGTGGAGTGCATTCCGCTCGCCCGGGATATTTCGGCCGAGCAAACCATCCTGAACTTGCCGGGTTGCGACCTGAACTACACGAAGGCGTTTCCGCGGGTCATCGACGTGCAGTTGGCGCCGAACACGACCGCCGTCGGGTTCCCGATGGATGAGGGCACCGCCATTCGCTTCAATGGTATCGAGCACGATCGGTCGTTGCTGGTGATTGGCAGCGGCGGGGCCGCCTATAGCGCACTTGAGAGAACCCCCCGGCAATATGCCTCGATCGTTTTCAAGCCCAAGGTCGAGGATCGCGGGTGGCCGAAGACCGGACTGAGCTTCAATCTCTATGAAACCAGCGAGACGGCGAAACGGCGGCTGCGCCAGCTGGTGCGGGAGATCCTGGCGATCGCGCCGCATTTGGCCGAGGCGCCTGAGGTTCCCGGAGTAGCGGTCGCGATCCGCGAATCCCTGATGGCCGCGATCGATCATGCGTTCGCGGAGGTCGTGCCGGCAAAGTGGACGGCGCGGGCGAACGCTGCGCGGCAGTTCAAGGTTTTCAAGGATGTGCAGGCGGTCCTGTCCAGCGAGCTCGCGCAGCCGATCTACAGCACCGATCTTGCCAGGGAGATCGGCGTGTCAGTGCGTACCATGCACGATGCGGTGCAGCGCTATCGGGGCATGAGCCTGCACCGATATCTCCGCCTGCGACGGCTGTGGCTCGTTCGCCAAAACCTCTTGGCCGGCACCCATAGCGTCAAGGCCTGTGCACTCGCCTGTGGCTTTTGGCACCTCAGCGACTTCTCCAGGATATATCGGGCGCATTTCGGCGAATCGCCATCGGAGACCCTTTCGAGGTCGCGGCGATCCTGAATCAGCTAGAGCGTTTTCGAGCGAAGTGGACACCGGTTCGCGTGAAGAAAACGCGTCAAAACAAGAATCTAGACTGCGCGGTTATGCGCCGCTCTGGCACTTCTTCATGAAGCTGGTCTTGGCGGCGCCGGCGAGCTTCTTGCCATCGGACCCGACCGCTTTGGCCTCGCAGGACTCGGTGGTGCATTTCTTCATGAACGAGGTCTTTGCCGCGCCCGACAGCGGTTTGCCGTCCTTGCCGACGGCCTTGGTCTCGCAGGACTCCTGCGCGAATGCCGAGCCGATCGCAAAGGTGGTGACGACCGCTACCAACAATATCCGTTTGAGCATGGGCTTCTCTCCCTATTTGATTTGCCAAAATAGCCGGGCGGATTGGATATCGGAATCTTGCGCCAATCAAGTTGATAGCGCACGGATTCCTCCGCCAAATCGACAAGCCATACCCGCGACTAGGCCGCCCGGACTTCCGCGAGGAAGCGGTTGACCTGGCCCGCGAGGTCGCGAGACTGCGCGGAAAGCTGTTCGGCGGCGCCAAGGACCTGGCTGGCGGCGGCTCCGGTGTCGTCGGCGGCGCGCTGGACACCGGAAATGTTCGAATTGACGTCCTGCGTGCCACGCGCCGCTTCCTGCACGCTGCGCGAGATCTCCTTGGTGGCCGAGCCTTGTTCCTCGATCGCGGCGGCGATCGCGGTGCCGATCTGGTCGATCTCGGTGATGACGTCGACGACGTTCTGGATCGCTTTCACCGTCTCATCGCTTGCGGCTTGAATGGTGGCGATCTGCTCGGAAATTTCGGTGGTCGCCTTCGCAGTCTGGCCGGCCAGCGACTTCACCTCCGAGGCGACCACGGCAAAGCCGCGTCCGGCATCCCCGGCGCGCGCGGCCTCGATCGTCGCGTTCAGGGCCAGCAGGTTGGTCTGCGCCGCGATGTTCTGGATCAGCGTGACGACATCGCCGATCTTCTGCGCGCCCTCGGCAAGCGAGCGGGCGGTGTCGCCGGTGCGGCGGGCGTTCTCCACGGCGCGTGCCGCGATCTCGGTCGACTGCGTGACCTGGCGCCCGATTTCCGAGATCGAGGACGTCAGCTCTTCGGTCGCGCTGGCAACCGTCTGCACATTGGTCGAGGTTTGGTCGGAGGCCGTCGCTACGACAGCGGCCTGCCGGTTGGTGGCGGACGCCGTGGAGGACATCGACTGTGCGGTCTCCTCCATAGTGGCAGAGGCGGCCGAGAGCCCGCCGATGAGCTCGCTGACCTTCGCCTCGAATGTGTGTGTCAGGTTGTCGAGCACTTGCGCGCGGCGCATCTTGACCTGGTTCTCGGCTTCCTTCTCGGCCGCGAGGCGATCGGCCTTGATCATGTTGTCCTTGAAGACGCGTACGGCCTGCGCCATTGCGCCGATCTCATCGCTGCGCTCGGCGCCCGCGATTTCGTCCGCAACGTCGCCCGCAGCAAGCCGCGACATCCTGGCGGTCAATTGCACGATTGGCCTGCAGATCCGGCGTCGCACCATCATGACCAGCGCAATGCTCGCCGCGACCACGGCGATCAGGCCGGCGAGCGCGACCAGGAAGCTGACACGCGCAGAGGAGTAGGCGGAAGAGAGCACCTGCTCGGCATTGTCGTAGAAGGCGTCGCGCACCCCGATGATCGAATTGAGCCCGTGCTGCGATTCCACGTAGAAGGCATCGACATCGTGCTCGTACTTGCCGCTGGCCGCACCTTCCTTCACGAGCTTGAGCTCCTTGCCGAACCGCTCGACATAGGCCTCGTTCATGCGGTCGAGTGCGACTGCGACGTTGGCGGGCAGGTTGGGATTGCCACGCAGTTCCTGCAGTGACATCAGCACCTGGTCCGCGCGCCCCTGGGCGCGAGCGAGATCGACCTTCTCGGTCTCGGTCGCCGCGCGCCTGGCGCCGACAAGGTTCTTGTGCTGGCTTGCATTGAAGCCGCCGACGTCGCGCAGCGACCAGGCGATATTCGCGTAGACCGACTGCCGATAGGCGTCGCCGTCGATCAGGGCCAACTTGCGCACCTGGCCGTCGAGCAGGGAGGCTGCGGCATTGTTGAGCACTGCGTTGTCGGCGACGATTTTCTTGGCGGCGTCCTTGCGCGCTTCTGCCGGGCCGTCGATCGCCTTGTCCATCGCCTCGCGCAACGCGTTGAATTTTGCGTTCACCCCATCGATGCCGGCGCCGATCGCTCCGCCGTCCTCGAGCGAACCGGGCAGCGCTTTACGCAGCGCCATCATCTTGTCGCGGGCGCGATCGGTCGCCGTGCGCACCTTCTCGTTCAGATCGGCCCGCTGCTTCGGATCGATCACCGGTGGCCCAAACAGGATGTTGGTGGCAAAGCCACGCTCCGAATTGAGATAGCGCGGGATGTCACTGATCGCGCGAACGATTGCGAGCCGCTCCTGCGCTGCCGACACGTTCTCCATGGTCTGGTATTTCGAAACCGCGACGTAGAGGGCCAGTCCACCGCCCACGGCGGAGAGCGAGACGATGGCGGTGGTCAAGAGGGTTCCGATTTTCATGTGACTGATGCCATTCTGGACGATAGAGGAGCGTTCAGCTCCATGGTAACCAGCGCGGATTAAATCCGCGTTTACGCTTTCCGATCGGAGTGACCGGCATGGCCCATCGTATCCTCGTCTTCTACGGCTCCTATCGCTCCGACCGCATGGGCATTCGGCTTGCAAGCTTCGTGGTCGAGGGCCTGCGCGCCCGCGGCGAGGACGTCGAATTCATCGACGCGAAGGGGGTCGGATTGCCCATGCTCGACCGCATGTACAAGGAGTATCCGAAGGGCACGGCGCCCGCTGCGCTGGAGAAGCTTGCGGGCCAAATCCGCGAGGCCGACGGCTTCGTGTTCATCACCGGCGAATACAATTGGGGCATCCAGCCGGGGCTGAAGAACCTCACCGATCATTTCCTGGAGGAGTGGTTCTGGCGGCCTGCCGCGATCGCAAGCTATTCCGCCGGACGTCTCTCCGGCGCGCGTGCCGCGACCGCCTGGCATGGCACGCTCTCCGAGATGGGCATGGTGGTGATTTCAAGCACGATCGGCGTCGGACCGATCGGGCAGACGCTGTCGGCGGATGGAAAGCCGATCGGCGAGGGCGGCAAGGCGCTGGAGCGGGCCTTTCCGCGCTTTGCCGATGATCTCATGTGGTGGGTCGAAGCCGCCAAGGAGCAGCGGGCGCGCAAGAAGCCGCCTTACTGAGTTGAGGGGAGGGCCCTTAACTAGCGCGTTCGCTGATCCGAATTTCCGGTGGCCGATTTGCGCTTGGTCTCGGCAGGCGCGCCCATCTCCTGGCAGGGCATCTCCTGCCATGAACCGTCGGCTGCCTTTTGATAGGCGCGGCAGGGCGATGTAGCCCGATTCTCGTCGGCCTTCTGGGCGTCCGGCTGGGTTTCCGAGTTCTTCGCGAGGACCGGCGTCGCAAAATGCGCGAGCGCGGCCACCGAACCTGCGAAGATCACTGCTGCGATCCGCATCGGAGGTTCTCCTTTTCGATGCAGACTTTTCTAGAAGCAATTGTGGAAAATTTTTGCCAAGCGGCCCCATGCGCCGGACTTTGCTTAACAATCGGAAAATGACCGATGAGCCCAGGTCTTGGGAACGTCGTTGTCGTTCGCCGGTTTAGAACCAACTGACGACCGGCGCAGGCAACATCGGGAGAGCGACATGATGCCAGAGACGCAGATTCACGTGATCGCGCGGCAGATGTTGGAGCAGCACGGGTTTGAAGCGATCGCCCGGGCCGCGCAGAAGGCGCAAGCCTGCGAGAGCCAGGGCGAGGCCGACGAGGCCCGTGAATGGCGCCACATCGAAGCCGCCATGAAGATCATGCGCGGCCCCCACCAGAGCTGATGAGCTATCGCACTAGCTGACGAGAGCTATCGCACCGGCATCGGCGGCCGCACCACCGGTCCGCCATCCTGCGCCGGCGGCTCGGGCACCGTTTGCAACGGCGCCGGCGCTGATGGTGGCGGCAGGGGCGGAGCTGCAGCGGCGGTTTGCGCGGGCGGATATGTCGGCGGCTTCGGCCTGCGCACGGGCGCTGCGACCGGCCGCGGCGGCAGCGCGGCACGCGGCTGCACGGCTTGTGCCGACACCCTGGCCTCAGAATTCCTGGCGATGTCGCGGGCGATCTGATCCTGGCCAGCCTTGAGCTGCGCGATGCTGGCTTTGAGTTGCTCGATCTGTTGGCCCATCGTCGCGAGATCGTGCGCCATCGACTGCAGCAACTGTGAGGAATCAGCAGAGAGGGCGGCGGCCGTGGTCGGCGCGGCGGCTTGCGCTGGCTGTGCCTGAGCAGGGGTGTCCGGCTGAGCGACCGCCTGATCGGTCGAGGCGGTTTGAACGGCGGGTGAGACTGATTGCTCTGTCGCGGCCTGATCGGCGGGCGGGGCCGGTTGCTCGGCGGGCGCCGTCGCCTTACCCGACGGTGACGAGGACAACGACGACAACAGCGAGACCTGCGGTATCCAGTCCGCAATCATCTGCTTGGCAGTGTCGCCATGATGCTTCCAGGCTGCCGCCGCGAAGGCGCTGAGCAGAGCGAACAGGAAGGCCATCGCGGCGCGCTTGGCCCATTTGGCGAACGGCGAAGGCTCGCTCGGGAGCTGGATGTGATCGCTGGCCGTCACGCGAAAGGCAGTATCGAGCGATGGCGCCGAGGCGCCGGTTGTCACGTAGCTCTGCGGTGCCGGCGTCTGGTTCACTTCGGCAGGCGGCGTTGGCGGTACACGATCTCCGCGCGCGGCGAGAACGACTTCGGGGTCGATCACGAAAACATCGTGCGGATCGGATTCTTTAGCAGGATTAGTGTTCAGCGTGGAAAGCATTGGCGCTCCATCTTCAGTCCAATGCCACCCGCTCTGGAAGCGGCCGGCGGATTAACACTACGTCAACCATCCTCTGCCCAGCCCCACGACTCCAGCCAGGTGTGACCAAAGCAAGGCGAGAGGAGGGAGAGTCTGGGGCCGCCCACGGCGACTGTTTTCCCCGGAACTCGGGAATCAGCCGCGCAAGGGGCACGCAGCTAGTTCTTCGGACGGATGAAGCCGGCAAGGTGAGTCTTCTGCGTTTCGCACCATGTCGTCATGCCCAGCCGCCGCTGGTCGAGATCAGTCGCCTGCGTGGCGACCGCGACTTCGGCCATGAGCTCGTCGTCCTGCCGCTCGCCCATCTTGCCCCCGGTGTGCATGAACGCGATCGCCTTGCGCACTTTCTCCGTGGTGCCATCGGGCAGGTGCATCTCCTGGGCCTTCTGCACCAGGTCCTGATAGACGAGGTCGGTGTTGGGGCACTCGACCTTGGCGGCAAACGCCTGCAGCACCAACGTGACATAGGCCGAGCGCGGATCGGCCTGCGCGGGCTGAGCAGCAAGCAACAGTCCCGCGATCAATAAACGAGAGCGCATCCTTGGGAACCTCCTGTTTTTTGAGGAGGCTAGCGTCGACGCTCGCGCCGTGCAACCGAGGCAAGGCAGAACATGCTGATTCAATCAAACAGACGTGTTCCAATGGCTGTTGCCATGATTTCAGCATTATTCTGGCAGCAACTGGGTAATAGGTTAACGCAGGGGAGACGTGCGGTGTCGAGATTGGGGCTCGCAGTTTTGCTGACGGGGGCAGTGGGGCTCGCCGGCTGCATGCAGACGACGCTGTCGCCATCCACAGATGCAAGCATGACGCCGCGCGATCGGCAATTGTTGGCCCATCCGCCTTACGCGCAGGCCGCTATCCCGGAGCAGTTCCAGCGCCACATCGTCGACTATTCGCGCAAGGAACAGCCGGGCTCGATCCTGGTCGATACCGACGCGCGCTATCTCTATTACGTGCTGCCAGGTGGCAAGGCGATCCGCTACGGTGTGGCGGTCGGCGAGGAGGCGATGGCGTTCTCCGGGGTCGCCACCGTTGGCCGCATGGCCGAGTGGCCCGACTGGGTTCCGACCAAAGACATCCAGGAGCGGCTCGGACCTTATCCGTCGCGAGTCGCCGGTGGACCGGCCAATCCGCTCGGTGCGCGTGCGCTCTATCTCTACCAGGGCAACAAGGACACGCTGTACCGCATCCACGGCACCAATCAGCCGGAATACATCGGGCAGGCGATCTCCTCCGGCTGCATCCGCATGGCCAATTCCGACGTGATCGATCTGTTTGGCCGGGTGAAGCAGGGCGCCACAGTCGTCGTGCTGCCGCCTGCCGCCGGCACGGCGTCGGTTGGGCCGTTCAGCGCGCGCCGCGGCTGATTTGATCTAATCCAACTCTCCACTCGTCATTCCGGGGCGACGCGTTAGCGTCGAACCCGGAATCCATTTCACCCCACGTCTGCGGCCCGATGGATTCCGGGCCTGCGTGCTCGCGCACGCATCCCGGAATGACAGAGGTGTGGGGCCGCCAGAATGACAGCGCCGGCTGTGGCGCAATCACCACACATCGAAGGAATTGCGCAGCGACAAGCGCGCCCTGACGCTTCCTGCCCCGGTTACGCCCGATTGGAGGCCGCCCTTAACCATGTTGGATTTCGGCTTGGGCTAGGGGCGCGAGTTGGGGATGCAACATGTGCTTCGACGCTGCCGCAAATTCGTACGTCGACATCAGGGCGCGCGCGCAGGTTGATGCGCACTTGGTCTCATCCGGTTCTATGTGGAGGGCCACGCGGCTCATTGCGGTGGTCGTCGGGGCCGCTTCATTGGCGGCCTGCGCGCAGTCAACCGTCGTCAGCCAACGATCGGAGATCGGCGCGAGCAGGCAGGCATCATACGTGTACACCCGCACGGCGGCGGTCGCGATGAAGAAGCGGGTAGCGGCAATGCGCAAGCACACGCGGCTGGCGTCGCGCAAGGGTGGCGATGTCAAGGTCGCATCCCAGGGTGTCGCGAGCTTCTACAGTGAGGACTCGCAGACCGCGAGCGGAGAGAAGTTCGACAAGAACGAATTGACCGCAGCCCATCCGACCTTGCCGTTCGGCACCAAGCTTCGCGTCACCGACGTGAAGAGCGGCCGTTCGGTGACGGTGCGGGTCAACGACCGCGGACCTTATGTGCGGGGACGAGTCGTCGACGTCTCCTATTCCGCCGCGCAAGAACTCGGAATGGTCGGCAAGGGCGTCACCAACGTCAAGCTTGATGTGGTCCACTAGGCTGTGTGGACTCTTGGGATTCTCAAATCAGACGGAACGTGATTCAAGGCTTTCTTTTAGGAGGAAGCCTT
>NZ_JCAMOR010000042.1:0-66353 GCF_059512385.1 Bradyrhizobium sp. Crot121 | reverse complement strand
GTGCTTTTTGTTGCACGGGACCCACGGGTGCAACCAGCACCCGGCTTTCCCTGCGCCCTCTGTTCAATGAGAGGGTGAAACGAGACGCAAAGCTCGGGCGCAACGCGCCGCGAGAATGCACGCTCATATCCTCACGTTGTTTGAAATTTGAATCAGAACTCGCGGCGATGCCGTAGGGTGGGCAAAGCGAAGCGTGCCCACCCTCACGAGCGGAGTGGTCATGGTGGGCACGGGGCTGATGCGCCTTTGCCCACCCTACGGCTCCGCAACCGCTTGCTCGCGCCACAACACCTCCCTGTGGTTATGGGTCCCGGCTTCCGCCGGGACCGACGGAGATATGCCAAGAAGAGCGGCTAATGAATGCGGGCGCTGCGATAGGGCCAGTGCGTGGCTTCGGCCAGTGGCGGCGCGCGCTCGGGCTTTTCGTCGGCGCCGGTGTCCCGCAGCGCCTCGACGAAATTGGCGAACCATTGCTGGATGGTGCCCGTGCAGATCTTCTCCATCATCGCTTCCCAGCGCAGCCGTCGCTCGGCGAGCGGCATGGAAAGCGCGGTGGCGATGGTGCGCGCCATGCCGTCGACGTCGTGCGGGTTGACGATGAGGGCGGCCTCGAGTTCGTTGGCGGCGCCGGCGAATTTCGACAGCACCAGCACGCCGGGATCGGCCGGGTTCTGGGCGGCGACATATTCCTTGGCGACGAGGTTCATGCCGTCTTGCAGCGGCGTCACCACGCCGACCTGCGCCGTGCGGTAGAGGCCGGCCAGCACCGCCTGGCTAAATCCCTTGTTGAGGTAGCGGATCGGCGTCCAGTCGACCTCGCCATGGATGCCGTTGACGTCGGTGACGAGCTTTGCCACCTCGCTCTGCAGATTGCCGTAGGCCTCGATGCCGCCGCGCGAAGGAGTCGCGATCTGCAACAGCGAGATCGTGCGCTTCAGCGAGGGATGCATCGTCCACATCCGGTCGAAGGCCTTGATGCGGTTGATCAGGCCCTTCGAATAGTCGAGCCGGTCGACGCCGATCGCCAGCCGCTCGCCGTTGAGACTGCGTCGCAAGCGCGAGACGTCGGGATGGGTCGTCGCCTTGGTCGCCTGCTGCGCGAATTTCTCCGGATCGATGCCGATCGGGAAGACGGCGGCGCGGCTGCGTCCATAGCGCGAGGTCACGCTGCCATCGCGCACCACGAGGCCGAGATCGGCTTCGACATAGCCGAGGAAATTCTCGCAATCCTCCTCGGTCTGGAAGCCGATAAGATCATAGGCAAGCATCGCCTCGATCAGCTCGCGATGATGCGGCACGCCCTCGATCACCGCGCGCGCCGGCCACGGCGTGTGCAGGAAGAAGCCGATCGGCTTGTCGATGCCGAGATCGCGCAGCTCCGCGCCGAGCGCGAGGAAATGGTAGTCCTGAATCCAGAACACCGAATCGTCCTTGCGGAAGCGCAGCAGAGCGCGCGCCATGAAGGCGTTCACCTCGCGATAGCTGGCATAATCCTCCTCCGAGGCGCGGATCAGGTCGGCGCGCGAATGCAGCGCCGGCCACAGCGCGGAGTTGGCAAAGCCTTCGTAGTAGCCGCCGTAATGCGCGGCCGGAAGATCGAGCATCGCCAGCGCACCGGCGCCGAGCGCTTCCACCTCCGCGAAAGGTTCCTTCTGGTTCCCATCGCGGACACGGCCGCTGGAGCCGACCCAGATCGCGCCCGACTTCTCGACAACAGGCAAAAGAGCGGCGGCGAGGCCGCCGGTCATGGGTTCATTGGGTTTTCCACGCGCTACGCGGTTCGACACGACAACGAGGTTCAAATGGTCCCCTCCCGTTGGGCATTCGCGTATTAACAACCATTCATCAATATGGTTCCTGGCCACGCTTTCTCCGAATTGAAACCAAATTCAGGCAGGCCGCATGGAACCGGGGCGTCAACTCACAAAAAGAAAATTTTTTGCGAGCAGGCGGCCGCCCACAGCAGGAACTGCGGTTATTCCGCGCCAATTTACGGTTGAGGTTTCGGCTAAGGCGCGGCGATTTCGCGCTCGTTGTCGAGCAGATGCGCAAGGAATTCGCGCACGTCGCTCGGCGCATCGAAATGACCGGCCACTCCCTTGGCACGACGGCCGACCGAGAAAGCGAGCCCTTCGAGCTCGGGCATGATGGCAAATACCGTCTCGTCCGTGACGTCATCGCCGATGAAGAACGGCTTGCGGCCCTTGAACGGCGGATGCTTCATCAATTCGCGCACGCCGGTGGCCTTGGTGAAGCCCGCGAGCTTGATTTCGCAGACCTGCTTGCCAGGCAGCACCTCGATCGGCGCATCGGGCAGATCGGCGCGGATCAGCGACACCGCCTCATAGATCGCCCTCTCGGCATGCGGCGCAAGGCGATAGTGCAACGCGAGCGAATAGCCCTTGTCCTCAAGCAGAATGCCCGGGCTCAATCTGGCGATGGCGGCCAGACGGCGCTTCAGCTCCTTGTCGAGCTGCAGCGCGGGGCCTGCATCTCCATCGCCCTGCGGATCGAGCCGCATCTCCGCGCCATGACCGCCGACCGCAGGGAAGACGTCGGGGGCGAAAATCAGGTCAAGATCGTTCACCGAACGGCCGCTGACCAGCGCCAGCGCGCCATTGGTGCGCTCGAGCAGGCGATGAAGCGTTTTCGCCAACCCGGGCGGCACCCAGACCTCGCGCGGCGTCGGCGCGAAGTCGAGCAAGGTGCCGTCGACGTCGAGCAGGACAGCGGTCTCGCTAAGATGCCCGACCAACGCGCTCGGCACCGGCACGGTTTCCGGCGATGCTTCGTCTTCCGGCGAAAAGTCTTCGTCCAGCGGCATGTCAGCCAGTTCCTCAGTCATGTCATTCTACTCCACAACAGCAAGCGGCCGCGCGACAGATTCGAGCGATTTTCGCTCGGCGGCGACGGCGTAGCGCCACGCGACCAAGGCCGCGACGATCATGAGCGCCGACCCCAGGAGGTAGCCGGCAAAGACGGAATTGCGCGATCCGGTATCGATCAGCGCGCCGAACAATGCAGGTCCGATCACGCCGCCGATCCCTGTGCCGATCGCGTAGAACAGCGCAATCGCGAGCGCCCGCACCTCGAGCGGGAACGTCTCGCTCACGGTGAGATAAGCGGCGCTCGCGGCGGGCGAGGCAAAGAAGAAGATCACCATCCAGGCGATCGTCTGTCCTTGCGCGCTCAACGCGCCGATCGAGAACAAATAGCCCGAGAGCGCCAGCAGCACGCCCGACACGCCGTAGGTCAGCGTGATCATGGTGCGGCGTCCCAGCGTATCGAACAGGCGACCGAGCACCAGCGGCCCCAGGAAGTTGCCGGCGGCGAACGGCAGGATGTACCAGCCGACATGGCTGGCGGGGATGCCGAAGAAGTCGGTCAGGATCAGCGCGAAGGTGAAGAAGATCGCGTTGTAGAAGAACGCCTGCGCGCTCATCAGCACGAGCCCGACCAGCGCGCGCTGGCGATAGGTAACAAGCAACGTATGCGCCACTTCACGCAGCGGCGTGTGGTCGCGCATCCGCAGCTTGATCTTCGGCAGTTCCTGCGAGTGCGCCTCGACATGGCCGGTCACGGAGCGCTCGATGTCGTCGACGATCCGATGCGCCTCGTCGGGACGGCCGTGGATCATCAGCCAGCGCGGGCTTTCCGGAATCCACATCCGCATCACGAACACGACGAGGCCAAGACAGGCGCCGGTGAAATAGGCAAGCCGCCAGCCGAGTTCGGGATTGATCACGGCGGGATCGAGCAGGACGATGGCGCTGACGGCGCCGATCGCGGCGCCAATCCAAAAGCTGCCGTTGATGACAAGATCGGTCCAGCCGCGATAGCGCGCCGGCACCAATTCCTGGATGGTCGAATTGATTGCGGTGTATTCGCCGCCGATGCCGGCACCGGTCAGGAAGCGAAACAGCGCATAGCTTGCGACATTCCACGACAGCGCGGTCGCGGCCGTGGCGCTGAGATAAACCGCGAGCGTGATGAAGAACAATTTCTTGCGGCCGATGCGGTCGGTGAGCCAGCCGAAGCCGATCGCACCCAACACCGCGCCGGCAAGATAGGCGCTGTTGGCGAACCCGACATCGAAGTTGGAGAATTGCAGCGTCGGACTCTCCTTCAGCGCCCCCG
This sequence comes from Bradyrhizobium sp. Crot121, assembly GCF_059512385.1. NCBI lineage: Bacteria > Pseudomonadati > Pseudomonadota > Alphaproteobacteria > Hyphomicrobiales > Nitrobacteraceae > Bradyrhizobium > Bradyrhizobium sp. Crot121. The sequence goes on along the minus strand of NZ_JCAMOR010000042.1, from coordinate 62,216 downwards.
ACAACGCGCCGGCGAGCGTGACCTCGAGCCCGTCGAGGATCCAGGTGATCCCGAGCGCGAGCACCACGCGGGTGTGAAAGCCGCTCCAATAGAGATTGTCGAGACGCACGGGGATGGAGGTCTCGATAATACGGTCATGATCCTGCGGCTGCGGCGCGTCGGCGTCACGGAGTGCAGAAGCAGTTGCAGGACTGGGCTGGATCGGCTGCAAATCCATCACGGAACCAACGAGAAATCACCCCGGAACGCAGCTTGCCCCAAGGTGCTCATCCCAAAAATTTGCGGCAAACAGATGCCCGCCGCCACGCACCACAACGTCCGCCAAGCCACCTGGTTCCCGCATCGCGATATAGGAACCCGGACATAACCGCAGATGTTGCTACCTGAAAAACAGGAGCTCGCAATGGCACCACGTCGCAAAACCAGCGCACGAAAAATCACGGCACGAAAAGGTGCGACAAGGACAACCGCGGCGCGGCGCAAGACCGGTACGCGAAAGACCGGCACGCGCAAGACGTCACCGCGGCGCTGGTCGCAACGCGTGACGCAGCGGAGCGACGCACTCGATCTCGACCGCGGCGTGTTCAAGCAGACCAGCGCGAAGAAGATCGCCGCTTCACTGAAGCGCTCCGCCGAGCGAAGCAAGCGCCGCAAGGCCGGCGCCTACCGCTCGGCGCTATCGATGCTGACCTTCTACATCAACCGCGCCGGCAAGACGCTGCCGCACGCGCAGCGCACGCGATTAGAACGCGCGAAGGTAGAGCTGAAGCACCAGTTCGAGAGGGAGTGAACGTGTGCCCCGTTGTCGTCCCCGCGAAGGCGCGCGAAGGCGGGGACCCATAACCACAGGAAGCTGTTATGACGCGAGCAAGCAGTTGCAGCGGAGCACACCACAAACGCCTGTGGTTATGGGTCCCGGGTCAAGCCCGGGACGGAGCTACGCCGCGCGGATGTTCGCCATGAAGCGGTCGAGCTCGTCGCGCAGGCGCGTGCTTTCGGACGATAGCGAGCGTGCCGAGTTCAGCACCTCCTCCGACGCGGAGCCGGTCTCGGTGGCGCCCCGGTTGACGAGGGTGACGCTGGTGGCGGCTTCCTGCGTGCCCTGCGCGACATTCTGCACGCTACGGGCGATCTCCTGGGTCGCCGTGCTCTGCTGCTCGACTGCGCCGGCGATGTTGGCGGCGATCTCCGAGATCTGGCCGATGGTGCCGCCGATCTCCTTGATGGCGGCAACCGACTCTTGCGTCGCCGACTGCATGCCCGCGATGTGACTGGAAATCTCCTCGGTCGCCCGCGCGGTCTGGCTGGCGAGCGATTTCACCTCGGAGGCGACCACCGCGAAGCCGCGGCCAGCATCGCCGGCGCGTGCGGCTTCGATCGTCGCGTTCAGCGCCAAGAGGTTGGTCTGTTCGGCGATCGCGGTGATCAGCTTGACCACGTCGCCGATCTGTTGCGCCGCGAGCGAGAGCTTGCCGATGCGGGCGTCGGTCTGCTCGGCCTGACGCACCGCAGCATCGGCGATCCGGCTGGACTCCTTCACGCGGCGTCCGATCTCGTCCACGGAAGCCGACAATTCTTCAGTAGCGGAAGCCACCGACTGCATGTTGCTGGACGCCTCCTCGGAGGCACCCGCTACCTGGCTTGAGAGGTTCTGCGTGGTCTCAGCGGTCCGCGTCAGCGTGCCCGCCGCGGTCTCGAGCTGCACCGCCGAGGCCGAGACATTGGCGACGATCGAGCCGACCGCCGTCTCGAATTCGTCGGCGAAGCGGATCAATTCGGTGCGGCGTGCCGCGGCGCTCGCCTTGTTCTGCGCCTCCTGGCTTGCGGCGTCGCGCTCGGCCTTGGCGATCGCCTGGAGCTTGAATTCCTCCACCGCGCCGGCCATCTCGCCGACTTCGTCCTTGCGGCCGAGCCCCGGCAGCACGACGTCGAAATTGCCGGCCGCAAGCTCGCGCATTGCGGCGCACATCGCTCGGATCGGGCGGGAAATGCCGGTTCCAAGCAGAAAGGCGAGAACCGCGCCGAGCACGAAGCCACCGGCGGCGAGCATCAGAATGAACCGCTCGGTCGCGCCGATCGCAGCGTCCGACTCGGTTTCCATGCGCTTCTGGTCGGCGAGCAGGTCCGACTTCATCACGCCGGAGCCCTGATTGATAGCGGCCGCGGATTCCGTCATTTCGATGGTCAACTCGTCGATCGATTTCGCGTTCTCCATCAGCTTCGAGAGCGCCTCCCGATACTCTTCGAGCATCTTCGTCAGCTCTTTGAGCGCGGCGACGACCTTCTCGTCGGTCGAAGAGATCGCCTTCAGCGAATTCTCGACGAATTTCAGCCGCGCCAGCCCGCTGGTTGCGGTGATCTTGTCGGAATTGACAACGAAGGTATTGGCAAGCGCGCTCGCCTGCTGGAATTGCGAAGCGACCTGCTTGGCGCCCATCTCGACGGCGGACAGGCCGGCTTCGGCCGCGTTGGAGGCGAGATCGTCGAGCTTGTAGCGGAGCGAATTACCGCCGCGGGCGAGCTGATTCTGCGCGAGCAGCCCGCTCTCTCCCTTGACCTTGAGGATCTCGGCAAAGATCTTGGTGAAGGCGCGGAACTCCCGCTCGAGCTTTGTCACCTGCTCGACCCGCGCGGGGTCGGTGGTACCTTTCATCGCCTGGAGGATGGCCTCTTTGAGGCTGGCCTCGGCCGCGAGCGCCGCCTTGCCGTCCTCCTCCTTGCCGGTCGCCACATAGTAGCGCGCCAGCGAACGGTAGGAGATCAGCTCGCGGTCGATATTGCGCGCCAGATCGGCCTCCCGGACGCTCGCACGGTAGGCGGCGACGCCTGCGGAGATACGTTCAAAACCGAGATAGGCAAAGCCCATGCTGGCTGCGGTAATCGCCAGCACCGCGGCAAAGCCCAGGATGATTTTCGCACGAAATCGAAGGGTCGGCATTCGCGACCCCACACGCCCCAGTAGTCCCACCCCAACCCCCGTCTTCATTCTGAAAACAAGTGGTGTCCGGGAATCGTCGCCCGGACCCGACGCGCAAAGTTAAGGCAGAATCGATAAGAGCTAGTAAATTCAGCAGACATTTCGGAGAGGTTGTGGAGTACCTCGCCGGGAGGCGCAGCTCCTCGTCCTCGCCGATGTCATGGCCGTGACAAAGATAGGCAAAATCCTAGTTGCCAAGTTCCTCGCCGCTGTTTCTAATTGGAATAATTAAAAGCATCCGGAGGAACGACGCGTGTCTACAGTCAAGCTGACGGTGAACGGCAAAGCGGTATCCGTCGACGTCGAGGACCGAACCCTCCTCGTCCATCTCCTGCGCGAAAACCTGAACCTGACTGGCACCCATGTCGGCTGCGATACCAGCCAGTGCGGCGCCTGTGTTGTCCATATTGACGGGCGGGCGGTGAAATCCTGCACCGTGCTGGCGGGCCAGGCGGCGGGTTCGAACGTCACCACCATCGAAGGCATCGCCAAGGGCGACGAATTGCACCCGATGCAGGCGGCGTTCCGCGACAATCACGGCCTGCAGTGCGGCTACTGCACGCCGGGCATGATCATGTCGGCGATCGATATCGTGCACCGCTATGGCGGCGAGCTCGACGAGACGACCGTCCGCCACGAGCTGGAAGGCAATATCTGCCGCTGCACGGGCTACCACAACATCGTCAAGGCGGTGCTGGACGCCGCCGGGCGCATGAAGGTCGCGCAAGCGGCGGAATAGCCGCCGCCCGCCACATCTCGTCAAACGCCGCCGGGCTTCGATGGAAGCGGCGGGACATCACATCTCCGGTCGGGAGGATTCACAATGGGCATCGAAGGCATTGGCGCAAGCGTCGTCCGCAAGGAAGACCGCCGTTTCATCACAGGCAAAGGCCGTTACGTCGACGACATCAAACTGGTGGGCATGACCTATGCCCAGTTCATCCGCAGCCCCCACGCGCATGCCAAGGTCAAGAGCATCGATTCGAGCGAGGCCCTGAAGAAGCCCGGCGTCATCGCCGTGCTCACGGGCCAGGAGCTCGTCGACGACAAGATCGGCAATCTCATTTGCGGCTGGGCCATCACGTCGAAGGACGGCTCGCCAATGAAGATGGGCGCGTGGCCGGCGATGGCGCCGGAGACCGTGCGCTTCGTCGGCCAGGCGGTCGCGGTCGTGATCGCCGAGACCAAGAACCAGGCGCGCGACGCCGCGGAAGCCGTGGAGGTCGATTATGAAGAGCTGCCGGCGGTTTCTGACATCAAGGCCGCGATCAAGCCAGGCGCGCCGCAGCTTCATCCGGAAGCCTCGGGCAATGTGGTCTATGACTGGCATCTCGGTGACGAGGCCGCGGTGAAGGACGCCTTCAGCAAGGCGGCGAATGTGGTGACGCTTGAGCTCACCAACAACCGTCTGGTGCCGAACGCGATGGAGCCACGATCGGCGATCGCGGACTATGACGCGGCTGAAGAGCATTTCACGCTCTATACGACCTCGCAGAACCCGCATGTCGCCCGTCTCGTGCTGTCGGCCTTCTACAATATCGCGCCCGAGCACAAGCTGCGCGTGATCGCGCCCGACGTCGGCGGCGGCTTCGGCTCCAAGATCTACATATACCCCGAAGAGATGGTGGCGCTGTGGGCCTCCAAGAAAGTCGGCCGCCCGGTGAAGTGGACCGGCGACCGCACGGAAGCTTTCCTCACCGATGCGCATGGCCGCGACCATGTCTCGAAGGCCGAACTGGCGTTCGACAAGGACAACAAGATCCTCGGCCTCCACGTGAAGACCCACGCCAATTTCGGCGCCTACATGTCGCTGTTCTCCTCGGCCGTGCCGACCTATCTCTATGCGACGCTGCTCTCGGGACAATACGTCATCCCGGCGATCTATGCGGAGGTGATCGGCGTCTATACCAACACCACGCCGGTCGATGCCTATCGCGGCGCGGGCCGTCCCGAGGCGAGCTACCTGATCGAGCGGATGATGGAGACCGCGGCGCGGCAGTTGAAGGTCGATCCGACCGAACTGCGGAAGAAGAACTTCATCACCCAGTTCCCGTACCAGACACCGGTAATCATGACCTATGACACCGGCGACTTCCATGCCTCGATCGACGCGGCGATGAAGGCAATCGACTATGCCGGCTTCCCGGCGCGCAAGGCGAAGGCGAAAGCGGACGGCAAGCTGCGCGGCATCGGCGTGTCCTGCTATATCGAAGCCTGCGGCATTGCGCCGTCAAAGGCGGTCGGCAGCCTCGGCGCCGGCGTCGGCCTCTGGGAATCGGCCGAGGTGCGCGTCAATCCGGTCGGCACGATCGAGATCCTCACCGGCTCGCACAGCCACGGCCAGGGCCACGAGACCACGTTCTGCCAGATCATCGCGGACCGCCTCGGCGTCCCCATCAGCCAGGTCTCGATCGTCCATGGCGATACCGACAAGGTGCAGTTCGGCATGGGCACTTACGGCTCGCGCTCGATCGCGGTCGGTGGCGCGGCCATCGTGAAGGCGATGGAAAAGGTCGAGGCCAAGGCCAAGAAGATCGCCGCGCACGCGCTGGAGGCTTCCGAGAACGACATCGTGATCGAGAATGGCGAGTTCAAGGTCACTGGCACCGACAAGTCGATCGCGCTGCCGATGGTCGCGCTCGCCGCCTATACCGCGCACAATCTGCCTGATGGCATGGAGCCGGGGTTGAAGGAGACGGCGTTCTACGATCCGACCAACTTCACCTTCCCGGCCGGCGCCTATATCTGCGAGCTCGAGGTCGATCCCACGACCGGCAAGACTTCATTCGTCAACTTCGTGGCGGCGGATGATTTCGGCCGGCTGATCAACCCGATGATCGTCGCGGGCCAGGTCCATGGCGGACTCGCGCAGGGAATCGGCCAGGCGCTGCTCGAAAGCGCGGTTTACGACAGCAACGGCCAGCCGGTCACGGCATCCTTCATGGACTACACCATGCCGCGCGCCGACGACCTGCCGTCCTTCCAGATCTCGCACACCACAACGCTGTGTCCGGGCAATCCGCTCGGCGTCAAGGGTTGTGGCGAGGCCGGCGCGATCGGCGCATCGGCCGCCGTGATCAACGCGATCACGGATGCGATCGGCAGCAACAAGCTCGAAATGCCGGCGACGCCCGATCGCGTCTGGCATGCCATTCACGGTTAACGAGGAGCGTGAGCCATGTACGAGACCATTTATCATCGCGCTTCATCGGTCGACGAAGCGGCTGCCCTGTTCGCCAAAGGTGAGGAGCCGAAATATCTCGCTGGCGGTCACACGCTGATCCCCGTGATGAAGCAGCGGCTGGCCTCGCCATCTGACGTCATCGACCTCGGCAAGATCAAGGAATTGATCGGCGTGGACGCGACGGCCGACGCGCTGACGATCAAGGCGGCGACGCCGCATTGTGACGTGGCGCAGAACAGCGCGGCGCAAAAGGCGATCCCGGCAATCGCCTATCTCGCCTCGCTGATCGGCGACCCCGCGGTGCGCCATCGCGGCACGATCGGCGGCTCGCTCGCCAACAACGATCCCGCCGCGGATTACCCGGCCGCAGTGCTGGCGCTCGGCGCGACCATCAAAACCAACAAGCGCACGATCGCAGCCGATGACTTCTTCCAGGGACTGTTCTCGACCGCCCTTGAAGACGGTGAGATCATCACGGCCGTGTCGTTCCCGATTCCGGCCAAGGCGGGCTACGCCAAATTCCCGCACCCCGCCTCGCGCTTTGCGCTAACCGGCGTGTTCGTCGCCAAGACCAAGGACGGTGACGTCCGCGTCGCCGCGACCGGCGCGTCGCAAAGCGGCGTCACGCGCGTCGGCCCGATCGAAGCGGCGCTGAAGGCGAACTGGTCGGCAGCCGCGCTCGACAGCGTGCAAATTCCGTCTGCCGGATTGCTCAGCGACATCCACGGCTCCGCCGACTACCGCGCCAACCTCATCAAGGTGATGGCGCAGCGCGCGGTGACGGCGGCGGGCTGATCCGGAGCATCCTACCTTCGCCTGTGGCAACGGCGCGCAGTGATGCGCGCCGTTCCACTTTAAATCAAGGTCTTCGGAAAAAGCGCTTGCAAGGCCGGGCATATCGCCCGACAATTTAGCTAATCGCCTAATTAAAACACGGATGGAAACGTGCTCGATAAACCCGCCCCTCAATCCGCTGTCCGGGCCTCCGGCCCGCTCGCCGGCACCCGCATCGTCGAATTCGCGGGCATCGGCCCCGGCCCATTCGCCTGCATGATGCTGGCAGATATGGGCGCGGAGGTCATCACCCTCGACCGCCTCGGCGCCGGCAAGAATCTCAAGGGCGTTTCCACGCGCGGGCGCAAGGTCGTCGAACTCGACCTCAAGGACAAGGCGGCGGTCGCGCAGGTGCTCGATCTCCTCGCCAATGCCGATGCGCTGATCGAGGGCTTTCGTCCCGGTGTGATGGAGCGGCTTGGCCTCGGTCCCGACGTCGTGCTTGCGCGTAACCCGAAGCTGGTCTACGGCCGCATGACCGGCTGGGGCCAGGAGGGCCCGCTCGCGAACGCCGCCGGTCACGACATCAACTACATCTCGATCACCGGCGCGCTGGCCGCGATCGGCACCAAAGAGAAGCCGGTGCCGCCGCTCAACCTCGTCGGCGATTTCGGCGGCGGCGCGCTCTATCTCGTGGTCGGCGTGCTAGCCGCGCTGTTGGAAGCATCGAAATCCGGCAAGGGCCAGGTGGTCGATACCGCGATGTGCGACGGCGCGGCGTCGCTGATGTCGATGTTCTTTGACCTGGCCGCAAGCGGCCGCTGGGTGGAGGGACGCGACCAGAATATGCTCGACGGCGGCGCGCATTTCTACGGCGTCTACGAATGCGCCTGCGGCCATTTCGTTTCGATCGGTTCGATCGAGCCGCAATTCTACGCCCTGTTGCGCAAGCACGCCGGCCTCACGGACGCCGAGTTCGACGCCCAGATGGACCGCAAGGCCTGGCCCGCGCTGAAAGACAAGCTCACCGAGATATTCAAGAGCAAGACGCGCGAGGAGTGGTGCAAGATCATGGAAGGCACCGACATCTGCTTCGCGCCGATCCTGACCATGGCGGAAGCCCCGAACCATCCGCACATGGCCGCGCGAAAGGTGTTCGTCGAACGCCATGGCGTCACGCAGCCGGCGCCCGCGCCGCGCTTCTCGCGGACACCGTCGGCGATCAGGGAGCCGGTGACAGCGGAGCTTGGCGATGTGCTGAGCGCGTGGAAGCGATAGCCGCCGCCTCTATCCGCTCGGCGTAGGGTGGGCAAAGCGCAGCCTGCCCGCCATCAAGAGCAGCGCAAGAAGAGGTGGGCACGCTGCGCTTTGCCCACCCTACGGCAGCCTTACGCTGCGTGGTCCACCTTCAGCACGCCGCGGCGGATCTGGTCTTCCTCGATCGATTCGAACAGGGCCTTGAAGTTGCCCTCGCCGAATCCGTCGTCGCCCTTGCGCTGGATGAATTCGAAGAAGATCGGTCCGATCGCATTGGCCGAGAATATCTGCAGCAGCACCTTGGTCTGGCCGCCATCGACCACGCCCTCGCCGTCGATCAGGATGCCGTTCTGCTGCAGCCGCGCGACATCCTCGCCATGCCCGGACAGGCGCTGGTCGATCTTCTCGAAATAGGTGTCAGGCGGTGACGGCATGAACGGCAGCCCGGCCGCGCGCAGCGTCTCGATGGTCTGGTGGATATCGCGCGCGCCGCAGGCGATGTGCTGGATGCCCTCGCCGCGATAGAGGTTGAGATATTCCTCGATCTGTCCGGAATCGCCGGCATCCTCGTTGATCGGAATCCGGATCTTGCCGTCCGGACTGGTCAGGGCGCGCGAGAACAGGCCCGAGGCGCGGCCCTCGATATCGAAGAAGCGGATCTGGCGGAAATTGAACAATCTGGCGTAGAAGCCGGTCCAGACATCCATGCGGCCGCGATGGACGTTATGGGTGAGGTGATCGATGTAATAGAGCCCCGAGCCCTCAGGCCGCGGGTTCTTCTCGCCGAGCCATTCGAACTCGAGATCATAGGCCGAGCCCTTCGCGCCATAGCGATCGACCAGATAGAGCAGGCTGCCGCCGATGCCCTTGATCGCGGGAACGTCGAGCGTCTTCTGCGCGGCATTGTCGGCCGGCTCCGCGCCGAGCGACAACGCGCGCTCATAGGCACGCCTGGCATCGACCACGCGGAACGCCATCGACGGCGCGCACGGCCCGTGCGCGGCGACGAAGTCATGGCCGTGGGTATCAGGCTCCTCATTGACGAGATAGTTGATGTCGCCCTGGCGATAGACCGTGATCTTCTTCCTCTTGTGGCGGGCGACCGGCACATAGCCCATCAGCTTGAACAGGCGGTGCAGCTCTTCCGGATGCGGATGGGCGTATTCGACGAACTCGAAACCATCCGTGCCCATCGGATTGTCGGCGCTGATTTCGGCCGGTGGCGCATCGTGCGGAAACGGACCCATTGGCGATTCTCCCTACTTTGGTTGACGGAATCTCCGCCGACCGGGCCGCAAGGTGCATGCAAAATGGCGCGCGATGGGCTAGTCTCATGCACAATTTGTGCATCGTAACGGCAAATGGCGCATGATCCAGTTGGACACCTTCGATCTCAAGATCCTTGCCGCATTGCAGGACGACGGCCGGCTGACCAATCAACAGCTCGCCGATCTCATTGGTCTGTCGGCCTCGCAATGCTCGCGGCGACGGATGCGACTGGAAGAGGAGAAAGTGATCTCGGGCTATCACGCCGACCTCGCCGGCGAGGCACTCGGCTTCGAGCTGATCGCCTTCATCCAGATCACGCTGGCGACGCACTCGCCTGACAACGCGAAGAAATTCCGGGAGCTGATCAACCGCGTCGACGCGATCCAGGAAGCCTATTCGCTGACCGGAGACGCCGACTATCTCTTGAAGGCCGTGCTGCGCGACCTCAAGAGCCTGTCCGACATCGTCAACAATGTGCTGATGCCGCACCAGAGCGTCGCCCATGTGCGCTCTTCGATCGTGCTGGACCGGCTGAAGGAGAGCGCGAAATTGCCGTTGAAGGCGTTAGGCAAGTAAGCATGGCGCAAATCGAGGGAATTCCGTCATTCGAATTGCGGGCCTAGTTTGCGATGATCCGTCCCGCTTCAGCCTGAGAAACGACCATGGCGCTGCAACTGCGACCGAACTGCGAATATTGCGACAAGGATCTGCCGCCGAACGCGACGGAGGCGATGATCTGCTCCTATGAATGCACTTTCTGCGCGGATTGCGTGGAGCACAGACTGTTCAACGTCTGCCCGAACTGCGGCGGCGGCTTCGCGCCGCGCCCGATAAGGCCGTCACGGGAATGGCGCCCGGGCGTGTGTGCAGTGAAGCAAACGCCGTCGGGGAAGCGGGTGCATCTGAAATACAGTCTGGAGGATGTTGCGGCGCATTCGGCACGACTGCGCCACATTCCGTCGGAACAGCGGTGAATCCTCTCCGTCATTGCGAGCGAAGCGAAGCAATCCATGCCTCCACACGAGGAGAGATGGATTGCTTCGTCGCTTCGCTCCTCGCAATGACGGCGTATGGCTATTCCGCCGCCACGATCGTCCCCTCGACTTCGCCGAAGCCGACGCGATAGCCGTCGCCCTGGCACCAGCCGCGCATGACGAGCGAATCGCCGTCTTCGAGGAAGGAGCGCTTGACGCCGCCTGCAAGTTCGACGGGCTCAGTGCCATTCCAGCTTATCTCGAGCAGGCTGCCGCGCTGGTCCTTCTCTGGCCCGGAGATGGTGCCACTCCCCAAGAGGTCGCCGATATTCATGGCGCAGCCAGAGGAGGCGTGGTGCAGCAATTGCTGCACCGACGACCAGTACATGTATTTGAAATTGGTGCGGCCGATCCGCGCCGGCTCGTTCATCCCGGCCGCACGCAGGCCTACGTCGAGCGTGAGATCATAATTGTTCGGCTGCGTCTGGCGCAGATACGGTAAGGGCGCGGGCTCCTGTATCGGCGCTTGCAGGCGGAACGGCTCCAGCGCCTCGCGCGTCACCACCCATGGGCTGATCGAGGTCGCGAACGCCTTGGCCTGGAACGGACCGAGCGGAACATACTCCCATTGCTGGATGTCCCGCGCGCTCCAATCGTTCAGAATGACGAAACCGAAGATCATCTCTTCGGCCTGTTGCTCGCTCAGCATCTCGCCCATCGTTGACGGCTGGCCGACGACGGCGCCCATCTCGAGTTCGAAATCGAGCCGCTTGCAAGGACCGAAGCTCGGCACCTCCACATTTGGCGGCTTCAATTGGCCGCGCGGCCGGCGCACTTTCGTGCCGCTCACGACGACGGTCGAGGCGCGGCCGTTATAGGCGATCGGCATGTGCAGCCAGTTCGGCTGCAATGCGTTGTCCTTGCCGCGGAACATGATGCCGACGTTGGTGGCGTGCTCCTTGGACGAATAGAAGTCGGTGTAGCCGGCGACCGTGATCGGCAGGTGCAGCTTCACGTCGGCCATCGGCACCAGCGCACGCTGGCGCAGGCGCTCATTGTCGCGCAGCTCGGGATGGTCGTGGCGCAAGAGTTCACTGATCCGCGCGCGGGTGCGCGACCAGACCTTTGGACCAAGAGCCATGAACGGGTTGAGCGAGGACGCGGCGAATACCGCGGGTTCGACCACATCGATGCGGCAGTCCTGCGCGAGCTGCCAGAGATCGAGCACGTAATCGCCGATCGCAACGCCGATGCGCGGAGCCAGACCGTCCTTGGACGAGAACACGCCGTAGGGCAGATTCTGGATCGGGAAATCGGACGCGGGATCGACGTCGATGAAGGAGCGGAGTTTTGGGTCGTTGGGATGGGACATGCTTTCCTGCCAGATCTTTGTGATGCATTCTCCACTCGTCATTCCGGGATGCGCCGGAAGGCGCAGGCCCGGAATCCATTCGGCCACAGACACGGGTGGACAGATGGATTCCGGGCTCGCGCTGCGCGCGCCCCGGAATGACGGAGAGAGCTTATACTATGGCCTGCCCGGATCGAACCGCTTCTCCAGTCCCTTCCAGCAATCGGCGTAGTCGTCCTGCAGCGTCGCCGACTTCGCCGCGAATTCGGTGACGCGCTGCGGGAAGCGGGTTTCGAACATGAAGGCCATGGTGCCCGTTAGCTTCACCGGCTTCAACTCGCCATTGCTGGCGTGATCGAACGCCTCGCGGTCGGGGCCATGCGGCAGCATGCAGTTGTGCAGCGAGATGCCGCCGGGGACGAAGCCCTGCGGCTTGGCGTCGTAGACACCGTAGATCAGGCCCATGAACTCCGACATGATGTTCATGTGATACCACGGCGGCCGGAACGTGTTCTCCGCCACCATCCAGCGCTCCGGGAAGATGACGAAATCGATATTCGCGGTGCCCGCGGTCTCCGACGGCGAGGTCAGGACCGTGAAGATCGAGGGATCGGGATGATCGAACGCGATCGCGCCGACCGGCGAGAAGGTGCGCAGATCGTATTTGTACGGCGCGTAATTGCCGTGCCAGGCGACCACATCGATCGGCGAATGCGGCAGCGTCGTCTTCCAAAGCGAGCCGCCCCATTTCACATAGAGCTCGGTCGGCGTGTCCTTGTCCTCATAACTGGCGACAGGCGTCAGGAAGTCGCGCGAGTTGGCCAGGCAATTGGCGCCGATCGGGCCACGCTCCGGCAGCGTGAAGGCGCCGCCGTAATTCTCGCAGAGATAGCCGCGCGCGGGGCCGTTCGGGATCTCGACGCGGAATTTCACGCCGCGCGGGATCACCACGATCTCGCCGGGCTCGGCATCGATGCGGCCGAACTCGGTGACGAGGCGAAGATTGCCCTGCTGCAGCACGAACATCATCTCGCCGTCGGCATTGTAGAAATGCTGGTCCACCATCGATTTGGTGATCAGATAGACATGCGCCGCCATGCCGGCTTGCGTGTTGGCGTCGCCGGCCGTGGTCATGGTCTGCACGCCCTGCAGGAACGTCTGTTCCTGCGACGGCATCGGCGCCGGATTCCAGCGGAGCTGCTCGATCGGCATCTCGTATTCGTGGCAGGGCGCGGTGCGCCACAGCCCGGCATCGGCTTTCTCAAACCGGCCGGAGTGTTTCACGGACGGCCGAATCCGATAGAGCCAGGAGCGCTCATTGGCGCCGCGCGGCGCGGTGAAAGGCGAGCCGGAGAGCTGCTCGGCATAGAGCCCATAGGCGCAGCGCTGCGGCGAGTTGCGCCCGACCGGCAGCGCGCCGGGCAAGGCCTCGGTCTCAAAGCTGTTGCCGAAGCCGGACATGTAGCCCGGCGTGATTTGCGCGGAGCTCTTGGCGATCACATCAGGCGAGGTGTTGATGTTCATGGTCATCCTCCTCCTTGCAGCGCGGCCCACATTTCGCGGTCGCGCTTGTCGGTCCAGATCACGGGATCATCGATCCCGGACGCTTCGTCATAGGCGCGCGAGACGTTGAACGGCAGGCAATGCTCGTAGATCGCGAAGCTCGAGAATTTCGGATCCATCACCTCGCGCGTCGCCGCCATCGTCTCCTTCAGCGTGCGCCCTTTCGCCACGGAGGCCTCGGCTGCACCGTAGAGCGTCGTGACGAAATCACGCGTCATCGCGATCGCCTCGCGCCCAGTGGCAAGGCCTTTCAACGCATCGCCACGACCGGGCGCGATCGCCTTGGGATTGAAGGCGCGGATCTCGTTCAGCGTCATCGGCCATTCGCGCAAATGCGCATCGCCGCAATAGCAGGCCGAGTGATATTCGATGAGATCTCCGGAGAACATCACCTCGGCATCCGGCACCCAGGCGACGATGTCGCCGGATGTGTGGCCGGCGCCAAGCTGCATCAGCCGCACTTCGCGCTTGCCGAGATAGATCGACATCTCGCCCTCGAAGGTGAGCGTCGGCCAGGTCAGGCCGGGAATGCTCTGGGCGTCCTGGAACAGGCGCGGGAAGCGGCCATACTCCGAATCCCAATCCTGCTGGCCGCGCTCCGCGATCAGGCGGTAGGTCTCCTGCGAGGCGACAATGGCTTGCGCCTTATAGGCGGAAGCCCCCAGCACGCGCACCGCATGGTAATGCGACAGCACGACATATTTGATCGGCTTGTGGGTCACGGTGCGCACGCGCTCGATCACCTTGTTCGCCATCGCCGGCGTCGCCTGCGCGTCGAACACGAGGCAGCCGTCGTCGCCGACGATCACGGCGGTGTTGGGATCGCCCTCGGCGGTGAAGGCGTAGAGATCGCTGCCGATCTCGGAGAAGGTGATCTTCTTCTCCGCAAGATCCGTGGTGGACGCAAAGCCTTTTGCCATCGGGTGTCCTCGTTATTGTTGCTGCTGTTGTTGCTGCTGCTGGCTCGCCTCCAGCATCCGCCGCTTGGCGAGCGCGATCGCTTCGCGCAGCACGTCGATGTCGCCGATATGGTTGGCGAGCACGAGCACCAGCGCGGCATCGAGATCGGCGCTCTGCGCCTCCGTCAAGCCGCGATGCGCTTCGACGACGGCGCGGAAGGCATCGTCCGGTTTTGCGAAGTTCGAGCTGGTCGACAGCGCCATGGCAACCTCAATTGAATCCCGTCGCCCGCGCCAGCGCCGCCTCTAACAGCGGCTGCGTCGGGCGACGGAAGCGTGCGGCGATATAGCCATCGGGCCGCAGCAGATAGGCGGTGCCGGGTTCGGCATCGTACCGCTTGCCGACGAGACCGGTGGCATCGGCGAAACCATCGTCGCCACCGATGCGGATCGTATTTACGCCATCCGGCACATCCACCGCGGCGCCATTACCAAACTCCAGCAGCGTGAACCCCGTTCCCGCGCCGATAAACGCCTCGGTCAGGAACTGCGGATTGCCGCTGCGTCCAGCAATCGGCGCATCCGGCATGGACGCGCCCGGCCGTGGCCCGCCGCACCATGCGTCACCATCCGGCGTCGACAGCGGCGTGTCGTAAACCGACGGCACCGACAGCCGGCCGCCATTGACCATGCGCTTGCCGAACTCGGTCTCCTTCGCCAGCGCCAGCACCGCCTGGCGCAGCCGCGCCTCCTGCCGCGAGTTTGGCGCCATGAAATCGGTGGAGCGGGTGGATTCGCGGATGTTCTCATCGGCCGCGGCGCTGCGCTCGATGTGATAGCTCTCGAGGAGCGATTCTGGAGACGTCCCGCGCAGCACGCGGTCGAGTTTCCACGACAGATTCTCGGCGTCCTCGAGCCCGGAATTGGCGCCGCGCGCGCCAAACGGCGAGACCTGGTGCGCGGCGTCGCCGGCAAAGATCACGCGGCCGTGGATGAACTTGTCCATCCGCCGGCACTGGAATTTGTAGAGCGAGATCCACTCGAAATCGAACTTGTCGTGGCCGAGCATGCGTGCGATCCGCGGCCGGACATTTTCCGGCTTCCTTTCATGCATCGGGTCTGCATCTGGATGGAGCTGCAGATCGATCCGCCAGACATCGTCCGGCTGCTTGTGCAACAGCGCCGAGCGCCCGGCATGGAACGGCGGGTCGAACCAGAACCAGCGCTCGGTCGGGAACGCCGCCGTCATCTTGACGTCGGCGATCAGGAACTGGTCCTCGAACACCTGGCCGGAAAATTCCGCGCCGACCATTTTGCGCAGCGACGAGCGTGCACCGTCGCAGGCGATCACGAAGGAAGCCCGAATCCTGTAGGCGCCCTCCGGCGTCTCGATCGTCAGCGCCACGCCATCGTTGCGGCTTTCCAGCGCAACCACCTTGTTGCGCCAGCGCAGGTCGATCGCCGATAACTCGCGCACGCGATCGACCAGATAGGCCTCGGCATAGAATTGCTGCAGGTTGATGAAGGCCGGCCGCTTGTGACCGTCCTCCGGCAACAGGTTGAACTGATAGAGCTGGGAGGCGCCATGGAAAATCTTACCGACGCTCCACATCACGCCCTTCTCGACCATGCGGTCGCCGACGCCAAGCCGGTCCCAATATTCCAGCGAGCGCTTCGCGAAGCAGATCGCGCGCGAGCCTTCGCCGATCCGGTCGGCGTCGTCGAGCAGCACCACAGGTTGCCCGCGCTGGGCGAGATCGATCGCGAGCGACAATCCCACAGGGCCGGCGCCGACCACCACGACCGGATATTCAGCCGCGTTAGCCGCTACCCGATCCTGGTCGGGATGCCTCTGATAGCCGAACCGGGTTTTGCCCTGCGTCATCCGCTCAAACCCTTGCCGCTTCCTCGTGGCCCTGTTAAATTAGTCTCACTTGCAACGATCTTAAACCCCCTGACGGCACCGCCGTCAACTCCCCCTCGGAGGCATTTTGACGAAATCGGTTTCGAGCGACGACATGGCGGCGACGCGATTCGAACCCGACTCGGTCGCGCCGCAGGAGGACGCGGCGGCCAAGAAAAGGCTCGACCTCTTCCACTTCATGCCGTTCCGCCTGAACCGATTGGCGGCGGAGGTGAGCTCGGCGCTTTCCGCCGAGTATCAGGCGCGCTACGGGCTCGACATCCCCTCATGGCGCGTGCTGGCGACGCTCGGCTTCCGCCGCGAAGCCTGCAGCGCGCAATACATCGCCGATTGCACGCGGACACATAAGTCGACCATCAGCCGCGCCGTCACCACGCTGATGGAACGGCAGATCATCGAGCGCGTCGAGAATGCCGACGACCGCCGCGAATTCCGCCTGCAGCTCACCCGCAAAGGCAAGGCGCTGTACGAGGAACTGATCCCGCGCCTGCTCCGAAGGGAGCAGGAGATTTTCTCATGCCTGTCGGCGCAGGAGCGGCGGCAACTCGGAAAACTGCTCGGCAAGATCGAGCACGGCCTTGAGCTGGTGCAGACCAGCGAAGAGGCGGACGCGAAGGAAACGTATTAGAGCATGATGTCATTTGGTTGAATCGGCGTGACCGCGATTGTCCACCTCTCCCATAGGGAGAGGTCGGCGCGCAGCGCCGGGTGAGCGGTTACGGTTCCTCGATGGAGCTCATCCCCCTCACCCGGATCGCATCTCACGATGCGATCCGACCTCTCTCCGTCGGGGAGAGGTAAGGCACCTCCGACGTGGCGCCAATTCGACCTGATCTCATCATGCTCTAGGACGTACCGTTGTGAGACCCTCATGGTGAGGAGCCGCAAAGCGGCGTCTCGAACCATAAGGCCCGGCCGGTGGCCTCATCCTTCGAGACGCCTGCTGCGCAGGCTTCTCAGGATGAGGGGCGGCTGATGTGCTTCGTAATGACGCGCAAGGCGCCAGCAACACCTACTTCGCAAACGAGCGCGAGGGCGCGAGATGCAGCGCATACGCATCGACCTTGTCGCTCGCGCGCGGATAGATCTCGGCGACGATTGGATCATGCCCGGGGATGAAACGATCGGGATGTCCGGCGAGCCGCTCGACGGTTTCCCAGCCGATCGCCATGTCGCCGATATTGTAGACGATCGGAAACGGACTGCGCTTGTGCAGATTGGCGTAGTAATGCGCGGCATCGGATGCCAGCACCACGGGGCCGCGCGCGGTCTCGACCCGCACCACCTGTAGCCCATCTGAATGGCCGCCGACACGGTGCACGGTGATTCCAGGCGCGACCTCGCCATCTCCGGAGTGGAACGTGACGCGCTCGCCATACACGTGGCGAACCATCAGCGTCACATGCTCGATCGAGAACGGGTGCCGCAGCATGCCATTGCACATGCATCGTCCGGTCGCGTAGCTCATCTCGCGTTCCTGCAAATGGAAGCGAGCGTTCGGGAAGCGATCGAGATTGCCGGCGTGGTCGTAATGCAGGTGGGTGACGATCACGTCCCGAATCGATGCCGCCGAAACGCCAAAGCGATCCAGCGCATCGACCGGATTGAGAGTCAGCTTGCGGGCGCGCAGCTCGGCCTCCTCGGCATTGAAGCCGGTGTCGACCAGAATGTCGCGGCCCGCTCCCCGAACGAGCCAGACGAAGTAATCGAGGGCCTGCGCCGCGGTCTCATGCGGATCGGGCGCAAGAAAGTTCATGTTCGGGGTGCGCGGCGACATCGTCGCATAGCGCAGAGCATAGATCTCGTAGGCGTTTCCCATTGGCGTCGCTTTTCTTGGTTGAGTGGCCGCTTGCGCGACAAGCAAGCCATTGTCATCCGCAAAGGTCAAATCCTGCAGGCCTGCTGCGGCTGCATGACAGGACCGTGCGAGCCAATGTGAGAGGGCGTCAGGGTGAGGGGGTGTCGCATTGCGGTCCGCGGCGTTGTCGACGGAACCAGCGCTGCCACCGGAACAACCGTGCTTCATTCCCTGCCGGAAGCCGCTTCTTCGCGCTTAATTGTCGCAATTAACGACGACGGCGCAAGTGGTTGACGGCCCATGGGCGCGGTTTGATAATGCCGGTTGCGTGAAGTAAGGTCGCCGCGGCGCAGACCGGGATCGGCGTCTTTTTGGCTAGACTGCGGCGATTATGCACATCTGCTTTGCTTTGCTCCTCACATTGATTTTTGCCGTCGCCTCGACCGCACCCTCTTTCGCTGCGGGCGACCGTTTCGCCCTGGTGATCGGCAACGCCAAGTATCCGGACGCGGATGCGCCGCTGAAGGAGCCGATCAACGACGCGCGCGACGTCGCCGACGAGCTCAAGCGCGACGGCTTCAATGTCGACATCGGGGAAAATCTGACCGGCGAACAAATGCGGCACGCCTTCGAGCGACTCTACGGCAAGATCAAGCCGGGCTCGGTCGTCCTCTTGTTCTTCTCGGGCTATGGTATCCAGTCCAGCCGCCAGAGCTATATGATCCCGATCGATGCCCAGATCTGGAGCGAGGCCGACGTCCGCCGCGACGGTTTCAGCCTCGAGACGGTGCTCGGCGAGATCAACAGCCGCGGCGCCGGCGTCAAGATCGCGCTGATCGATGCTTCCAGGCGCAACCCGTTCGAGCGCCGATTCCGCAGCTTTTCAGCCGGCCTTGCGCCGGTGATCGCGCCGAACGGAACGCTGGTGATGTATTCGGCGGCGCTGTCGTCCGTGATCTCGGACAATGGCAGCGACCACAGCCTGTTCGTGCGGGAATTGCTCAAGGAGATCCGCACCCCCGACCTGATGGCGGAAGAGACGCTGAATCGCACCCGTGTCGGTGTCACCCGCGCCTCGCGCAGCGAGCAGGTGCCGTGGATCTCGTCTTCGCTCGCGGAAGATTTCTCTTTCGTTCCAGGTTCAGCGGCGCGGCCGCAGAGCCCGCCGCCGCCCGAACCTCCGCCGCCACCGCCGGCTCAGTCGGCGGTCGCCCCGCCGGCCCCACCTGCTCCGCCGTCGCCGCCGCCCGCGCCTCCGGTGCAGACCACCACGGCGCCGCCTCCGTCCGAGCAGTTGCCATTACCACCTCCGCCGATGCCGCGGCCGGCGGACGTCGCCGCACCGTCGACACCACCCGCCCCGAAGCAGGCCGACACGCTGGCCGATGATCCGACCATCAAGACCCTGACGGCACGGCTCAACGACAATCCGGATGATGCAGCAGCTCTTTACCGCCGCGGTCAGGTCTATGCCAGCAAGGGCGCCTACGAGCTCGCGATCAAGGACTTCGACAACTCGCTTCGATTAAACCCCAAGGATGTCGAAGCCTACAACAACCGCTGCTGGGCCCGCACCGTGATCGGCGACCTGCAGGCTGCGCTGAAGGATTGCAACGAGGCGCTGCGGCTGCGGCCGAATTTCGTCGACGCGCTCGACAGCCGCGGCCTTTTGAATCTGAAGAGCGGGCAAACCAAGAACGCCATTGCCGATTTCGATGCGGCGCTGAAGCTCAATCCCAGGTTGACGTCATCTCTCTACGGACGCGGGCTTGCCAAGAAGCGCAACGGCTCGGTCGCGGAAGGGGATCTGGACATCACCAACGCCAAGGCGATGGACCCGAATATCGTCAAGGAATTCGCCGATTATGGCGTGCAGTGACGACAATTTTGATAGCTGGTTCCGTCCGGCCTCGAACCTCGGACGGGATGTGCGAGACTAAGAATTTAAGATGGGCCGGGATCGAGCACCGGCAGTGATTTGGCTAATCGATTTGAAATCGCGCGCACGGCGCAACGGGGGCTGACAATGTTCGAGATCACCGCGAAGAAGAATCTTGCTGCGATGCTTTCGGTTGCGACGATCGGCGCCACGCTTGCCCTTGGCATGGTGGCCGCCCGGGCCGGCGACAACGTCACCGAAGAGCAGATCCTGAGGGCGCTGACGCCGGAGAAGAAGCCATTGACCCGCGGCCTGTCGATCGGGCCGAAGGTCGAGCCAGCCGCAAACGCCGCGGAGGACAAGTTCGTGCAGACGATCCGCGGCCGCTCCACCCGCTCGCTGTCGTCGGCCGAGCGCGAGGAGATCGCGACCATCGTCAAGGACAAGCCCAAGATCGATCTGGAGATCAACTTCGATTACAATTCGGCGCAGATCAACGCCAAGTCGCTGCCCTCCGTGCAGGCCTTGGGCCGCGCTCTGACCAATGCCGACCTGAAGGGCTCGACCTTCGTCGTAGCCGGCCACACCGACGCCGCCGGCAGCGAGGCCTTCAACCAGGACCTCTCCGAGCGCCGCGCCGAGGCGATCAAGCGCTATCTCGTCGACAAATATGGCGTCAACGGTTCCGATCTCGTCACCGTCGGCTACGGCAAGAGCAAGCTGAAGGATCCGAGCCAGCCGCTGGCGGAAGCGAACCGCCGTGTGCAGGTCGTGAACATGGAAAACAACGCAACCGCGTCCAAGTAATCCCGTCCGGGTAAACGGCGTAGCGCCACGTGCTATTTTAAGGGTAATATGCGTCTCGCACCCCTGCGAGACGCATTTGTTTTAGCAATAAGACTGAAAACAATTCGAAGCGTTCCGCTTCAGCTAAACTTCAGGTCTGGATCGATCCGGCGATGAAATTCTCCGAATACCTAAAGCCTGTGCTCGGAACAGTCTTCGTCGTCGCACTCGGCGCCGGCTACTACTGGTTCGAGCACCGGCCGCGTCCGGAAGAGAAGGACACGCCGGGCCAGGCCCTCGTCGTCGTCACCAAAGCCACCAATGCTTGCTTCTCCGACATGGTGCGCGTCACCGGCCATATTGTGCCGCGGCGCGAAGCGCAGGTTGGCGTCGATCACGAGGGCTCCAAGGTCAGCGATGTCCTGGTCCGCGAGGGCGACACCGTGACCGAGAACCAGGAACTGGCGCGGCTGACCCCGCCGCCGCAGCAACAACAACAGCAGGCAGCCCAGGGCGGCGGACGCGCAGCATCGCTTTCCTTGCGCGCGCCGGCCGCGGGCCTGGTCACCGAGGTGCGGACCGCCGTGGGCGCCCCCGCCTCGCCGCAGGCCGGACCGATGTTCCGCATCGCGATCAACAACGAAATCGAGCTGGAAGCCGAGGTGCCGAGCATTCACCTCTTGAAGCTCAATCCGGGCGCGACCGTGCGGATCAGCCGCGACGATGCGCCCGACATGGTCGGCAAGGTACGGCAGATCTCGCCGCAGATCGACCGCAACACCCAGCTCGGCCGTGTCAGGATATCCCTTACCAACAATCCTTCGCTGAAGGTCGGCATGTTCGCCCGCGCCAATATCGACGCCAAGCGCTCTTGCGGCGTCGCCGTTCCGCGCACCGCGATCGACCGCCTTACGTTGCAGGTCGTCAAGGGCAACACGATCGAGACACGGAAAGTGCGGGTCGGGCTGACCTCGGACACCTCAACGGAAATCCTTGAGGGCCTCGACGTCGGCGAAATCGTCGTCGCCGACGCTGGCACCTCGCTGCATGACGGCGACCAGATCAAGATCATGTTCGCCGACGAACTCGAGCGCACGCGGACACGCTAATGGCTTTGAACATCTCGGCTTGGTCGATTCGGAACCCACTGCCGTCGATCGTCTTCTCGATCATCCTTTTGGTGCTGGGCTGGGTCTCCTTCACCAAGCTTGCGGTCACGCGGCTGCCGAGCGCCGATATCCCCGTGATCTCGGTTGCGGTGTCGCAGTTCGGCGCAGCACCGTCGGAACTGGAAGCGCAGGTCACCAAGACGATCGAAGACGGCGTCTCGGGCGTCGAGGGCGTGCGCCACATCTCCTCTTCGATCACCGACGGCCTGTCGGTGACCACGATCCAGTTCGCGCTGGAGACCAACACCGATCGCGCGCTGAACGACGTCAAGGACGCCGTCACCCGCGTCCGCGCCAACCTGCCGCAAAACGTCACCGAACCGCTGATCCAGCGCGTCGACGTCATCGGCCTGCCGATCGTCACCTATGCAGCGATTTCACCGGGCAAGACGCCGGAGCAGCTTTCCTATTTCGTCGACGACGTGGTCAAGCGCGCGCTGCAGGGCGTGCGCGGCGTCGCCCAGGTCGAGCGCATCGGCGGCGTCGAGCGCGAGATCCTGGTCTCGCTCGATCCCGACCGGCTGCAGGCGGCGGGGCTGACAGCCGTCAATGTCAGCCAGATCCTGCGCGGCACCAATGTCGACCTCGCCGGCGGCCGCGCCGAGATCGGCAAGAACGATCAGGCGATCCGCACGCTCGCCGGCGCCAAGACGCTGAACGAGCTTGCCGGCACCATGATCCCGCTGTTCGGCGGCGGCGAGGTGCGGCTCGACGATCTCGGCACGGTGACCGACACCATCGCCGATCGCCGCACCTTCGCCCGCTTCAACGGCGAGCCGGTGGTCGCGCTCGGCATCAAACGCTCCAAGGGCGCGAGCGATGTGGTGGTCGCCGCCGCGGTGCAGAAGCGGATCGATGCGCTGAAGGCCGCCTACCCCGATGTCGATCTCAAGCTGATCGACACTTCGGTCGAATTCACCAAGGGCAACTATGAGGCGGCGATCTCGACCCTGTTCGAGGGCGCGATCCTCGCCGTCATCATCGTGCTGTTGTTCCTGCGCGACCTTCGCGCCACCATCATCGCCGCGGTCTCGCTGCCGCTATCGATCTTCCCGGCGTTCTGGGCGATGGACATTCTGGGCTTCTCGCTCAACCTCGTCAGCTTCCTCGCCATCACGCTCTCGACCGGCATCCTGGTCGACGACGCCATCGTCGAGATCGAGAACATCGTGCGCCACATGCGCATGGGCAAATCGCCCTATCGCGCTGCGCTGGAAGCCGCGGACGAGATCGGGCTTGCGGTGATCGCGATCTCGCTCACCATCATCGCGATCTTCGCGCCGGCGAGCTTCATGTCTGGTATCGCCGGTCAGTTCTTCAAGCAGTTCGGCATCACGGTGTCGGTTCAGGTGTTCTTCTCGCTGCTTGCAGCGCGCTTTGTCACGCCGATGCTGGCTGCCTATTTCCTCAAACATCAGGCGCACGAGGAGCCGCCGCCGGGCCGCATACTGCGGACCTATCACAGCCTGGTCACCTGGTCGGTGAAGCATCATTACATCACAGTGGTGATCGGCTTTGCCGTCTTCGCGGCATCGATCTGGAGCATCAAGCTGCTGCCGCAGGGATTCCTGCCGGCGCAGGACACCGCGCGCTCGCTGCTGGCGATGGAGCTGCCGCCGGGCTCGCAGCTTGCGCAGACCGAGAAGGTGACGGAAGAGATCGTCGCGCGCCTGCGCAAGCGGCCGGAGGTGAGAAGCATATTCGTCGACGGCGGCCGGGTTCCGCCGGGCACGCAGGAAGTGCGGCGTGCCGCGCTCATCATCAACTACACGCCAAAGAACGAGCGCAAGATCACCCAGCGCGAGCTCGAGCTCTCGATCGGCAATGAGCTCGAGAACGTCCCCGACATCCGCTACTGGTTTCTCGACGAGAACGGCCTGCGCGCGATCTCGCTGGTCGTGACCGGCGTCGACAGTAATATCGTCAACAACGTCGCAAGCGAGCTGGCGACGCAGATGAAGCGGATTCCGATCATTGCCAATGTGATCTCGGAAACCGCGCTCGATCGTCCCGAACTGCGCATCCGCCCGCGCTCCGAACTGGCGGCGCGGCTCGGCGTCTCCACCGAAAGCCTGTCGCAGACGATCCGCGTGGCAACCATCGGCGATGTCGGCCCGGCGCTGGCGAAATTCGATGCCGGCGACCGCCAGGTGCCGATCCGCGTCCAGCTCGAGGATAGCGCGCGCAGCGACCTGCAGATGCTGCAGCAATTGCGGGTGCCGCTCGGCCAGCGCGGCGAACGCGGCGGCGTTCCATTGTCTGTTGTCGCCGACATCCAGCTCGATCAGGGGCCAACCAGCATCAACCGCTACGACCGCGAGCGGCAGGCCACCGTCGCGGCCGACCTCGTCGGCAACGCCGCGCTCGGCGATGCCACCAAGCAGATCTATGAACTGCCGGTGATGAAGAGCCTGCCGAAGGGCGTCAAGGTGAGCCCGTCGGGTGACGCCGAAAGCCTCAATGAGCTTTCGGATGGCTTCGCCACCGCAATCACCGCCGGCCTGATGATGGTCTATGCGGTGCTGGTGCTGCTGTTCGGCACCTTCCTGCAGCCGATCACCATCCTGTTCTCGCTGCCGCTTTCGATCGGCGGCGCGATCGCCGCTCTGCTGCTCACCGGCAAGCAGCTCACGACGCCTGTGTGGATCGGCATCCTGATGCTGATGGGCATCGTGACCAAGAACGCGATCATGCTGGTGGAATTCGCCATCGAGGCGATCCGCGCCGGCAAACGCCGCGAGGAAGCGATGATCGATGCCGGCATGAAGCGTGCGCGCCCGATCGTGATGACGACCGTTGCGATGGTGGCCGGCATGATGCCGAGCGCGCTGGCGGTCGGCGCCGGCGGCGAGTTCCGCTCGCCGATGGCGCTCGCCGTGATCGGCGGCCTGCTGTTCTCGACGGTGCTGTCGTTGGTGTTCGTGCCGGCGATGTTCATGGTGATGGACGACGTCGGCAACGTGATCTGGCGCTTCGGCAAGCGGCTGATCGTCTCGCACGCCGACGAGGAACCGCCCTCCGACCACCACGGCGAGCCACCGGCCAAGCAGCCGCCCACGATGGTGTCGCCCGCGGCGGAGTAGCGCTACTCGTTCCTCGCCACCGCGGTCAGCTTGGGCATGTCGTGCAGCAGGATCCGCCCGCGCTGCACGTCCAGAATACCGTCCTTGCGCCAGAGCTGGAGTTGACGGTTGACGCTTTCGCGCGCGGCGCCGACGCAGGTGCCGAGCTGTTCCTGCGAAATGTGGACTTCGGAACCGGAGTCGGAGGCCAGCGCACAGAGCCGCTTGGCGAGGCGGACCGGCAAGGGCTGCAGCGCCGACTCCTGCATCCGCTCGCTCATCCAGCGGATGCGGTGGCAGAGCAGCTCGATCAGCTTCACGGCAACCTTCGGCTCGCGCTCGAGGAAACGGTGAAAATCCTGGCGGCTCAGCACGAACAATTCGGTTGCTTCGCCGGCGGTCGCGTCCAGGGTGCGGTCCTGGCCGTCGAGGACGGCAACCTCGCCGAACAGTTCACCGGGCCTCATGAAGTTGAGCGTCAGCCGGTTGCCGTCGGAGGCGCCGGTCTCGAGGCGAATCTGGCCGCGTCGCACCGCGAACAGGGCGTCACCGGCATCGCCCTTCTGGAACAGCACCTCGCCCGCCTGGAGGTGCCGGGTGTGACAAAGGCCCGCAAGCCGCTGCAATTCGTCCGCGCCCAAATCGGCGAACATCGGGTTCATCTTCAAAATGACCGCAAATTCGGCCTGTTTGCTCATTGTACTGCCTTCCACAACAATCTCCCGTGCGGCTTGCGTTGCGGCCCGGATTAACAAAATCCACCCCCCTGGAAGTGTGGCATAAGTCACATAAGTTCGCAGCTGCGGCGGATTATTTTCGGCCGCTTTGAGCGGAAACCTGTTTCCGGGATAAACTTGCGCGTGACGTTGGCGCGGTCTGGAATGTCGAGATGAGAGCACTGAAAATCGCAGGCGCCGCGATCGGAACCGTGATCGTCGTCATCGCGCTGCTTGCCGTGATCGGCATCCCCTCCGGTTTCCTGACGTCGGCGATCCAGGATCGGGTCGAGCGCCAGACCGGCTACCGGCTCGCCATCAATGGCAGCGCCAAGATCAGCCTGTGGCCGTCGCTCAACATCACGCTGAACGATATCGCGCTGCAGGATCCGAAAGACCGCGAGATCAACAACCGCCTGACCGCGAGCAGCATCCGGGCTGACGTCACATTGGCGAGCCTGTGGTCGGGCCAGCCGCACGTCACCGACCTCCTGATCGTAGGTCCGGTCCTGACCATGCCGCTGCAGCGCGTGCGCGAGCCCACTCCGCCGCCAAGGAACAGCGCCGCCGGGACCAGCGAGGCCAAATTCGGCATCGAGCATGTCAGCGTCACCGGCGGCACGATCGTGTTCTCCAATGTGCGCGACCGCGTCGAAGGCCGCATCGAGGCTGTCAACGCGGATATGGCCGTCGGCAGCGACCGCAAGATCGTCATCAGCGGCAATGGGCGCGGCGGCGGCCAGCCGCTGAAATTCGAGATCAAGGCGACCGCGCCAGCGGCGCCGATCGAGCGGCAGAACATCCCGACCGAAATCGCCTTTGAGGCGCCCGGCCTGTTGCAGGCGCCGCTGTCGGCGCGAACGGAGGTGCGGCTGAGCGGCGCGGTGGTGATGTTCAACGGCGTCAGCGGCACGCTCGGCGACGGCGCGTTCAACGGCTGGGCCTCGGTCGATATCGCCAGCAACAAGCCGCTGGTGAAGCTCGATCTCGACTTCCAGAAGCTCTCGCTGGCGATGGAGCGCGGCCAGGCGGGCACGGCGGCGCAACCCTGGAGCAGTGCCACGTTCGACCTCATCGGGCTGAACTATGTCGACGCGCAGGCGAAGATTTCCGCGGCCGAGCTCAACATCGGCGACGGCCGTTTCGCGCCGGCGGCGATCGAGGCGACGCTGATGAGCGGCGTCATGAAGGCGCGGCTCGCCAATCTCGGCGCCTATGAGGGCAACGCCAATGGCGATCTCGCCATCGACGTTTCCGCCAGCAATCCGACCTACGCGCTCGGCGCCGACCTCAACAATGTGCGGGCGCTGCCGCTGCTGCGCAGCCTTGCCGATTTCGACAAACTCGACGGCAGGATGCAGGCGAAGATCGCGGTGCGCTCCTCCGGCAACAGCCAGCGCGCGATCATGGGAAATATGAGCGGCACGGCCTTCGCCGTATTCCGGGATGGCGCGATCCGCGGTCTCAATGTCGCGCAGATGATCCGCTCGCTGACGACGAGCCCGCTCTCCGGCTGGCAGGAGGGCGATCAGCTCGCGACCGATCTGAGCCAGCTCTCGGCCTCCTTCAAGATCGACAAGGGCCAGGCGGTGACCACCGACCTCAATCTGGTCGGCCCGCTGGTGAAGATGACGGGCGTCGGCACCATCGACCTCGGCACCAAGATGATCGGCTTCCGCGTCGAGCCGAAGCTGGTGCTGACCACCGAGGGCCAGGGCCGCACTAGCGATCCGGTCGGCCTCGGCATCCCCGTGATGATCGAGGGGCCGTGGGACGGCCCGCGCATCTATCCGGAGATGCAGGGCATTCTCGACAATCCCGAGGCCGCCTATGCCAAGCTGCGCGAGATGGGCAAGGGCCTGTTCGGACCGAACGGCGCGCTCGGCGGACTCCTCGGCGGCAGCAGCGGAGCCGGCACCCAAGGCGGCAGCGCGAACGGCCAATCCGGCCAAGGTGGCGGGCTGCTCGGCGGCCAGCTTGGCGAGACCATCGGCAATTTGATCCAGCAGGGCCTGAACAGCGCAGCGCAGCCGCCGCGCCCGCGCCGCAGCATCCCGCCGGCGCAGCCGCAACAGCCCGAACCGCAGCCGCAGTCCGCCCCACCTTCGCCGCCAAGCGACAGCGGCGACACGCCGGACAGCCAGGCGATGAACGAAGTGCTGCGCCAACTCTTCAACCGCTGAGGCGCCCCGAGTCTTCACACCCGACTTGCCCTTTTTTATGGGGAGGTGGGGACGCTCGCACCATCGTCATTGCGAGGAGCGATAGCGACGAAGCAATCCATACCTCCGCAAGCGGCGACATGGATTGCTTCGCGGAGCCTGTCATCGGGCGGCGCTTCGCGCCGACCCGGTGGCTCGCAATGACGACAAGACGGCGCCTGATTCCGATTCTATTTTCAAACAGCAGAGGAAACACGCGTCCGCATCCTCGCGGCACGAACTGCCCGAGCTTTGCGTCTGTTTCACCCGTCTCGAGAAAGAGAGGGCGCAGGGAAGGCCGGGTGCCGATTGCACCCGTGGGCTCCGTGCAACAAAAAGCACGGGGGTAGGACCACAGGTCAACCGGAGCAACGCCGGCCTTCCCTGCGCAATGGTTTTAACGGTTTCCTTCGCGCTCTCCCCGGTGACCGGGCTTTCTTGCCACCGTCATCCCTTAAGGATGTTTCCATCCCGCAAGGACTTAGCGCCAGCGTCGGGGCGCCAGGACCACACGACTTCGCCGTCCGCGAAGAGCCGGGCGTTCGTCGTTCGCCGGCCCTCGCGTCCACCGCATCCCGCCGCGCGTTCGTGACGATCGCGATCCGCCCCTCTTGCCGGGCGGGACGGCGGATTTATAGGGGTGATTTGGGGTGAAACCGAAGCGGTTTATTTTCCGCTGATAGCCTGGACGGGCCAAATCATATTGATTTAATTGGGATAATTCGTCTCGCCGCGCAACGCGAAGGGAACCTTTAGTCGCCTCGCGCGTTGAAGCTGCATGTCTGATTCATACACACCCCGTGAGAAGCCAACGCCGGAGCAGCGCAAGGCCAGGGAGGCCCAGCGACGGCACGATGCGGAGCAGGCCATGCGAGAGCATCAGCTCGCGCAAGAGGCCTTTCATAAAAACCGTGAGCGGCTGAAAGCCGAGCGTCTGGCGCGCGAGGCAGCGGCCGGAAAGTAGCATTTTATTTGGAGCATGATCTCCGCGCAAACGCTACGCGTTTGTCGCGAGGGAAAACCGGTTTCCACTTTTCCGGATCATGCTCTGACCGCCAGCGCCAGATAGATCGCGGTTGCAGCCAGACCCAGCGCCGTGCGCACCGCGTGCATCCAGCCCCAGGAAACGACGAGCCCACGCGACTCGCTATTCGCCTGTTCGGGCGGCCATGCTTCGATCCGCTTGTTGGTCGGCAGCATCACCAAGAGCGTGTAGGGCCAGTTCGCCAGCATCAGCACCGCCGCGACCGACCACCGCCAATCCTGCAACTGCCAACTCGCGAGAAATCCTGATAGCGCCGAGATGACGGCAAGACTCGCCTGCATCGCAAAGCCGCGCGCATAACTCGGCTTCCATTGCCGCAGCAGGCTCGCATCGTCGAGCAAGAGCCGCGCCGGCTGCTCGGCGACGTTGATATAGAACGCTGCTCCGGCAAACGCCGCCGCGGTGATGAGGGCGAACAGTCCGGGCACCATTGCTCCCTCCACGGCAAAGCCGATACGCCCTCTTCTATCCAAATTGACAGTATATTGTCAATTTGGAACTATGTCGACATGCAACAAAGCCCCTCAGCCGACCGCGAAACCGACGCGCTGACGCAACTGATCCTGGAAGTGTTCCGCCTGAACGGCGGCCTGATCGCGGCCGGCGACCGCCTCGTCGCCGACCTCGGCCTGACCAGCGCCCGCTGGCAGGTGCTGGGCGCCATCGCGCTGTCGCCAACGGCCGAGCCCGTCGCCCGCCTCGCCCGCTCCATGGGCCTGCACCGCCAGGGCGTGCAGCGCATCGTCAACGAACTCGTCGAAGAAGGCATCGTCACCCTCGCCGACAACCCCCACCACCGTCGCGCCAAACTGGTGCGCCTGACGAAAAGGGGCGAGGCGCTTTATCGCACCGCCGAGCGAAGGCAGAGGCCGTGGGCGAGGAAGCTGGCGAGGGGGATTGGAGTGAAGGCTGCCGTCTCAGCGCATGCGGTGCTCAAGGCGGTGCGAGAGCGATTGGAGATTGAGCCGCAGATGAAAATAGAAGAACGCAATACGAAGCTCTGAGCCACGCGGTTAGCCACACCACTTCAAACCCTGTCCGAAAGCCGATAGCTTACCGAGTAATCGTTCGTTGATTATGATGCTTTGGATAGCAGAGAAACGCAAAGATGAAACATTTGACGAAACGAAACTGGGTCCGGAATGTATTTGTATCGGCTTGTCTGTCGTTGGGTATTACGCTCGCGACCCTCGCCGTATTGGAAGTTTTTCTTCGCCTTCTCGACTTTCGGGAACTGAGAGAAACCTTGAGCGAACTGTCACTCAACTACGGCTATGACGCCGAGCTCGGCTGGACGCCGGCGCCAAATTCTTCAGGCGCCATCACGACTTTTCGCACGACACACTATAAGCACAATAGCCTTCGTCTGCGTGACGAGGAGTTCAGCCTCGACACAAAGCCCACGATCATGTTCTTGGGGGACTCCTTTGTCTGGGGCCTCGATTCCGAAGCCAACGAACGCTTCACCGAGCTGTTGAAGCCAAAGATCCCCGACTACAAGATTCTGGCGGCAGGGGTTGCGGGCTATGGAACCGATCAGGAGTATCTGCTGCTGAAGCGATTGTGGTCGAAGGTTAAGCCGGCTGTCGTCGTGCTAATCTTTTGCGCGGATAACGACCGGTCGGATAACAGTACAAATCTCCGCGCCTATAACTACTATAAACCTTACTTCGCGACCCAACCGGATGGGTCGCTGATGCTGACGGGACAGCCAGTCCCGAAATCGCACCTGCTCTACTTCAAGGATGAGTGGCTGGTGAGAAACCTTTGGCTGGCGCGGCTGGCAGTGGATGTCTATATGCGGCTTAGGTATCCGCCATTGGTTGTGCCGGACCCCACCGAAAAACTGGTGGGGAAGATCCGCGAATTCGTGGAAGGGAATGGCGCCAAATTCTTGGTTGGGATCCAAGGCCGCGACGAAAAGATGGTCGGCTACCTAGAGGAGAACCGAATCGCGTTCGCGAAACTCGAAGGTGCCGCGTTCTATAAAGAAGCCGTAGGGTTCGGCCCTCATTGGACGCCCGATGGTCATGAATTCGTGGCTGAGCGCATTCTGGGCCTACTGTCCATGAACAACATCGGTCACCATGACGCCGCCGCGCAAAGGAATTAGTGCACCGCCAATCCCAAGCGAAGTAGCGTCAGAACGATCTCGCGACGTCCGCGCAATTGGCCCGACTCGGACGCTTAAAGCGTGACGACTTTTCGTCGAATCGTCCTCCCGCTTTAGCACCTTGTTTGAGCATGATCTCCGCGCAAACGCTTCACGTTTGTCGCGAGGGAAAACCGGTAGCCACTTTTCCGGATCATCCTTTAGTAGAGCTTCGCGCCGCCAACATGCCGGATCTCACTCGGCAGTCTCAGGCACTCCCCGATCTAATCCCGGACTCGTCTGCTGCGGTAAAGCGGAATTGTCGTGCTCACGGGCAGCTGTTCCGAGCGTGACCCAACTGCGACATCGACTCGTCGCGGTCCCTTCGCAGCATATGACCAACACCGAGCCGCCTATGGCTTGTCGAGTCGGCCGGCCAAGGGGGGAGTCAGGAGAAGCAAATGTACAAATTACAGCTTTAAATAGTGCTGGCGCACTGCGAGAGCACTTAGTAGAAGTGATCACGTTTCGTCTAAACTGGCCGAGAGCGCCTGATGCAGTTATTGAATTTCGAACATGACGAGGTCGTGGTCGGACCGAGCGACCGCAGCTTCGGGGGCACGATGGCTGCAGTCTTTGCCCTGATCGGCCTCGTTGGATTATACAGCGGCTCGTCCCACGCTCCGGTCTGGCTTTGCATCGCGATCGTTTTCGCAGGACTGACACTTTGGCGCCCGCAGTCCTTGGGCCTTGCCAACCGTGCATGGCTAAAGCTGGGGCTTTTGATGTACCGCATAGTCAATCCCGTTGTCATGGCCATCCTCTTCTTCGGTGCGATCATGCCGATCGGATTGGCCATGCGCCTATTCGGCAAGGATTTCCTCCGGCTCGCACGTGACGCTTCGTCGCCAACTTATTGGCTGCCGCGCTCCGATCCGCGGCCGCCGTCTGAATCCATGCAGCAGCAATTCTAAGGCAGGCCAGATGTCGTTCATGCGAGAGCTGTTTGCGTTCATTCGGGCTCGGCGCAAGTTTTGGCTGATCCCGATTTTTGCCGTGATGCTTGTTCTTGGCGGACTATTGGTGTTGACCAAAGGATCGGCGCTGGCGCCGTTCGTCTACACGCTGTTCTAAGCGGGGCCTCGTGCGCATCCTCGGCATTTCAGCATTCTACCATGACAGCGCAGCGGCTCTCCTGGTCGACGGCAAGATCGTCGCCGCCGCCCAGGAAGAGCGCTTCACACGACGGAAACACGACCCACGCTTTCCCGCGTGCGCCAGCCGCTACTGCCTTGCAGAGGCAAAAATCAAAGCGAGCGAAATCGATTATGTTGCGTTTTACGAAAAGCCGTTCCTGAAATTCGAACGGTTGCTCGAAACCTACCTCGCCTTCGCTCCGCGCGGGTTTCACTCGTTCCGTAAAGCGATCCCGGTCTGGCTCAAGGAAAAGCTGTTTCAAAAAAGCGTGCTTCGCAACCATCTGCGGGAAATCGACAGCACTGTCGATTGGGAAGCAAAGCTGCTGTTTGCCGATCATCACCAGAGCCACGCGGCATCCGCGTTCTTTGCCTCACCCTTCAGCGAGGCTGCCATTCTTACTCTTGATGGCGTCGGTGAGTGGACGACAACGTCGGCCGGCTACGGTAGAGACAATACGCTCGACCTGCGGCGCGAAATCAACTTCCCGCACTCGATTGGATTGCTGTATTCCGCCTTTACCTATTACACCGGCTTTAAAGTCAATTCCGGTGAGTACAAGGTGATGGGGCTCGCTCCCTATGGCCAGCCGAAATACGCCGACCTGATCCTCGAACATCTCGTCGATCTCAGGGATGACGGCAGTTTCCGACTTGATCTCGATTATTTCGATTATTGCACCGGCCTTACCATGATCAACGGCCGGTTCGAAGCGTTGTTCGGCGGCAAGCCGCGCGATCCCTCGGAACGGCTGGAACAGCGCCATATGGATCTGGCTGCCTCGGTCCAGCAGGTGACCGAAGAAATTGTGCTACGGCTCACGCGCAGTCTGGCTCGCGAGGGACTGTCGCAAAATCTCTGCCTTGCCGGCGGGGTGGCGCTCAATTGCGTCGCCAACGGCAAAATTCTGCGCGACCGCACGTTTGAGAATATCTGGGTGCAGCCGGCGGCGGGTGATGCCGGAGGCGCCGTCGGCGCGGCGCTGGCTGCCTACCATCAGTTTGCAGGTCGGCCACGTACGGCACCCGCGCGTGACGCAATGGCCGGCGGGTATCTAGGGCCATCCTTCTCGCAATTCGAGATTAGAGACCGTCTTGGGCAGGCCGGTGCCGCGTTCACAGAGCTTGACGACGACGCAATCATTCAAAGCACGGTCAAGGCACTGGTTGCGGAGAAAGCGGTTGGCTGGTTTCAGGGGCGAATGGAATTTGGCCCGCGGGCGTTGGGCGCGCGCTCCATTCTCGGCGATCCCCGATCGCCCTCTATGCAGAGTTCGCTCAATCTGCGGGTCAAGTTTCGCGAAAGCTTCCGCCCGTTCGCGCCAGCTGTGCTGCGCGAGGACGTGGCCGACTGGTTCGATCTCGACGGCGACAGTCCCTACATGCAGATCGTCGCTGACGTGGTGCACAGACGCCGGCGGCCCGCCAACCCAGGCGACCACGAGTTGTTCGGCATCGATCGCCTCAATATCCCGCGGTCTGAAATCCCGGCCGTGACTCATGTCGACTATTCGGCGCGGATACAAACTGTCCATGCCGATACCAATAAGCGATTTCATGATTTGTTGACTGCGTTCAAGGCTGAGACGGGGTGTCCAGTGCTGGTCAACACTAGCTTCAACGTTCGTGGAGAGCCAATCGTATGCACGCCGGAAGATGCGTTCCGCTGCTTTATGGGCACCGATATCGAGGTGTTGGTCGTCGGGAATTGCTTCCTGAATAAGGAGGACCAGCCCCCCTCGCTAAAGCTCGACTACAAAAATGCATTCGAGCTCGACTGATGAACTGAGAGACGAGCGCGCTCGTGCCAGCGGTTTCGCGCAGAGATGCTTGCCTTAGACGCTTGTCCCACCTTGCTTTGCTCTTTGCGATCGCTCTGGTATCCATAGATTCTGAAACTTGAGGCTAAGCGACGATACCCATGCCTGCAGCGCGCGACCTCTCTCTCACCCTCCTCGCCGCCGCCCTCTCCGCGGCCACCATCTCCCCCACCCTCGCCGCCGAGGAGCCCGAGAGCCCAAAGGGGGCGACCGTCACCGTGCTGAAGGCCTCGAAAACCTGCTTCGGCAATATCGTCGAAGTCTCCGGGATCATCATGCCGCGGGAGGAGACGCAGGTGCGTCCCGAACGGTTCGGGCTGAAGGTGGCGGAGGTGATGGCGGATCCGGGGGATAATGTTACCGCGGGGCAGATGCTGGCGCGGCTGAACCTGCCCGAGGGCGGGCAGCTCAACATCACCGCGCCGGTGGCGGGGACGATCTCGGCCTCGAGCGCGATCGTCGGCACGATCGCCGGCGGCAAGGGCGAGGCGCTGTTCTCGATCATCGCGCGCAACGAATTCGACCTGATCGGCATGGTGCCGACGCGGGACCTCGGCAAGCTGCAGGCGAACCAGACGGCATCGATCAAGGTGATCGGCGCCGGGGAGATGGACGGCAAGGTGCGGCGGGTGGCGCCGACGGTGGAGCCGAACAGCCAGCTCGGCCAGGTCGTCGTCGGCATCAATGCGCCGCGGCGGCTATTGGTGAATTCATCCGGCCGCGCGCAGATCAAGACCGGGCAGAGCTGCGGCGTCGCGGTGCCGCTGACCGCGATCCTCTATGGCAGCGCCGGCACCGTGGTGCAGGTGGTCAAGCGCGACCGCGTCGAGACGCGGCGGGTGGAGACCGGGCTGATGCAGGCCGGACAGGTCGAGATCCGCGAGGGCGTGCAGGAAGGCGACATCGTGGTGGCGCGCGCGGGGGCCCTGCTGCGCGAGGGCGACCCGGTGCGGCCGGTGATGGCGAGCGCGGAGGGGAAGTGACGGCTCGCCGTCATTGCCGGGCTCGACCCGGCAATCCATCGCAACTTGAAGAGCCGCTTTGCTGGATGGATGCCCGGGTCAGGCCCGGGCATGACGAATGAGTTTTTCTCAGCCGCCGAGGCGGATGTCTTCCAGCAGCGACGACGACACCGACGGGACCTGCTCGCCTTCGCTGGCGCGGGAGATCGAGACGCGGGTCTTGTTGAAGGCGGATTCGATGCCGCCCTGGGTTTTCAGGTTATTCAGGAGCTCGGAGACCAGCACGCTGTTGGTGGCCTTGGATTCCTCGGTGACCTTGCCGGGCGTCGCCGATGATATCACCAGCGTGTTCTCGGGCGGGCTGATCGGGGCGAGCCCGTGGCTGTAGGAGCGGAAGCGGCGCTCATAGGGATTGCGGCGGGAGGCATCCAGCACTGCGAGCTTGGCCTTGGCGCCCTTCTCGTCCATCGCGGCCAGCACGTGCTCGACGCTGAGGCCATCGCGGCGGACATCGCCTTCCTTCCAGATCGCGGCGTCGACCGGCAGCATGAAGCTCTCGCGGCCGGCCTGCACGCCGAAGCCGCCGAAGAACAGCATCACCACGGTATCAGGCCCGACCTTGGCCTTCAGGCGCTCGACGGCGCGGCTCATATCGTCCTTGGTCGCGTCCTCGACGACGTCGACATCGAAGCCGCTGCCGCGCAGCGCCGCGCCCAGATCGCGGGCGTCGTTGATCGGCTGCTGCAGCGGGTGGTTGGCGTCGGGATAATGGCCGTTGCCGATGATCAGGGCGACGCGGGACGCCTGCACGGGCACGACACCCTGCTCGGTCGCGACCGCCTTCGGCGCGTCCAGCGGCCGCTTGTTCAGCGCAGCATGCGCGCCGATCGCCAGCGACACCATCGCAACGCAAGCGGCGGCGACGATGAGCGTGCGGTCGGAAAGGGAGAGCTGCCTGAGCTTCATGCGTTTCGGATCCCAATCGTTGACCAAGGCGCGACTGTATAGTCGCGTCATAGCCGTCTGTGGTTTTAGGGGTTGCCTGATCGAGTGCCGTCAGATTGTGCGCAATTTGCGGCACCGCAACACAGAAACCCTTAACCTGCGAAGCCTTCCGGGGCAACCTGATTCGGCCTTTCGGCCTTATCCGTAATGCGCCGGGGTCAAACTTGTGCCAAAACGCGGCAGCATATGTGATATCGGTCACATTTGTATTTCCCGCGATTTTGTGGTGCGATTCAAAGGTTTGCAGGGGGCTTCTGGGTGGGGCCTCCTTGGATGCGCAGGATTTTTCGGGAAAAGCCGGTTCCCGGCTGTTCCGGATCGTGCGTGCCAGAAAGGGGTGGCATGGGTTTTCATGACATTGCCGGGGCGGTCTGCCGATCGCTCACGGTCCGTAAGGACGGGCCGTCGCTTTACGACGTCTGCGATCCGCTGCTGCTGAAATATCGCGGCGGGGATGCGCATTTGGGAAAATTCTACCGGACCGCGATCGGCAATCCCGCGCTGCGCGGCCTGCTCCGGCGCACCGGCCTGCCAGCCTTGCGCGATAACGCGCGGCTCGGCGCGCTGCAGGCGGCCTTGAAGGAGGCGCGCGATGCCGAGGCGCCGGACTGGGCGGCGATCGGCGCGCCTGTGGCTGCGCTGATGGAAGGTATCGACGTGCGGCATCCGCTGCCCGCGGCGGCGGCGCCTGCGCGCGCGCCCGCGGCGGCCGAGATCGAGCGGGTCATCCGGGCCTGTGGCGCGCATCTGTTGCGCGCTTACGCGAAGAACGGCTTCATCCCGACCTATGCGGCGTTCAACCTGATCGGCGATGCCGACATGGGCGGGCGCGAACTTCTGATGGCGCTGACCGGGCTGAACTCGCGCGGCTACAAGAACTCGACTTTGCTGTTCAACCTCGCGCGCATCTACATCGCGCATTCGCCGGCGCGCGCGCTGATCAACCCGCCCTGGCGCGGGATCGCCGAGCCGATGTGGCAGCCGATGCAGATCCGCCATCGCTCGGCCTATTACGATGCGTTCTTCACCGAGGCGCTGCTCAGCTTTGTCGAGACCGGGCTTGCGTCCGGCGCGGAGACCAGCGCCGCGCGCGGGGCGATCGCCGACATGGTCGACTTCTGCTTGCGGATCAGCGCCGAGGAGGTGCCCTCGCATGACGGCTCGACCGTGAACGTGATCACGGCGCTGGCGCCATTGCCGCATCCGCGCTTCTCGCGCTTCTTCGCCCAGATCAAGCAGGATCTCGGCTTCGGCATCTATGTGCCTGATTGCGACACCACCGCCTGCTCGTTCTCCGCGGCGACGCAGGCCGGCAGCGATCATCCGATCCTCAAGCAGCCGCTGCTCGATTTCTATCGCGGCTACCAGGTGCGGAGCGGGGCGAACGAGCCGCGCGTCACCGTGCCGCTCAACGACAATATCGATTACCAAGGCGGCGTCGTCACCTGGATCGACAATCTCGCCGGTGATCGTCCCTACGGCAACGACCTCGATCCGACGCTCAATCTCGACATCCTCGAGGTCAGCTTCCGTAACCTCAAGCGCTGGCGGATCCTGGAGACGCCGCAGCGGTTGGAGACGGTGCAGCGCATCATCGACTTCCAGCGGCGATTAGTGGAAAGCGGCGCGTTCAGGAAGCCGCGCTCGCATATCTATTATCTGCCGGAGCTTTACTGCGCCTATTTCGGCCGCTGCTACGCCGCGTTCATCGCGCTTCCCTCGGCGGCGCAGCGCGTGATCGATCCAAGCGGGGTGTTCGCGATGATCCGCGCGCAGGTGCTGCTCTACGTCCAGCAGGAATTGATCGCGCATGAGATGAACGCGTTCGACGCCGCGCTGGCGCTGATGGCGCTGGCGCATCTCGGCGCCGAGGTCGCGACCTTCACGCCGGCGCTGCACTGCATCGTCGCGAGCTTCGGCGAAGGCGGCCGGCGTTCCCCATACAAGGCCTATGAGTGGAACAAGATGAAGACGCCGACACGGATCCTGGTCGGCGGCCCCGAGGTGACCTCAGCCTTCGTGCTGATGGCGCTGGCGCTGGCGCGGCGGGCAATGACGCGAAGTTGAAAAGGCTGCCGCGTTCGCGCTACTGGTTTGCCTGCCCGAATCTCCGCACAATTGCTCGCCAATCCGTGAACCTGCCGATGCGACCGCTGCTCCTCACCGCCGCCCTCCTGCTGTTGCCCGCGCTGGCGCAGGCCGCAGACATCACCGGCGTGCCGAAAATCCGCGAGGGCGACCAGATCCAGATCGGCTCCGCCCGCATCCGTCTCGGCGGCATCGACGCGCCCTCCACCGACCAGCTCTGCCTCAACACCATGGGCGAGCGTTGGACCTGCGGGATCGCCGCGCGCGACGAACTGATCAAGCATGCCGGCGGCAAGAGCTGGACCTGCCATACCCGCGGCACGACCGACCGCCGCGGCCGCACCCTGGCGCGCTGCGAGGTCGAGGGGCAGGACATCCAGAGATGGCTGGTGGCAAACGGCTGGGCGCTGGCCTATACGCGCGCGTCGCACGAGTACGAGGCCGACGAGAAGGCCGCGCGCGAAGCCAAGGCCGGCATGTGGCAGGGCGCCTTCATCGCACCCTGGGACTGGCGCATCCGCAACAAGAAGACGCCGATCCTCGGCGCCGTGAAGCCGCCGGAGAACGCCCGCAACATCCTGCTCGCGTCCGCCTCCGGCCCGGTCGCGCCCTCGCCCGACTGCACCATCAAGGGCAATGTCAACACCTCGGGCGAATGCATCTATCACACGCCGCAAAGCCGCTGGTACGCCAAGATCCAGATGAAGATCGCCAAGGGCACGCGCTGGTTCTGCTCGGTCGAGGAGGCGGAAGCCGCCGGCTGCCGCGAGACAAGGCGCTGAACAATCTCTAAACTGCCTGCGCAACCTCGGTTCGAGAGCGCGGCACGGTGACAGAGCTCGACGACAAGGCGCAACCTTCGGCGCGGCGGCGACGGGTCCGGCGCATCCAATTGCTGCTGGTCTTCATACTCGCAGTCTACGGCCTCGCCGCCTATCTGCTGCTGCCGGCATTGTGGACCCATCACGAGCACCAGAAGGGCCTCGCCAATCTGCCGATGGTGACGCGCACCGCGCAGGGGATTCCCGGCGATCCCATGAATATCGGATTGATCGGCGACAAGTATGACGTGGTCTGCGCCATGCACGCCGCCGGCTGGTATCCCGCCGATCCGATCACGCTGAAATCATCGATCGAGATCGTCGGCAGCGTGCTGCTCGACCGCCCCTATCGCGACGCGCCGGTCAGCAATCTCTTCTATCTCGGCCGCCGCGAGGACCTCGCGTTCGAGAAGCCGATCGGAAACAGCGCCGATCGCCGCAACCATGTCCGCTACTGGCAGGTGCTCGACAAGGGCGAGGAGGGCCGCCCGGTGTGGCTCGGCGCCGCCACGCAAGATCGCAGCGTCGGCGTCAGCCACTACACCGGCGCGATCACGCATCACATCGGTCCCGACCTCGATGCCGAGCGGGCCCTGCTCACGGCCGACCTGGAAAACGCCCGCATGGTCACCGCGAAATATCAGGTCACCGGCATCGGCCCGACGATCGCGGGCCGCAATGGCGGCGGCGACCTCTATTACACCGATGGCGAGATCTGGATCCTGCGGCTGGTGGAAGCATGCAAGCCGCGCGACGGCCCGGCGACGACGATCCCGAGCCCGCCCGCGATCGAGATCAAGGATCAGATCTGGCATGCAGTGGCCAATGCGATCGGAAAATAACGCTCCTGTGGGTTGAAATTTGCGGCCAATCCCTGCATCCACCTCTGCGGGGCAGATCAAGCAGGAAGCCAACAATGACCGTTCGCGCGGGCCGGGAATTTCTGGCCATCCCCGGACCCACCACGATGCCCGACGAGGTGCTGCAGGCGATGCATCGCCCGGCACTCGATATCTATTCGGCAGAGATGGTCGAACTGACCGAGAGCCTGTTGCGCGATCTCTCAAAGCTGTTCGCCACCAAAGGCAAATCCTACATCTATATCGCCAACGGCCATGGCGCCTGGGAGGCGACGCTCTCCAACGTGCTGTCGCGCGGCGACAAGGTGCTGGTGCTCGAGAGCGGCCGCTTCGCCATCGGCTGGGGCCAAGCCGCGTCCGCAATGGGCGCCGAGGTCGAAGTGTTGAGGGGCGACTGGCGCCGCGCGATCCGGCCCGCGGAAGTCGAAGACCGGCTGCGGCGCGACAGGGAGCACACGATCAAGGCGATCCTCGCGGTGCAGGTCGACACCGCCTCCGGCGCCTATAACGACATCGAGGCGATCGGCAAGGCGATCAAGGCGAGCGGCCATCCAGCGCTGTTCATGGTCGATACCGTGGCTTCGCTCGGCTGCATGCCGTTCGAGATGGACGCCTGGGGCATCGACGTCGCGATGTCCGGCTCGCAGAAGGGCCTGATGACGCCGCCGGGTCTCGGCTTCGTCGCGGCGAATGCGCGCGCGCAAGAGGTGCACAAGCGCGCCGATTTGCGCACGCCCTATTGGGACTGGACCGAACGCGAGGGCACCGAGCACTATCGCAAATATGCCGGCACCGCGCCGGTGCATCTGTTGTTCGCGCTGCGCAAGGCGATCGACATGCTGACGGCCGAGGGACTGCAGAACGCGCATCTGCGCCATCGCCTGCTTGCCGAAGCGGTGCGGCGTGCCGTTGCGGTATGGGCAGAGGGCCAGGTGCTCGGCTTCAACATCACCGAGGCTGCCGAGCGCTCCAA
This sequence comes from Bradyrhizobium sp. Crot121, assembly GCF_059512385.1. Lineage (NCBI taxonomy): Bacteria > Pseudomonadati > Pseudomonadota > Alphaproteobacteria > Hyphomicrobiales > Nitrobacteraceae > Bradyrhizobium > Bradyrhizobium sp. Crot121. The sequence continues at coordinate 21,571 of NZ_JCAMOR010000042.1, read as the reverse complement.
CACGGTGACCACAGTCACCATGAACGGCCACGACCCGGCGGCGCTGCAGCGCTATTGCAAAGAGAAATGCGGCGTCGTGCTCGGGACCGGCATCGGCGATCTGCAGGGCCAGGCCTTCCGGATCGCCCATATGGGCCATGTGAACGCGCCGATGATCCTGGGCACACTCGGCGTGGTCGAGGTCGCGCTCAACGCGCTCGGCATTCCCCACGGCAAGGGTGGAACCGAGGCCGCGATTGAATGGCTCGGTGAAAGCGTGCGCGCCTGACCGCATCTGGCAATCCACCCATTCGAACCGATATATGTCTCGATGACATCTCGTTCCGACGGTGGTCGTCATTGCCGGGCTCGACCCGGCAATCCATCATCTTGCGAAAAACGCCTTTCTTTGATGGATGCGCGGGTCAAGACCGCGCATGACGAGCGAACAAGACCACGGAACCGAAAGACCATACGAGGACCGAGTGGACCAATCCGCCACCAAGAAACCTGCCCACCCCGCGCCCGTTGCGCCGCGACGGCCGCACTCCTTCACCCGGCACGGCATCACCGTGTCAGACGATTACGGCTGGCTGAAGGATCCGAAATGGCAGGAGGTGCTGCGCGATCCTTCGATCCTTGATCCTGACATCAGGAGCTATCTCGAAGCCGAGAACAGCTATACCGAGAGCCTGCTCGGCCACACCGCACCGTTGCAGAAGAAGCTGGTTGCGGAGATGCGCGGGCGGATCAAGGAAGACGATTCCAGCGTCCCCTCGCCCGACGGCCCGTTCGCCTATTTCCGCAAATTCCGCGAGGGCGGACAGCACGAGATGTTCGGCCGCATGCCGCGCGACGGCGGCGAGGCGCATGTCGTGCTCGATGGCGACGAGCTGGCGAAAGCCACCGAATATTTCAGGTTCGGCGGCAGCCGGCATTCGCCCGACCACAGGCTGCATGCCTGGAGCGCCGACACCAAGGGCTCGGAATATTTCTCGATCCGCGTGCGCGACTGGGCAAGCGGCGCCGATCTCGACGACCTCGTCGAGGAGACCGATGGCGGTGTGGTCTGGAGCGCGGACGCGAAGAGCTTCTTCTACGTCAAGCTCGACGACAACCACCGCCCGATGCAGGTCTGGCGCCATCGTCTCGGCACCAAACAGGCCGACGACGTGCTGGTCTATGAAGAGCAGGATTCCGGCTGGTTCACCCATCTGCATGAGAGCGCGAGCGGGCGCTTCTGCGTGATCGCGGGCGGCGACCACGAGACCTCGGAACAGCGGTTGATCGACCTCCAAAATCCCGAAGCGGCGCCGCGGCTGATCGCCGAGCGCGAGGAAGGCGTACAATATTCGATCGCCGACCGCGGCGACGAGCTGTTCATTCTCACCAACGCCGATGACGCGATCGACTTCAAGGTGATGACGGCGCCGCTCGCCGCGCCGGAGCGCAAGAACTGGCACGACCTGATCCCGCATCGCGAAGGCATCTACATCCTCGATCTCGAGCTTTTCTCCGGGCATATGGTGCGGCTCGAGCGCGCCAACGCGCTGCCCGCGATCGTGATCCGCGATCTCGCCACGGGCGAGGAGCATGCGATCGCCTTCGACGAGGCGGCCTATTCGCTCGACACCATGGGCTCCTACGAATTCGAGACGACAAACCTGCGCTTCTCCTATTCGTCGATGACGACACCGTCGGAAGTCTACGACTACGACATGACGAAGCGGACACGGGTGCTGCGCAAGCGCCAGGAGATTCCCTCCGGCCACGACCCGGCCGATTACGTCACCACGCGCATCATGGCGACATCGCATGACGGCGCAGAGGTCCCGGTCTCGATCCTGCACCGCAAGGATTTCGTCCGCGACGGCACAGCGCCGCTGCTGCTCTACGGCTACGGCTCCTACGGCATGGCAATGCCGGCCTCCTTCAGCACCAACCGCCTGTCGCTGGTCGACCGCGGCTTCGTCTACGCGATCGCGCATATCCGCGGCGGCGCCGACAAAGGCTGGGGCTGGTATCTCGACGGCAAGCGCGAGAAGAAGACCAACAGCTTTGATGATTTCGCGGCCTCCGCCCGCGCGCTGATCGATGCAAAATACACGAGCAGTAAACGCATCGTCGGCCATGGCGGCTCGGCCGGCGGCATGCTGATGGGAGCGGTCGCGAACCGCGCCGGCGAATTGTTCGGCGGCATCGTCGCCGAGGTGCCTTTCGTCGACGTGCTCAACACCATGCTCGACGACACGCTGCCGCTGACGCCGCCGGAATGGCCGGAATGGGGCAACCCGATCGAGAGTGAGAAGGATTTTCGCACCATCCTGTCCTATTCGCCCTACGACAATGTCGCGGCGAAGGACTATCCCGCGATCCTCGCAATGGGTGGATTGACCGATCCGCGCGTCACCTATTGGGAGCCGGCGAAATGGATCGCGCGATTGCGCGCCACCATGACCGGCGGCGGGCCGGTGCTGCTGCGCACCAACATGGGCGCGGGACACGGCGGCGCATCGGGACGATTCAACCGGCTCGATGAAATCGCGATCGTCTATGCGTTCGCGCTGTGGGCAGTGGGATTGGCGGACGCGGCGGCGTAGCAAACGTAGGGTGGGCAAAGCGCAGCGTGCCCACCTTCACTTGCACCGAGCGTGGATGGTGGGCACGCTTCGCTTTGCCCACCCTACGGGCTACGAGTGCGCGAATGAGCGGCCGCTCTCTCCCTAGGTCGTCCCGGGCTTGACCGGGACCCATAACCACCAAACATCGTTGTTGAACCACGCGGTAACTCCGAGTCTTCGTCACCATAACTGCCTGTGGTTATGGGTCCCGGCTCGCGCTTCGCTTGGCCGGGACGACGGCGGAGTTTGAAGCGCAAACGAGGACGACGACTGAGAGGAGGCCCGATGCCGCGCTACACCAAGACGGATTTTCCTGTCGACAACGTGCGCCGCTTTCTCGAGCCGGGGCCGATCGTGCTGGTCTCCTCCGCGCACAGGAATGAGACCAACATCATGACCATGGGCTGGCACATGATCATGGAGTTTCAGCCCTCGCTGATCGGCTGCTACATCTGGGACGCCAACCACTCGTTCGAATTGATCCGCCGCAGCAAACAGTGCGTGATCAATGTGCCGACCGTAGAGCTGGCGCCGACCGTCGTGAAGATCGGCAACAGCTCCGGGCGCGACATCGACAAGTTCGCCGCGTTTGGCCTCACACCGAGGCCCGGCGAGCAGGTGCGCGCGCCGTTGATCGAGGAGTGTTACGCCAATTTCGAATGCCGGCTGATCGATTCAAGCCTGACCCGGAAATACAGCCTGTTCGTGCTGGAGGTGGTGAAGGCGCATGTCGCGACCTCGCCGAAATATCCGAAGACGATTCATTATCGCGGCGACGGCGAGTTCATGATCTCCGGCGAGAATACGCGGAAATATCGCAAGCTGTTCAAGCCGGAGATGTTGTAGCGGCGGGACCGAGCCCCGCCGCCCGAATGCGTTCTTACGGATTCGTATAGGCGGTCTTCACCGTCGTGTAGAACTCGGCCGCGTATTTTCCCTGCTCGCGCGGACCATAGCTCGAGCCTTTTCTGCCGCCGAACGGGACGTGATAGTCGACGCCGGCGATCGGCAGGTTGACCATCACCATGCCCGCCTCGGCGTTGCGCTTGAAGTCGCTGGCGTATTTCAGGCTGGTGGTGCAGATGCCGGCGGAGAGGCCGAACTCGGTATCGTTTGCGGTCGCCAGCGCCTCGGCGTAGTCGTTGACGCGAATGACGCCCGCCACCGGGCCGAAGATTTCCTCGCGCGCGATCCGCATCTTGTTGGTCACTTCGGTGAACAGCGCCGGCTGCAGATAAAAGCCGGGCGCATCGCGCTTCAGCCGTTCGCCGCCGAACACCAGCTTGGCTCCCTCGTCCTTGCCGATCGAAAGATATTTCAGGTCCTGATCGAGCTGGTTCTGGTCGACGACCGGGCCGATATCGGTGCCGGCCTTCAAGGCGTCGTCGACCTTGAGGCCGCCCAGACGCTCGGTGAGCGCGGCGACGAATTTGTCGTGAATGCCCTTGGTGACGATCAGCCGCGAGGCCGCCGTGCAGCGCTGGCCGGTGGAGAAGAACGCGCTGTTGACGGCACATTCGACTGCGACCTTCAGGTCGGCATCGTCGAGAATGACCAGCGGATTCTTGCCGCCCATCTCAAGCTGGAATTTCTTCATCGGCCGCGATGCCACGCAGGCCGCAGCGACCTTCTGGCCGGTTGCCACCGATCCGGTGAAGCTGATCGCCGTGACATCGGGATGTTCGAGCAGCGCGGCGCCGACCTCCGAGCCGCGGCCGATCACGAGGTTAAGCACGCCCTTGGGCAGGCCGGCACCCTGCAGGATATCGACCAGCGCCCAGGTCGAGCCCGGCACCAGGTCGGCCGGCTTGATCACGACCGTGTTGCCATAGGCGAGCGCGGGCGCGATTTTCCAGGCCGGAATCGCGATCGGGAAGTTCCAGGGCGTGATCAGGCCGACCACGCCGAGGGCCTCGCGGGTGATCTCGACGTCGATGCCAGGCCGCACGGAAGACAGCTTCTCGCCGGCCATGCGCAGGCACTCGCCGGCAAAGAACGCGAAAATCTGCCCCGCACGCGCGGCCTCGCCGATGCCCTCGGGCAGGGTCTTGCCCTCCTCGCGCGACAGCAGGCGGCCCAGTTCATCCTTGCGCGCCAGGATTTCGTCGGACGCCTTCTTGAGGATGTCATAGCGGGCCTGCGGCGTCGCGCGCGACCATGCCGGGAATGCCGCCTTGGCGGCCGCGACCGCGGCATCAAGCTGAGCACGGGTGCCGCGCACGGCCTCGCCGACGATGTCGTTGGTATCGGATGGATTGACATTGGGCGAGCGCGCGCCGTCCGACATCCATTCGCCGTCGATCAGATTGTTGAACATCAGCATGGCTTTCCTCCGTCTTGATGGGCTTGGCGCCAAAGATCGGTTTAAGAGTTCGAGCCCGACTCGGAAACGTTTGGGCCGATGTCAGCTCGAACAACGAAATCTAGCGTCCGTTCCTTTTCCGCCACGCCGCGAAATCGGTCAATGTCTGCGGATCAGTGGCGGGATAGAGGCCGAAGATGCCGCGCCCGCTATGGACTTCCTCGGCGACGAAATCCTCGAATGCGGTCATCTCGAAGGTTTCCTCGGCGATCTCGTCGGCGAGATGCGCGGGGATGACGATGACGCCGTCAGCATCGCCGAGGATCACGTCGCCGGGAAACACCGGCGCGTCGCCGCATCCGATCGGAACGTTGATCTCGATCGCGTGATGCAACGTCAAATTGGTCGGCGCGCTCGGCCGGTGATGATAGGCGGGAAAGCCGAGCCTGGCGATCTCGGCGGAGTCGCGAAAACCGCCGTCGGTCACGACGCCAGCAACGCCACGCTTCATCAAGCGCGTCACCAGGATCGCGCCGGCTGAGGCGGCACGCGCATCCTTGCGGCTGTCCATCACCAGCACCGCGCCGGGCGGACAATCCTCGATCGCCTTGCGCTGCGGATGTGAACGGTCGCGGAAGACCTCGAGCTTGTTGAGGTCCTCGCGCGCCGGCATGTAGCGCAGCGTGAAGGCTCCGCCGACCATGGTCGGCTGGTCCGGGCTCAAGGGGTGGACGTCCTGGATGCACTGGATGCGGAAGCCGCGCTTGTACAGCGCGGTGGCGACGGTGGCGGTAGAGATGGCTTTCAGCTTGCTGCGGGTGGTGTCGCTGAGCTTGGACATGTGAACTGCTCCTTCGTCATTCCGGGAGAGATGCTGCGGCGCCCTCTCCCGCTTGCGGGAGAGGGCTGGGGTGAGGGTTCTCTCCACGAGTCCCCCAGCGGAGAGAGCCCTCACCCGGCGCTATGCCGTAGCCGAAGCTTCGCTGCGGCGTCCTTTAAGAACGGCCGCCGAAGGCGGCCTACGCCTCTCCCGCAAGCGGGAGAGGTGAAACAAGAGTCAATAGATCGACGGCTCATCGACCGGCTTGCCGAAGCCGGTTTCAAGAAAATCGAAATCGCAGCCTTCGTTGGCCTGCTTGATGTGGCGCGTAAACATCCAGCCATAGCCGCGCTCGTACCGGCGCTCCGGCTGCTTCCAGGCGGCGCGGCGACGTACGAGCTCTTCCTGCGGCACATCGAGGGTGATGCTGCGGGCGGCGACGTCGAGGGTGATAAGATCGCCGTTCTGCACAAGCGCGAGCGGACCGCCAATATAGGCTTCAGGCGCGACATGCAGGATGCAGGCGCCGTAGCTGGTGCCACTCATCCGCGCGTCCGAGATCCGCACCATGTCGCGCACGCCCTGCTTCACGAGTTTTGTGGGGATCGGCAGCATGCCCCATTCCGGCATGCCCGGACCGCCCTGCGGCCCCGCATTGCGCAGGATCAGCACATGATCGGCCGTCACATCCAGATCGGGATCGTCGACCGCCTTCTTCATGGAGGGGTAATCGTCGAACACCAGCGCCGGGCCGGAATGCTTCAGGAAGCGCGGATCGCAGGCGCTGGGCTTGATCACGCAGCCGTCGGGCGCGAGATTGCCCTTGAGCACCGCGAGCGCCCCCTCCTTGTAGATCGGGTTGGCGACGCTGCGGATGACATCGTCGTTATGGACTTCGGCCCGGGCGATATTCTCCCCCAGCGTCTTGCCGGTCACGGTCAGGCAGTCGAGATGCAGATGATCCTTGATCTGGCTCATCAGCGCCGGCAAGCCGCCGGCGTAGAAGAAATCCTCCATCAGATAGAGATCGCCGCTCGGGCGGACATTGGCGATGACCGGCACCTCGCGGCTCGCCTTCTCGAAATCGTCGAGGGAGATGTCCTGGCCGGCGCGGCGGGCCTGCGCGATCAGATGGATGATCGCGTTGGTCGAGCAGCCCATCGCCATCGCCACCGTGATCGCGTTCTCGAACGCCTTCCGGGTCTGGATCTGTTGCGGGGTCAGATCCTCCCAGACCATCTCGACGACGCGGCGGCCGCATTCGGAGGCCATGCGGATATGACCGGCGTCCGCGGCCGGAATCGAGGAGGCACCCGGCAGCGTCATGCCGATGGATTCGGCGATCGCGGTCATGGTGGAGGCGGTGCCCATGGTCATGCAGGTGCCGTAGCTGCGGGCGATGCCGGCTTCCATGTCGACCCAATCATCATCGGAAATCTTGCCGGCACGCCGCTCATCCCAATATTTCCAGGCGTCCGATCCCGAGCCCAGCGTGCGACCCTTCCAGTTGCCGCGCAGCATCGGACCGGCCGGCAGATAGATCGTGGGCAGGTTCATGGAGGTGGCGGCGAGCAACAGCGCCGGCGTGGTCTTGTCGCAGCCGCCCATCAGCACGACGCCGTCGACCGGATGGCCGCGCAGCAATTCTTCCGCGTCCATCGCCAGCATGTTGCGATAGAGCATGGTGGTCGGCTTCAGGAACGATTCCGACAGCGACAGCGCCGGCAGTTCCATCGGAAAGCCGCCGGCCATCAACACGCCGCGCTTGACGTCGTCGACGCGGCTCTTGAAATGCATGTGACAGGGCTGGGCGTCCGACCAGGTGTTGATGATCGCAATCACCGCCCGGTCCTTCCACTCCTCCGGCGCGTAGCCCATCTGCATGGCGCGCGAGCGGTGGCCGAAGGCCCTGAGATCATCGGGCGCGAACCAGCGCGCGCTGCGGAGTTGGTCGGGGCGCTTCTTCTTGCTTTTGTCGCTCATGTCTGGGTGCCCCACTTCTGGACCGTGTTCCGCTCGATGGTGCGGAAGATCAGGTTTTCGACGATCAGGCCGATGATGATCACCGTCAATAATCCGGCGAACACGGCGGGAATGTCGAGCAGGTTGCGGTTCTCAAAGATGTACCAGCCGAGCCCGCCCTGTCCCGACGACACGCCGAACACCAGTTCGGCGGCGATCAACGTGCGCCAGGCAAAGGCCCAACCGATCTTCAGCCCGGTCAGGATCGAACCGAAAGCCGCGGGGATCAGGATGCGCGCCACATAGGGTAGTCCGCGCAGGCCATAATTGCGACCGACCATGCGCAGCGTGTTGGACACGCCCTTGAAACCGGCATGGGTGTTGAGCGCCACCGGCCAGAGAACGGAATGAATCAGCACGAACACAAGACTGCCATTGCCAAGCCCGAACCAGATCAGTGCAAGCGGCAGGAGCGCAATCGCCGGCAACGGGTTGAACATCGCCGTGATCGTCTCGAGGAAATCCGTGCCGATGCGGGTCGAGATCGCGAGGATGGTCAAGATCGAGGCCAGGGCGATGCCGGCGGAATAACCCATGAACAGTACTTTTAGCGACGCCCAGGCCCGCATCGGGATGGTGCCGTCGCGCACCTTCTCGAACATGGTGACGAGGGTATCATGGAAGGTCGGGAACAACAGGGGATTGTCGAGCCACAGACCGTAAGCTTCCCACGCTGCCGCCAGGAAGACAATGATGAGCCCCTTGCGCACAAAGCCGTCGTCCCAGAGCAGCTCCCACACACTCAGCTTGCGCTCGACCTCGCCTGCGGCCGGCGCGGCCACTGCATTGCTCTCGCGCAGCAGGATCGTTGCTTCTCCCATCGCGCCTCTCCTCAGTGTGCGGTTGCCGGCTCAGCGAACAGCAGATCGTGTATCTGCTTCTCCAGCCGTGCAGCGCTGCCGTCTTCGCTGGAGACGCGGTCGACGTCAACGACTTCGGCCTTCACCCGGCCCGGATGCGGCGACAGCAGCAGGATGCGGTTGCCGATCTTGATAGCTTCCGCGATTGAATGGGTGACGAACAGCACGGTGAACTTGGTATCAGACCAGAGCTGCAGCAATTCGTCCTGGCAAGTCCGACGCGTCAGCGCGTCCAGCGCCGCGAACGGCTCGTCCATCAGCAGAATGTCCGGCTCCATCGCCATGCCGCGCGCGATCGCGACGCGTTGCTTCATGCCGCCAGACAACGTATGCGGATAGCTATCGACCACGCGAGTCAGCCCGACCTTCTCGATATAGGCCCGAGCCTTCGCCTCGGCTTTCTTGCGAGGTAGCCGCCGCGCGGTCAGGAGCGGAAACATCACATTCTCCAGCACGGTTTTCCACGGCAGGAGTTGATCGAACTCCTGGAAGATCATCATCCGATCGGCGCCCGGCTCGACGATCTCGCGGCCGTCAATCCGCATCTTGCCCTCGCTGGGCCGCAAGTAGCCGCCGACCGCCTTCAGCAGCGTGGATTTGCCGCAGCCGGACGGCCCGAGCAGCACGAAGCGATCGGAGCGATCAACCGTGAAGGAGACGCGTTCGGTCGCTGTGATGACCGCGTTCGACGTCTTGTAGCGCAGCGTCACATCGGAGACGTCAAGGAGCGGCGCCATGGGATCAACTGCCCTTCAGGTCATGCGCGACCGGCAGGTAATAGTCGGTCCACGCCTTGGGCTGCGTCTTCAGCGTGCCCGTCTTGAAGAGATGGTTGGCGAATTTCATGGTGCCCTGCGGCTCCAGATTCCACTCCATCATGCCGGGCTCCTTCAGCCAGGCCAGCAGATCTTCAACTGACGTCTTGTCGCCAGTGATCTCCTTATAGATTTCGACCGCGAGCTTGGGATCGCTTCGGATCAGGTCATGCGCTTCCTTGGTCGCCAGCCGCACGGCCTGGATGATTTTTGGATTGGCGTCGGCGAATTTCGTCGTGGTGAAGAATTGCGCCTGGCTAAGCGGGCCGCCCATCACGTCAGGCGAGTTCAGCACGACATGCGCGCCCGGCACATTCTTCAGCTCAAGGAAGGTATAGGGAGGGATCGAGAAATGACTGCGCACCTCATGCTGCGGATTGGACATTGCCGCATAGGCGTCGGGGTGGCCGAGCTGCACGGTGTTGGGATCGAGCTTCGACCATTGATCCGAGCCGAACAACTCGCCTGCCGCGATCTGCAGCACGATGGCCTGCGTCGAGACCTTCACGGTCGGCAACGCGATTTTATCGTTCGGCCCGAAATCCTTCAGCGACTTGATGTTGGGATCGCGGCTGATCAGCGTCATCGGCTGCGCGGAAGTGGCGACAATGCCTTTCACGCCGCCGCGGGTCCGATCCCACAGCAGCAAGAGATTGCCGGTGCCGGTATTGAGGATGTCGACGCCGCCCGCAAGCAGCGCATCGGTCTGCGCGCCGCCGCTGGAGAATGTCAGCCATTTGGTGGTGATGCCGGGCACGCCAAGCGCTGCGGCATGTTTCTCGATCAGCTTCTGCTTCTCGATAATGTGGCTCGGAATATAGAAAATACCCGGCTGCCGCGACAAGGCGATTTCCGTCTTTTGCTGCGCCAGTGCCGCCGGTCCCTGCAGCAAACCAAACGCCACGGCGGCGCTCGCAAGCGCCCGCCACATCATCCTGTTCATTACGCGCTTCCTCTCAGGGTTGCGGATTGACCACCCCTGCGGAAATGCACTAATGTATTAGTGCATCGTTGGCAAGCCTCTCGCGGGCGTAACGGCAATTCAAATGGATCCACCGGTCATCGGCCAGCGTCGTGTCGTCCCGCGATCGAGCGGGCTGCTCGATCGCGACCGTCAGGCGGCGCCGCAAGTGTTTGAGCGCCTGCGCGGCATGATCATCGCACTGGAACTGCCGCCGGGCTCACCGCTGTCGCGCGCCGCGCTGGCAGAACAGTTCGGGGTGTCCTCGACGCCTATCCGCGACGCGCTGAAGCGGCTCGAGGAGGAAGGTCTCGTCGAGGTGTTCCCGCAATATGCGACGGTCGTCAGCCGGATCGACCTGCGCCGCGCGCAGCAGGCACATTTCCTGCGCCAGGCGGTCGAGCTGGAGATCGTGCGCGTGCTCGCGCTGCAACCGGACGAGGCGCTCGTCGCCGATCTCAACTCCACCATCGCGCGGCAACAGCAGTTCGCAAAGGCCGGCGCGTTCGAGAAATTCATGGCCGCCGACAACGAGTTCCACGCGCAGCTATACGAGGCCGCCGACAAGCAGGAAATCTGGACCCTCATCCGCAGCCGCAGCGGCCACATCGACAGGTTGCGCCGGCTGCATCTGCCCTCGCCCGGCAAGGCGCAGGATATCGTCCGCCATCACAAGCTGATCGCCAAGGCTATCGCCGGCGGCGAGCCGGAGGAAGCGCAAAAACATCTGCGAACCCATTTGTCGGGGACGCTGAGCGAGCTCGCGCAGATTCGCGCGCGGCATCCGCACTATTTCAACGACTAGAGCTTCGGTCCTGATGGAATCAGAACCGAAGCTCCAGGTTTTTGTTTTGACGCGTTTTCTTCACGCGAACCGGTGTCCACTTCGCTCGAAAACGCTCTAATGCGCGCGGCGCGCAGGCGTCGAACTGACTTTTCTTCGAATTGTCATCCCGCTTCGGCTCTTTGTAGGAGCATGATCTCCGCGCAAACGCTTTTGCGTTTGTCGCGAGCGAAAAACCGATTTCCACTTTTCCGGATCATGCTCTAGCATCGGTCGCCCGGGCCATGGCGACACCCCGTCGCCTGGTCCGGACAGAGGAAGGCCGCGACCGCACAGATGACGCTCACAACCAGACTCGCCATCGCCATGATTGCGCTGGTTGCGATCACAGTGGGCGCGGTCGCGTGGCTGAGCCATCGCAGCCTGGAACAGGAGATCGTGCCGCGCGTGCTCGACCGGATCGAGGCGCATTCGCGCTTCGTCGCGGGCGACCTCGCCACCTATACCGACAGCGCGCGCGCCGACATCGTGATCTTTCGCGATTTTGCCGCGGTGATCGGAATGATGCGGGCCCGTCTCAATGATGGAACGGATCCGGTCGATCATGTCGGCGAGGCAGTGTGGCGCGAGCGGCTGGAAGGCCGCCTCGCCGCGCAGCTTGCGATCAAGCCGGCTTACGCGCAGCTGCGCTATATCGGCGTTGCCGATGGCGGGCACGAGATCGTCCGCGTCGACCGTTCGGGGCCGCATGGCGCCGTTCGCGCCGTGCCCGAAGCAGAGCTGCCGCGCGCCGGCGACGCGCCCTATGTCCGCGACACGCTCGCGCTTGGCGTCGGCGGAATCTATGTCTCGCCGGTCGAACTGGACAAGGACGCCGGCGCGGCGCAGCCGGCGCCGATCCTGCGGGTGGCGACGCCGGTGCCGGCGACCGACGGCAAGCCGTTCGGGATCATCCTGATCGAGATCGACATGCGCAGCGAGTTGGACCGCGCGCGAAACTCGGTACGGCAGGGCGAAACGGCCTATGTGGTCGACGGCAGAGGCAACTACCTCGTCCATCCCGACCGCACGCGCGAATTCGGCGGGCAGACAGGATCGGGAGCCGACTGGCGGCGCGACTTCCCCTATCTGGCGTCGGCGCAGGGGACCACGCAGGGCTTCTCGCGCATGGTCGAAGGCGCGGGCGGACGGCCGAACGGCGTCGCGCTGGCGCCCGCGCTGCTGGTCGACAATCAATGGATCGCGGTGATCGAGACGGTTCCGAACGCGGTGTTCATGGCGCCGGCGGCGACGATCCGCAACAGCTCGATCGTGGTCGGCCTGCTCGCCGTGCTGGCCGCGGCGGGACTGGCGATCCTGATCGCGAGATCGCTGATGCGGCCGATCCGGCAATTGACGGCGGCGGTCGAGAGCGTCGCACAGAAGGGCACCGACGCCATTCCGGTCGACGCGCCGGGCGAGACCGGCGTGCTGGCGCGCGCCTTCGTGCGCGTGATCAGTGAGGTGAATGCCAAGACGGTTGCGCTCGAGCGTGAGGTGGTCGAACATCTGCGGACCGAAGCCGCGCGCGACCGCCTCGCCGGGCGCGAGCGCCTGTTCAGCGCCGCGGTCGAATCCGCCAACGACGCCGTCATCACGGAGTCGCTGGACGGCATCGTCACCGGCTGGAATCCGGCCGCGGAGCGCCTGTTCGGCTACACCGCGACTGAGGCGGTGGGCCGGCACATCTCGCTGATCGTGCCGCCCGACCGCGCCGCGGAGACCGACGACGTGCTGCGCCGGATCGGCTGTGGCGAGGCGATCGCGAACAACGAGACCGTGCGCCTGCGCAAGGACGGCAAGCCGGTCGAGGTCTCGCTCTCGATCTCGCCGATCAAGTCGGCATCCGGCGCCATCATCGGCATCTGCAAGACCGCGCGCGACATGACCGAAAGCCGCAAGGCGCAGGAAAATTTGCTCGAGAGCGAGCAACTGGCGCGCGGCATCATCAACAGCGCGCTCGATGCCTTCGTGCAGATCGATCAGAAGGGCATCATTCGCTACTGGAATCCGCAAGCCGAGAGCCTGTTCGGATGGCCCCGCGACGAGGCGCTTGGCAAGAACGTGTTCGAGCTGCTCGGGCGGCCGGACGGCCCGCTCAAGGCGGCGCTGGGGGCCTTCCTGCACTCAGGCGGCGTACAGTTGCAACAACCGCGCCGCGAGGTGCAGGCACGGCGGCGCGACGGCACCGAGTTCACCGCGGAACTGAGCATCGCCGCGCTGAAGACCCGCGACGGCTTCGTGTTCAACGGCTTCGTCCGCGATCTCACTGATAAGATCGCCGCCGAAGAGCGCATGAGGCAGGCCGAGAAGATGGAGGCCGTCGGCCAGCTCACCGGCGGCATCGCGCATGACTTCAACAACATCCTGACCGTCATCACCGGCACGATCGAGATCCTGGCCGACGCGGTGAAGACCGAGCCGCAGCTTGCCGCGATCACCAAGATGATCGACGAGGCGGCCGCGCGCGGCGCCGAACTCACGCAGCATCTCCTTGCATTCGCCCGCAAGCAGCCGCTCGACCCGCGCGAGATCGACGTCAATCTCCTGATCGTCGAGACCACCAAGCTATTGCAGCGAACGCTCGGCGAGCATGTCGAAATCGAATCGATCTTCGAGGACGAGACCTGCCTTGCCATCGTCGATCCCAACCAGCTCGTTACCGCGATCCTCAACCTCGCGCTCAACGCCCGCGATGCGATGCCTGATGGCGGCAAGCTCGTGCTCGAGACGGGAACCGTGTTCCTCGACGAAACCTACGCAAGACTGCAGGGCGACGTGCGGCCGGGGCGCTATGCGATGATCGCGGTGAGCGACACCGGCACCGGAATTCCCTCCGACATCATCGACAAGGTGTTCAATCCGTTCTTCACCTCGAAGGGGCCCGGCAAGGGCACCGGGCTCGGCCTCAGCATGGTCTATGGCTTCATCAAGCAGTCGGCGGGGCACATCAAGATCTACAGCGAGGAAGGCCACGGCACCACGGTCAAGATGTACTTGCCGCCTGCGACCAGCGCCACGGCCACGATCGAGCCGACGCTCACGGCGAAACTGCAGGGCGGCAACGAAACCATCCTCGTCGTCGAGGACGACAAGCTGGTGCGCGATTATGTGCTGACGCAATTGCACTCGCTCGGCTATGTCACGCTGGATGCCGCAAACGCTGCCGACGCGCTCGCCATCACCCGCGCCGGCAAACCGTTCGACCTCTTGTTCACCGACGTGATCATGCCCGGCATGAACGGCCGCCAGCTAGCGGAAGAGATCCACAAGCTGAAGCCCGACGTGAAGGTGCTGTTCACCTCGGGCTACACCGAGAATGCCATCATCCATCACGGCCGGCTCGACGAAGGCGTGCTGTTGCTGGCGAAGCCCTATCGCAAGTCGGACATGGCCATCATGATCCGCAAGGCGCTGGCTGGATAGCGACGCAATCGATCGCATCAGACGTCGCAATTAGCCCGCGCAAAAAAGACGATGTCGTCCGGGCCTTGAGCCGGGACGACGGCTAGGCCGAGCGCTGCTGTTGCTGCTGCGCGGTCATGACGATGCGCACGAGGTCGGCGGCGTTCCTGGCGCCGAGCTTCTTCATGATGTTGGCGCGGTGATCCTCGATCGTGCGCGGGCTGATGCCGAGGTGACGTCCCGCTTCCTTGTTGGAAGCGCCCGCCGTGAATTGTTCCAGCACCTCGCGCTCACGCCGCGTCAATGGCTCGCGTCCCGGGAAATGCAGCGTCGCTATCTGCGATGCGGAACTGTCGGCCTGGCGCCGCGTATAGGCGCCGATCGCCTCGTCGAGGCGAGCGACGATCTCGCTGCCACGGAACGGCTTCTCGATGAAGTCGAGCGCGCCGTTCTTGATGGCGCTGACGGCCATCGCGATGTCGCCCTGTCCCGAGATCATGAAGATCGGCGCCGGATACTCCTCGCCGTGCAGTTCCTTGAGAATGTCGAGGCCGGATTTGCCGGGGATGTGGACGTCGAGCAGGATGCAGGCCGGCGTCCTGGTTCGCGCCACCGACAGCAGCGCGGCGCCGTCGGCGAAACAGATCACCTGATAGCCGGCTGCGGACAGCACCATCGAAAGCGTGTCGCGGACGGCGGGATCGTCATCGACTACGAAAATCTCCCCGCGGGAGGGGGCACTCTCAGCCATAGGTCATTCCGTCCCTACTGGTGAAACCTGCAACCGAAACAATGGCTCCGACCGACATCGCATCGCATTGGCCCGTATTTGTACGGGACGACGGCTTAACGCACAAGTAGCACCGCGGTCGCTAAAGATAGGCTCCCGTGGAGAATGCGCATGCAGAAAGCTGCAGGAAACAATATCGCCGCCGAGGCCGTCGATGGAAACGACGCCTATGAATCGATCGTCTCGGACCTGATGTGCCTGATCGGGCAGGTGCAGGCGAGCCTGTCGCGGATCGAGAACGCAATCGTCTGCGAGACCTCGCTTGCTTCCATGGAAGCCGCCGACGCCGACATTTTCGTGCTTGATGACGTCACGCCCCGCTATGCCGTAGCGGGAGCGGCGCTGAAGGCATGCGACGCCGGCCTCGGCGCGGCCCTCGAGTTCCTGCTCGAGGCGAAGGCAATGGAGCACCAGCTAAACTAGAGCATGATCCGGAAAAGTGGAAACCGGTTTTCCGAAAAAGATCATGCTCAAACAAAGAGCTAGAGCGGGATGACGATTCGAGGAAAAGTTATCGCGCTTTAGCCGGCCGTCTTGGGGCTTTCAGTTCCCGACGCCGCGGCGAGGCGCTTTCTCACAGGCTTGCCCCGGATGAACTGGATGTCGATCTCGGTGCCGTTGACGCGGACCAGTTCGCAGCGGCGGTAGGCAAGCCCGGTCGAGGACAGCAGCAGGAAGAATTCCTTAAGGTTGAGGCCCTGGATGGAGCCTTCGACGTTCAGGGCCGCGTCATTCTCGGAGATGGCGTTGAGCACGCAATTGCGCCGCCAGGTTCCATCGATAGCCATGATGCATACCTCATAGCCGCGACTGAATGTCACTCGCTCCGCTGCCCTGCTGGTCTCCTTCATCGTCAGCGTCCTCCGATCGCGGCCATCCTGGGCATTGCGGCAGCCGCCATCGGGGCGACCGCGGGACGGGTGCCGGTCGGCCGATAGAGGCCGCGCTTTTCAGGACAGGGTTTGAAGACGTCGGTCAGACCGACGACGGTTTCGGCCGCGCCGAGCACCAGGAAGCCATCTCCTTCGAGCGACCTGGTGAGGCGGTTGAAAATATTGATCTTGGTGTCCTGGTCGAAATAGATCAGGACGTTGCGGCAGAAGATGACGTCGAAAGTGCCGAGCTGCGCGAAGTCATGCAGCAGGTTGAGCTGCCGGTGCTGCACCATCGCGCGGATGTCGGCGTTGACCTGCCAGAGCTCGCCGTTCTGCTTGAAATACTTCACCAGCAATTGGATCGGCAGGCCACGCTGCACCTCGAACTGGCTGTAGATTCCGGCCTTGGATTTCTCCAGCACATCCTGCGACAGATCGGTTGCGAGGATCTCGGTGCGCCAGCCCGCAAGCTGCGCGCTCATCTCCTTCAGGCACATCGCCAGCGAATAGGGCTCCTGCCCGGTCGAGCCGGCGGCGCACCAGATCCGGATCGTCCTGCGGCCCGCCCGCGCCTTCAACAGCTCCGGGATGATCGTATCGCGGAAATGATCGAACGGCGCCTTGTCGCGGAAGAAGAAGGTCTCGTTGGTAGTCATGGCCTCGACCACCTGCGCGATGTGGCGAGCCGATCCGCCCTTCATCTTCTGCACGAGATCGTCGATGCCGGAGAGACCGCATTTGCGCGACAGCGGCAGCAGGCGGCTTTCGATCAGATATTGCTTGTCCGCGGACAGATCGAGACCGGAATGGTCCTTGAGCAATTTGCGCAGATACTCGTAGTCGGAAGCGTTCACGATGGCCTCTTGGCGCAAAAGATTTCGAATGATCAGGCGGGCATCGAGGCCGCACACAGGCCGACTTCGTGGAACTTGGCGGCGATGATGTCCTTGTCGAACGGCTTCATGATGTATTCGTCGGCGCCCGCCTCAAGCGCGCGCGAGATGTGATCCATGTTGTTCTCGGTCGTGCAGAACACGACCTTGGGCAGGTCGCCGCCAGGCAGCCGGCGCAGATGGAGCAGGAATTCATGGCCGTCCATCACCGGCATGTTCCAGTCGAGCAGCACCGCTGCGGGCATGGCACGACGACAGGCGTCCAGTGCCCGCTCACCGTTCTCGGCCTCGATGATCTGGAAATTGAGTTCTTCCAGGAAGCGGCGCGCGATTTTCCGCACCACGCTGGAATCATCGACGACAAGGCAGGTCCGCACCTGCTCGCCGACACGAGGATCGTCCATCTGAATTCGCCTCTCGATTGTTCTTGTAGATGCTGATCAATCGATAGGCCTTGGCGGCTCACAACCACTTAATTTTACCGTCCGTGCGAATACGGATGGCATGTTGATACCGTGCGGCAGGGAACCGCCGAGGCGCGTCATCGACGGCCGTCGCGCGCCCAGACACGAAGACAATGAATTCGCTGGAGTTTTCGCGTGTGAGGCGGAGCCGGCAGGCTCAGGCCGCGGCGCGCTGCTGCTCGCGCTGCATCAGCTTGCGGATTTCCTTGAGCGCCTTGTAAAGCGCGCCATCCGCGACATGACGGTTAACCAGATCGAGCGCCTCGCGCGTGCTGGCATCGGCCTCCCGCAGCTCCTTGACGAAGCCGAGATAGGCGGTCCGATAACGCTGGACCTCGTTCTTCAGATACATGGTCTGGACGCAGTGATAGAGCCGCCTCGCCGGGGTGTTGGCGGTCTCCGCGGTCACGGTGTCCCGTTCGCGCAGGATCGGCGCTTCGCCGTCGATCAGGAAGGACGTGCGGGTGCCGGAATTGATCAGCACGGTCTCGCCGATGACGATCCGTTCAAACGGCTTCAGCTCGACGCGTAACGGCATGATCGTCTCCTTTTCTAGGCAACGGCGCGGGGGCATGCTCGCCCTCAATCTTCGAAATCTTCGTCGCGCAAACCGGCAGCAGGTGCGACGCCATCCGGTCTCGCAATTCGTCAGTCCGAAAGCGGCGGAGTTGCCTCCGCCGCTTCCGTGTTCGGTTTCGTCGCAGCGCTCAGCGGAGGAGCTGGAGCACGCTCTGCTGGCTCTGGTTGGCAAGCGCCAGCGCGGACACCGCGATCGACTGGCGGGTCGACAGCGCCTGGCTGTTGGCCGCTTCCTCGTTGGTGTCGGCCAGCGTCAGGTTGGACGAGCCGGTCTGCAGCACGTTGATCAGGTTCTTGGAGAAGTCCTGACGGATCTGCACGATCGACAGGTTCGAACCGAAGGCCGACGCCTGCGAACGCAGCGTGCTCGACGCGTTGTTCAGCGAAGTGAGAACCGTCTGGGTGCTGTCGTTGTCGATGAAGTCGGTCCCGGCAGTCAACGACGCCAGGCCGAGGCCGGCCGGATCGTTGGTCACGCCGTTGATCGTCAGCGTCGACTTGCCGGTTTCGTTGAACACCAGCTTGAGCTGATCGCCGTTCAGCAGGTTGATGCCGTTGAAGGACGCATCCTGCGCCGTCGTCTTGATCTGGTCGATCACCGTATTGTACTGGCGGACCAGATCGGCGCGGGTGTTCTGCGCGTTGATGTCCTTGACAGGCGCGGTCGTGGTGAGAGTCCCGAGCAGACCGCCAGCACCCGTGGCGCTGCCGGTGATCTTGCCGGTCAGATCAACCGACGCATCGTCGTTCGCAGTCGTGATGCTCAGCTTGCCATCGCTGGAGATCGAAGCCGTCAGGTTGCTGTCGGCGAGCTTCTTGTTGAGGTCGTCCAGGGTGTTCACCGCACCGGCGCCGGTTCCGATGGTGATGTTCTGAGCCGCTTTGGTGCCGATCGCAGCGATGCTGAGGACCTGGTTATCCTTGGTATTGGTCGGCTTGGTCTCACCGGCCGTAAGACCCAGCTTGGCGAGGACCGTGCTGGACCCACCAAGAGTGATGCTGTTGGTCTTGTCGGCGGCGGCGTTGCTGATGGTCAGGACGTTGCCGGCGCTGACCGACGACGTGCCACCGGTGATGCCATTGATCGCGGTAAGAACATCCGCCACGGTCGAGTCGGTGGCGCCGGCAGTGTATGTCAGGTTGATCGTGACGTTGCCCGCAGCGTCCGTGGTCGAGGCCGCGGTGGCACCAGCGCCGCCGGTCGCGAACGTGATCGTCTTGCCGTTGACGGTGAACGAGTCGCCATTGGCAAAGCCGGCCGCGGTGGTGGTTTCGGTGCCGGCCAGGTTGGTGACCGCGGTGCCCGACACGGTCGCGGCCGTATCGGCGTTGCCGAGCAGGTTCGTGGCCGTCGCGCCGGTCACGGCCGCCGACGTGGCGGTCGACTTGGACGAATAGCCTGAGGTCGCCTGCAGCGCCTGGTTGGCGATCGACTTGGCGCTGTCGACCAGCTTCTGCAACGAGGTGATGCCGGTGTTGGCTGCCTGCAGCACCTGCACGCCATTGCCGATGCCATCGAGCAGGTTGTTGATGTCGCTTGCGCGGTTGTCGAGCGAGGCGGCGGTGAAATAGTTGGTGGGATTGTCGAGGGCCGAGTTGACCTTCTTGCCGGTCGAAAGGTGGCTCTGCGTGGTGGCGAGCAGATCAGCGGTCGACTGCAGCGAGAGCAGGTTCTGGCGAACCGAAGCCGAGAGAATAATGCCGGACATAGTTTGATACCCTTCTGGATGAACACACGATTGACGCAGCCGCCGGAAACTTCACTCCGGCGACCGTGCCACACTGTTCCGGCGGCGCTACCCGTTCGTTAAATCGCTCCTCAGTACAAATACCCAGAAACTCCGCGCGCAGACGCATTTCTCAGTAGTTCTACTGAGATGATCGCAAGTGTGAACGCGCAGATCGAAACAGCAGCACGCATGATGGATTGCGATCGCGGATCGCACAGCAGCAACTCTCGTCGTCGACAGACAAAGCGAGCGTGATGGATTTGGAATGTTTCGTGCTCGTCTCGTCGGAGAAGACAGCCACGTTGCGCGAACAAGTTCCTTTCGATCGTGCGTGGTATTTCGCATACACACAGCGCCGCCATTCGCACAGCCGTTTCGCCGTTGATCGCTTGTCCCACCTCGCACGAATCAGCGCGCGATTTTTGGTTCGGTCGCAAACGAAAACGTCTATCTGCCCGGTAAGGTGTATAGCCACGCGCGTGTAGCTCTTGTGCAATCGTGAGGGAAAGCTATTCTTCGCGCTATCCGACATGCCATGAGTAGGTGACGCGAGACGGTGAGCTCCCGCCTTTCGGCAGGAGAAGGAATGTCTGGATCATCGCGTCCGTCCAATCATCTGTTGCAGACTCTGCCGGCGGCGGAAATCGAGTTGCTGCGGCCGCATCTCGCAATCGTCGAGCTGACGAAAGACGCCGTGCTGTTCGAGGCCGGTGCGCCGATCGGCGATGTCTATCTGCCGCATAGCGGTGTGGTTTCACTGATCGTCGGCTTCACGGAAGGTGAAACCGTCGAAGTCGCCAAGATTGGACGCGACAGCATTGTCGGCGGCACTGCCGTGCTCCATGACGGACCATCGCTGGCGGATGCCGTCGTCATCATACCCGGCATCGCCTCGGTTCTCGCAACCGATCGCCTGCGCGCCGCGATGGAGACGAGCAGCACTCTGCGGCAAGTTCTGGTCAGGCACCAGCAGGCGATGTCCGTGCAGGCCCAGCAAGCCGCGACATGTCATGCATCTCACACGGTCGAATCCCGGCTGTCACGCTGGCTGCTGCACGCGCGAGAGTTGTGCGGCGGAGAACCACTCCCGTTGACGCAGGAATGTCTGTCGCAGTTGCTCGGCGTCCGGCGTAATGCCATTTCGATCGTGGCACACGCATTCCAGGAAGCTGGGCTGATCCGCTACAGCCGCGGGAATATCGAAATCATCGATCTCGAAGGTCTGCAGAAAACCGCCTGTGAGTGCTACACCGTCGTGAGGACGCAATGCGGTCGACTGCTCAACACGGAATGAGAAGCCTCTGGAGCACTTTCGGTTCTGATGGAATCAGAACCGAAGCTCCAGATTCTTGTTCTGACGCGTTTTCTTCACGCGAACCGGTCTCCGCTTCGCTCGAAAACGCTCTGAGCAGCGGAACCTGCGTCGCTGAGGCCACAGTCGCCGACGAGTATCAAACGACATCAGTCAAATGAACAGGTTTTCCTTGCCCGCGATGCGTGGCAAGGCCATCTTGCAACTCGGTCAGCGTGTGTCAGCTGCCAGGCCGAGATACGCTCTAAAGCGGAATGAAGTTAGCTTGAATCGATTTGGGATTCCCAAATCAGGCGGTTTCTGATTCACCATGCTGGCTG